>NZ_JBFUJV010000021.1:0-75138 GCF_056401175.1 Nocardioides sp. P4_G10 | reverse complement strand
TTGCTACTACGAGCTGGGCAGACCCCTCTGGAGCCACTCCTCGTCACGGTGGTCGACGGGTCGCAGTCCAGATGTGAGCCACACCCGAAACCGGGTGGGCAGCCGCAATGAGAGCGTCCCGCCGATCACCTGGATCGCAGTCTGGCCAGACCCCGATCCTGCGGGAAGTCTCCTAGTAGCCGCGATCAGTGCGTTCCGAGAATCGCTACGCGGCGGCGGCCGGGCTGGGAGGATCACCGGTATGGCCCCATCGGACTCCGCCAGAGTCGACCCCGGCGCCGACCCGCTGCTGCATCTGGCTTTCACCGGCCTGGACCACGCCATCGACAGCGTCGAGGTGAGCGGCGGTCCACTGATCCCGTTCCTCTTCGAACGCGTTGGTGACCGGTTGAATCTGCACCGGTTCGTCGCCGAACGCTTGGAGGACGGCGTGGCCGAAGTCGAGCAGCGTCTGGAGGCCGTCGTGGCTGGGGACAACGGAGACCGGACCCCTGAGGTGGACGCTGGAGTGGACGGTGCCTGTGGCGTCTGGGATGGCTACATCACCGTTGAAGGCCGGCGCACCGACGCTGTGCTGGTGCGAGCCGTCGATCGCACCGGCGCCGAAGTGGTCTTGGCCCAGCGGTACGAGGTGCGCGGCCTTCTGCGCAAGACCGCGCGACGCGTCGGCAACGCTGCCTTGATCGCCGACAATCGAGTGGAGTGACTGCTCCGAGGAGTTCGTCTCGCGGTTCGTGGGAGAGCGCGTCAGGCCTCGGTCGCGCTGTGTCGACGTACAGCCGACCAAGCGCTGGGTCAGGCGCGGTCGAGCATCTCCTTCATGCGGTCGATCTCGGCCGTCTGGGTGAGTGCGACGTCGGCCGCGACCTCGCTGACCATGATGTCGATGCCGTCGACGGCGACGTCGTCAGCCATGTCAATGGCACCGTGGTGGTGCTGGACCATGCTGCGGAGGAACAGTCGGTCGAACGCAGCGCCGCGAGCCCGAGCGAGCTCGTCCATCTGCGCTTCGGTGAGCATGCCGACCATCCCGTTGTGGCCGTGCTCGCTGTGGTCCCACTCGCTCGGGTCCTCCGCGGCCGTCGGCACGGCCATGTCGCGCTCCTCGAGCCAGGCGGCCATCATCAGGATCTCCGGGCCCTGCGCCGCCCGGATGCGCGCGGCGAGATCGCGGACCCGGTCGCTGCGGGCGTGCTTCTCGGCCAGCTCGGACATCACGATCGCCTGCGCGTGGTGCGGCACCATCATCTGCATGAAGGCCACGTCGGCCTCGTTGAACTCCGGCTCGACGGCCTTCTCGGCGTCCTCGGGCGAGATCGTCGCGTTTCCCTCGCCGGGACCGCCGGGCTGGATCACGTCGGGCGACCCGTCGTCGCCGCTGTTCGCGGCGGCCGTGGCGTCGGGCTCGTCCGACGTACACGCGGACATGGTCAGGGTGAGGGCCAGCCCGGTGGCCACAGCGGCCAATGGGCGGGAGAGTCGTCCGAGCACGGTTCTCCTTCAGTGCGACCGCCGATGGGTTCGCCGGTCACTTGCGAGCATTTCGATGCAAAAGTCTTTACTTGCGCGTCCCGGGCACGGTACGACGGTGTCGACCGTTTCGGAAACCCCGGAGCGTTCGTCGACTGATGAAAGGTCTCGGGTTTCATGTACTCATCTCGGAGACGCACGTCCATGCCCCGACGTGCCCGTGTCGCCGCCGCAGGCGCCCTTGCTCTCGGACTCACCCTGTCCGCGGCACCGGTGGTCGCGCACGGCGGCAACCACGACCACAGCTCGACCGGCGCCCGCGAGGAGGCCGGCGCCAAGGATCTCTGCACCGACGCCCGTGAGGACCGCCTCGAGGCGGCGGGCGACAACTTCGCGCAGGCCTGCCTCCCCGGCCAGGACCTCGCGCAGACGAAGGGATTCGAGTCCGACCTCGCCGAGGGCGAGATCGCCTCGAGTCCCAACACCAGGCTGGTCGCCAATCTGCCCAAGCAGGGTCGGTTCGACTCGACCAGCGCCCTCAACAGCGACCTGGCGTTCCAGGGCGCCTACGCCTATGCGGGCAACTACGACGGCTTCATGGTCTACGACATCTCGAAGCCCGAGGAGCCGAAGGTCGTCAGCCAGGTCGTCTGCCCCGGCTCGCAGAACGACATCTCGGTCTCCGGCAACCTGCTCGTGCTGAGCGTCGACTCCAGCCGCAGCAACAACACCTGCGACAACGTCGCGCAGTCCGCGACGATCAAGGAGTCGTGGGAGGGCATCCGGGTCTTCGACATCAGCGACCCGGCCAGCCCGCAGTACGTCGCGGCGGTCGAGACCGACTGCGGCTCGCACACGCACACGCTCGCCCCGAGCAAGGACGGCGCGAACCTCTACGCCTACGTCTCGTCCTACAGCCCGAACGCGGCGTTCCCGGACTGCCAGCCGCCGCATGACTACGTCTCGGTCGTGAAGATCCCGGTGGCCGCGCCGCAGACCGCTGCGGTGGTCTCGAAGCCGGTGCTCTTCGCGGACGGCGGCAACCCGGGCGGCAACGGGTCCAGCACGACCAGCGGCTGCCACGACATCACGGCGTACCCGTCGAAGGACATCGCGGCGGGCGCCTGCATGGGTGACGGCATCCTGCTCGACATCGCCGACCGGGAGAACCCGGTGGTGACCGAGCAGGTGCGGGACACGACCAACTTCGCGTTCTGGCACTCCGCCACGTTTAACAACGACGGCACCAAGGTGCTGTTCACCGATGAGCTCGGCGGTGGTGGTGCGGCGACGTGCAACCCCGAGGTCGGCCCCAACCGCGGCGCGGACGGGATCTACGACATCGAGGGCGGTCAGCTGGCGTTCAAGAGCTACTACAAGATCTCGCGGACCCAGCAGTCCACCGAGAACTGCGTGGCGCACAACGGTTCGCTGATCCCGGTGAACGGCAAGGACATCATGGTGCAGGCCTGGTACCAGGGCGGCATCTCGGTGTTCGACTTCACCAACTCCAAGAAGCCGCGGGAGATCGCCTGGTTCGACCGGGGTCCGCTCCCCGCGGGTCAGATCGGCGGCTCGTGGTCGGCGTACTACTACAACGGCTACATCTATTCCAACGACATCCAGAAGGGCTTCGACGTGATCAAGGTCGATGACAAGGTCATCAACCGCGCGTCGAGGAACCCGATGGACGTCTTCAACCCGCAGTCCCAGCCGTCCTACAACGGCTGACCTGAAGGCTCGCACCACGTCGCACCCCGGGGCCTCAACGGCCCCGGGGTCCGACGGGTGAGCCCCCGGACGCGTCATGGAGCCTCGCTGCTCAGGGGCATCGAGGTTCTTCACCACCTAGACCCGGATGCGGGCAGGTCATCCACCCGATTCCGACGCGGACTCCAGAACCCGACGTCGCCACGCCGACTTCTTGCCCGTGGTCAGCCAAGTAGTCCACGGGACTACTTGGGGGCGCCTGCTTCCAGCAATCGGAGCCCACCCTCGGGTCGCCCGTCGGTCAGCCGGACGTCGCTGAACCTCGCCGTGCAGCCGCTGCCGATGAGCGACTGCACCGCACTCCGGCGACCACCGACCAAGACGGCTGTGTTTGCGCCCACCCGACTTTCTGTCGGGCGCGTACGGATCTCGGCAAGAGCGGATGCTCGGTTCGCGGCAGATCCGGACGTTCGAGCGCGACGGCGAAGGCGACCGTCTGGGACGGCTGCCGCAGTTACGCCCACCCGCTGCTGTCGTCGCCGGTTCCTCCCGGTGGGTATCGGTTGGCCAAGGTCACGTCTGGGCAGAACTTTTTGCAGTGCTCGCACTCGTGCCACCGCGTATCGGCGTCGGAACGCAGGACGGGCTTGTGGATGCCGAGGCGGCAGCGTAGGCGTCTGCGTGACTTGGTGCGCGTCATTCCTGAACCCCGTCCGGCTGGTGAATGTGGTGTGTCTGGTTGGTGTGAGGGTAGGCGGGTTCGGGTGAGGTTGGTGCGGACCTTGGGGTGCGTCCGCTCCTGCGGCGCATCCGCGTGTTCGATCGGTGCGCCTTCAGGGACGTGCTGAAGTCGCACACAACACGCACATCGGCAGATCCGGACGTTCGCATGAGACGCCTCCGACCGGTCCGCTAGGCAACTTGGCCGGGTGGCGGGGACCTGCGCCGGTCAGGAACCTGCACCCGTCATGGGTCGGCGGCCAGGGCGGCGCGGACGGAAGGCTCACGGGAGGTCCCTTCCAGTGGAATGCTGCGTGCATGTTCGAGCGACGGCACCGCAGGCGCGAGCAGGAACTTGCCAAGCAGGAGGACTTCCGCACGGCGCGACGGTTCATGCGTCAGGAGATCATCGCTCTAGGGGAGGACCTCGCCGAGCTGCGGGTGGGCATCGCAGGGGCTGACGCCGGACACGAGGTACAGCACCATTGCGAGCAGGCGATCGCGTACCACGACAAGGCGAAGCATCTCGTGGCCGTCAGCACGACCACCGAGGAGGTCATCGCTGTTGAGCAGGTGCTGATTGATGCTCGGTGGCACCATGCCTCTGTGCGAGCGCTCTGCGACGGCGAGCAGGTGCCGGAACCCGGCACGCCGTGCTACTTCGATGCCCGGCACGGTCCCTCAACGACCTCGGTCGCGTGGAGTCCGCAGGCGGGTGCCGAGCTCACCGTCGCTGTCTGCGCGGCCGACGCCCGTCGGTTGACTTCTGGTGAGGCGCCGGAGACCCGCATGGTGCGAGTCGAGGATCGGTACATGCCGTGGCACGAGATTGGAGATCTGGCAGGGCTCCTCCGGCACGCGCGCGAGCTAAGGGAGGCGGCTTCGCTCAACACGGGACACCACTCCCACCTCACCAGGCATCCCAGTTTCGACGGCGCCGAGGGCCTCAGCTGAGCAACAGCCATGAGGCTCAGGGCGTGCTGGACCGCGTCGACCGCTGAGGAACCACACCCACGATTCAGGGACGAGCACGCCACCGTGTTCGGCGAGCATCAGCTCAACGGTCTGTCGGACGCACGAGTCGCGGCAGAAGCGGACGCTTCGGGGGTAATCGAACGATCAGTCCTGCTCGCGCGCAGCGGGCTCGCTCTCGGTGGCCGAAGGGGTATTGCCGGGTCGGCCAACGAGGAGGGCGAGGGCTACGAAGACCAGACCTGCAGCGGCGACAAAGGCACCCGTCTCGAACCATGCCGTCCACATACGCTCGTCGGCAGTGAGGTAACTGGCCTGCTCGTAGAGGTCTTCTCGCTTTGTATACCCCAACGCGGAAGCGAGCGTCGAAAGAATGACGACGCCGCTAGCTCGCCTGATGGACAAGGACACCCGAACAGTCGGCCTGGGCGTCAGCAATGACCCCGAGCGCCTTGGCCTTGCGGACGCCGAGGTCGGCGGTGTCGCCGAGCGCGCCGAGGGCCTCGGCCTCCGCGCAGACGACGTCGTGGAAGCGCGTCAGGTCGAGGGTGTCGCCGCTGGCGTGCAGCTCGGACGTGCCGGTGTAGTGGAGCGGGTCGGGGTGGACCAGCACCACGTCCCACGACAGGCGCGCAAGCGCCTCCCGATCAGCCTGGTCCTCCCCGTCGCAGCGTGCCCCGGCCTCGGCGACGACACGGTCGAGGGCAGCGGCGCCGAGGCGCGACGCACGGCCGGCGAGCTGCCGGTCCACCCACCTTGCGGCGTCGAACGAGAGGTGCCGCGTGCGGGTGGCGACCCGCCTCGCCTTCCAGGCCGGCACCGTCAGCGCCTGGGCCTGGTCCCACAGCAGCGGGAGCCGGTGGTGCAGGTCGAGCGCATCGGCGATCAACGTCGAAGCCGAAGCGGGCGAGCACCCGAGCGCGACCGCCAGCGGCTCGGGCGTGAACGCGGCGACGGCGGGCGTGCCCGCTCCGCCCAGGGCCTCGGGCGACGTCAGCACCGATGGCAGGGACGGACCGCGAGTCGTCTCGCAGGAGGCGACCGCTGGGTGGGCCACCGCCCACTGGTAGGCGATGCG
Organism: Nocardioides sp. P4_G10; assembly: GCF_056401175.1. Lineage (NCBI taxonomy): Bacteria > Bacillati > Actinomycetota > Actinomycetes > Propionibacteriales > Nocardioidaceae > Nocardioides > Nocardioides sp. P4_G10. The sequence goes on along the minus strand of NZ_JBFUJV010000021.1, from coordinate 69,188 downwards.
CAGCTTGTGGACCTCGCCCTCGCGGAGGAGTGCCTCCACCTCCGTCGCCTCGGAGAGCAACGCGCCCTCAGCCAGGTCCTCGAGGTCGGTGACCCCTGGGCCGAAGGCTGTCGTTGCTGTCATGGGACCAACTCAACCAGAGCCCACCGACAGCGGATCGGGGCGCGACAGGGGCCTGTGGAAAGGGTTTCCAGGCCGCCGCTCTCCACTCGGTCAGCCGCGTCAGGGACCCACAGCGCGGTCGACGTACACCCAGGTGTCCACGAGCTCGCCGTCCTCGCGGCGCGCTTGCGCCAGCACCCGTGAGTAGCCGGGTCCCTCGAACTCGTCGAGCGCGCTCCAGTGGGCGGCCAGGGCAGGCGCCGTGAAGAGGAATCCGGCCACCTCGGGTCCGTCGGTCCGGAGGGCGAGCGCGGGGTACCCGTGCGCTGCGCCCCAGCCGACATCGAGCAGGTCACCGCGCAACGTGGCCGGTACCCAGGTCCCGTCCAGCGGCTCGAGCACGTGCGCGTTGGGTCGGCCCGGCGCGAGGGTGCCGTAGACGAACAGCCGTTGCATCAGAGCGAGGCGAGCCAGTCGTCGATCGCGACGTCGCCGTCGCCGAAGACGAGGGTCTTGCGGTGTGCCCGTGGGTCGTCCAGCACCGCGAGCGTGACCTGGGCGACGAGCTCGCGCGAGGTGGTGTCGCCCTCGCCCGAGCGGGCGTGCGGGTTGACGGCACCCCTGCCGGGCTCGAGGGTCAGGCTGCCGGGTCCGAGGACCGTCCAGTCGAGGCCGGAGGCACGCAGGTGCTCGTCGGCCGCGATCTTCGCGTCCTGGTAGGACCGGAAGGGGTTGTCCTCCGGGACGAGGGAGTCGCGGTCGGCCCCGGAGAAGGACACCATCACGTAGCGGCCGACGCCGGCGGTCTGCGCCGCGTCCACGGACCGGATCGCGGCGTCGCGGTCGACCGCGAACGTGCGCTCCGGGTCGCCGCCACCGGCGCCCGCCGACCACACCACGGCGTCCTGCCCGGACAGCAGGTCGGCCAGGGCGTGGGTGTCGGCGTCCTCCACCGAGGAGACCAGGGCGGTCGCGCCCGTCGCCTCGACGTCGGTGACGTGGTCGGGGTTGCGGATCACCGAGGTGACCTCGTGCCCCGCCTCCACGAGCAACGGTGCTAGGAGGAGTGCGATCTTGCCGTGTCCGCCGATGATGGTGACTCGCATGGTGTCGACGCTACACACGGCTAGGTTGGCGCGGGTGCAGACGTCCACCCACGACCTGACCTTCGGCGAGGGGGAGGTCCGCAAGGAGTTCGTCGCCGACCACGAGGCACAGGCCGAACGGGAGTGGGCGTGCCTGACGCTCCTCGCCGAGCACGCGCCCGGTCTGGCGCCGCGGCCGCTGCGGCGGGAGGACGGCGACCGCCCGGTGGTCGTGATGTCGCGGGTCCCGGGGGAGCCGGTGGCCCCGCGACCGATGACGGCGAGCGAGATCGCTGCGCTGGGAGCGGCGCTGCGCCGGCTGTACGACGTACCGGTCGAGGCGGTGACGGCTGCCGGGATCGGGCCGCGGAGGTACGGCGCCGACGCGCTGGCGGGGGTCCTCGTCGAGTGGCTCGCCGACGAGCCGGACCTCGATCAGTGCCATGACCCGGCGCTGGTGGCGGACGCCCTGGCTCTCGCGCGGGCGTACGTCGCCGCTCCGCCGCTGCCCGAGCCGCGGCTCACCGCCCTCGGGATCGCCGACCTCAACCCGGCCAACGTCCTCCTCCACGACGGGGAGGTGCGGCTGGTCGACTTCGAGGACGGCGGCCTCAGCGACCCGGCGTACGAGCTCGCGGACCACGTCGAGCACCTCGGCAGCCGGCTGCCCGGCGTGTACGACGTCGACGCCCTGCCCGCGGCCGTCGGTCTCGACGCCGGGGACCGCGCCCGGATGGCGGCGTACCGCCCCCTGTTCGCGGCGTTCTGGCTGGCGATGCTCCTGCCGGGCAACGGGAGCTGGCGACGCAACCCGCGCGGCACCACCGAGGCGCAGGCCGCGCATTTCATGGCTCTCGCGCGCCACCACTAGACTCGACGGTCGGCGCCGGGCCCGTGGCCCGCCCACGGACTCCTTGACAACTCGACGAAGGCGGACATCACACCATGGCAAGCACCAACGACCTCAAGAACGGCATGGTCCTCAAGATCGAGGGTCAGCTCTGGGCCGTCGTCGAGTTCCAACACGTGAAGCCCGGCAAGGGCCCGGCCTTCGTGCGGACCAAGCTCCGCAACGTCGAGTCGGGCAAGAACGTCGACAAGACCTTCAACGCCGGCACCAAGGTCGAGACGGCCAACGTCGACAAGCGCACCATGCAGTACCTCTACAACGACGGCTCGTCCTACGTCTTCATGGACACCAGCACCTACGAGCAGCTCGAGGTCACCCCCGAGGTCGTGGGCGACGCGAAGAACTTCATGCTGGAGAACCAGGAGGCGATCGTCGCCACCAACGAGGGCCGCGTCCTCTTCATCGAGCTGCCGGCGTCCGTCGAGCTGCTCATCGCCGAGACCGAGCCGGGCCTGCAGGGCGACCGCTCGACCGGCGGCACGAAGCCGGCCACGCTCGAGACCGGCCACACCATCGCGGTGCCGCTCTTCATCACCTCCGGCGAGAAGGTCAAGGTCGACACCCGCGACTCGTCGTACCTCGGCCGCGTCAAGGCCTGACACCAGGTGGCTGCCCGTTCGAAGGCGCGCAAGCGCGCGCTGGACATCCTGTTCGCCTCCGAGCTCCGCTCGGAGGACCCCGTGGTCGCGCTCGAGCGCGCCATCGAGGCCGGCGAGGGCCCGACCAACGACTACACCACGACGCTGGTGCGGGGCGTGGTCGAGCACCGCGAGCGCATCGACGAGGTGCTGACGACCTACAGCAAGGGCTGGACGCTCAGCCGGATGCCCGCGGTCGACCGCAACGTGCTCCGCATCGGCGTCTACGAGCTGCTGTGGGGCGACGACGACGTGCCGGACACGGTGGCCGTCAGCGAGGCGCTGCACCTCGTGCAGGACCTGTCCACCGACGACTCGCCGGCCTTCGTCAACGGGCTGCTCGGCTCGGTCCAGCGCGACCGCGCCACCCTGGTCTGAGGCGCGCCGGGGGTTCCGTGCGCGGGGGGTGGAGACACCACTCACCCGCAGGGGTCAGTCGAGTCGCGGCACCAGGGCGCGAGGTCCTAGGTTGGCGCCATGAACGCCCCCACGCGCAGCGCCGAGCAGGCCAACAACAGCGACTGGATGGACCACGCGATCCGCGCCGGTCTCGTGGCCTACGGCGTCGTCCACCTGCTCGTCGGATGGCTGGCGCTGCAGCTCGCCTTCGGTGAGAAGGAGGACAGCGCCTCCAACTCCGGTGCCCTCCACTACCTCGCCCAGCAGCCCATGGGCGGCGTTCTGGTGTGGCTGATCGCCATCGGCATGTTCCTGCTCGTCCTGTGGCGGCTCCTGGAGTTCGCCTTCGGCTACCGCGACGAGTCCGACGACACCAAGCGGTGGCGCAAGCGGGCCACGTCGCTGTTCAAGGCGGTCATCTACGGCGTGATCGGCTGGAGCGCGGTGCAGACCGCGACCGGCTCCGGCGGTGGCGGTGGGACGGACTCGACGACTTCCAAGCTGATGGACCTCCCGGGCGGCCAACTGATCGTGGGTGTCGTCGGACTGGCGATCATCGGCTACGGCGGCTCGCTGGTCTACCGTGGATGGACCGAGAAGTTCCGTGAGCACCTCGATGCGCAGGGACAGGCCGGCAAGGACGGCTCGGTCTACGTCCTGATGGGCAAGATCGGCTACATCGCCAAGGGCGTGGCGATCGCGATCGTGGGCGGGCTGTTCTGCTACGCCGCGATCACCCACGACCCGAAGAAGTCGGGCGGGCTCGACCAGGCCCTGCAGACGGTGCTGGAGCAGCCGTTCGGCCAGGTGCTGCTGACGGCCATCGCGCTCGGCATCGCCGCCTACGGCGTCTTCTGCTTCGCGCGGGCCAAGCACCTCTCGCGCTAGCGGCCCCGGGCCGGGCTCCCCGTGCTCGCGGGAGCCCCGGCGGCGACCGCCAGCGCGGTGGCGACCATGTGGTCGCGGACCTGTTCCACGGTGACCCGGCTGATCCGCGGCACGCCCGGCTCCTCCTCGGAGACCCGCATCGCGACCCGACCGAGCTGGAGGGTGCCGAGCCCGCTGGCGTAGAGCATGTTGGCGAGCAGACCGGGGTCGTCGACGTGGAAGTCGCCGCTCTCCGCGCCCGCGGTGATCGTGCGGGTCAGCACCGACAGGCACCCGCTGATCGCCTGCCCGAGGCGGTACATCGCGCTCTCGCTGACCTCCTCGAGCAGGTCACCGCCGGGGCGTCGCATGATCGCCTGCGCGCAGTCGACGAACGCCGGGTGGGCCAGGCCGTAGTCCACGAACTCCTCCACCAGGCGTACGAGCTGGTCGCGCGGCTCGTCCGTGACGGCGGCCGCCTGCTCCAGCGCCACCCGCAGCTCGTCGAGGTACTGCACCAGCGTGAGGCTGAACAGCTCCTCCTTGCCGGTGAAGTGGCGGTAGATGATCGCCCGGTTGATGCCGACGGCCCGGGCGATGTCCTCGATCTGGGCGTCCCGGACGCCCCGCTCGTCGAAGAGCCGGCGCGTGGCGGAGATGATCTCGGCCTCGCGCCGCCGGCGCCGGGTCGCCGCGGTGCCACCCCGGGCGGGCGCGTTCGCGGATGTCGACTCGGTGCTCATGCCGGTCAGTCTAGGTAGGTCGTCGCCCGGGCCCCGGTGTGGTTCGATGCCGGGGTGTTGGTCGCCGCTGTCCGTCGTGCCGTCGCCGTGTCGGGCACGACGCTTGTCGTGGCGGTCCTGGGAGCAGTCCTCGGTGCGATGTTCGCGCCCGTCGGTGCCTCCGCTGCGACCAGCGAGGGGCGCTTCGCAGGGACGGCACGGCTGCCCGGTTGCTCCGGGGCGGTCGTGCGGTGGCCCGCTGCCCTCGACACCGACCGCGCCGTCGTCCTCACCAACGGCCACTGCGTGCGCCAGCCGTTCCTCGGCGCCCGCGAGGTGCTGGTGGGCGAGAAGCGCTGGACCCGGGTCGATCTCCTCGACGGTGAGGGGCGGGTCGCGCTCGAGGCGCGGGCCGTGCGGCTGCAGTACGCCTCGATGTACCGCACCGACGTCGCCCTGCTCACGCTGCGCGAGACGTACGCCGACCTGGCCGGTCGCGGTGTAACCCCGCTGTCCCTGGCCGCCGAGGGACCGTCGCGCGGCGAGCGGATCCGGATCCCGTCCGGATACTGGACCGAGCAGCGTGCCTGCACGACCACCGGGACGGCGTACCGCCTCCACGAGCGTGCGTGGGACTGGTGGAGCTCGATCCGGCTGCCGGCCCGCGACGGCTGCGCGATCCGCGGCGGTTACTCCGGCTCGCCGATCGTGTCGCGCGAGACCGGGCTGGTGGTCGGGGTCGCCAACACCGGCTACGTCGGCGGCCGCCGCTGCATCGACTCGGCCTGCGAGGAGAACCGCCGCGGTCGCGTCGTCATGCGCAAGGACATGAACTACGGGCAGCAGACGTCCTGGTTGCTCGGCTGCCTCGACGCCGGCCGGACGTTCGACCTCGACGTGGCCGGCTGCCGCCTCGCGAAGCCACGCGTCTGAAGGGCCCGCTCACGCGGTGACGTGCGAGCGCACCGTCTCGATCGTGTCGGCCTCGTGGGGGCCCTTGTCGTCGCGGTAGCGCAGGACCCGGGCGAAGCGGAGCGCGACGCCACCGGGGTAGCGGGTCGAGCGCTGGAGGCCGTCGAAGGCGATCTCCACCACCTGCAGCGGCCGCAGCTCCACGACGTAGGTGTCGCGGAGGGTCGCGGGGGAGACGGCGAGCTCGGTGAACCGCTCGGTCTGCCACGCGAGCATCTCGTCGGTCATGCCCTTGAACGTCTTGCCGAGCATGACGAAGCCGGTCTCGGACGACTCGTCGCGCGCGCCGAGGTGGATGTTGGACAGCCACCCCTCGCGCCGCCCGGACCCCCACTCGACGGCGAGGACCACCAGGTCGAGGGTGTGCCGCGGCTTGACCTTGACCCACGCCGAGCCGCGACGCCCGGCGGCGTAGGGCGCCGACAGGTCCTTGAGCACGACGCCCTCGTGACCCGCGGCGACGGTCTCGGTGGCGAACGCGTCGGCGGCCTCCGGGTCGGCGGTCACGAGGCGGCGCACGCGGTGCTGCTCCGGGACGAGCGCGTCGAGCGCCTCGAGGCGCTCGTGGCCGGGGGAGTCGAGCAGGTCGSGGCCGTCGACGTGCAGCAGGTCGAAGAAGTGGGGGGTGACCGCGACGCCGGAGTCCTGGGCGGTGCGGCTGGCGGTGTCCTGGAAGGCCATCGGGCGCCCGTCGTCGGAGAGGGCGAGCGCCTCGCCGTCGAGGACGAAGCGCTCGGCGGGCAGGGAGCGGGCGACCTCGACCACCCCGGGGAGCCGCGCGGTGATGTCGTCGAGGCTGCGGGTCACGACGAGCACCTCGTCGCCGTCGCGGTGGACCTGGATGCGGATCCCGTCGAGCTTGGCGTCGATGGCGACCTCGGTCGCGCCGTCGGGGGAGAGGCCCCCCATCGCGGCAGCGACGTCGGGCGCGCTGGAGGCGAGCATCGGCATGATGGGTCGGCCGACCTCGAGCCCGATCCCGTCCAGCGCCTCCTCGCCCTCGAACGCCGCCCCGGCGGCCGCCACGGTCGAGCCGGCCAGCATCGCGGCGCGCCGCACGGCGGCGAGCGGCACGTCTGCGACCTGGGCCACCGCCTCCTGCGTGACCGCGTCGAGCGCACCCTGCCGGACGTTGCCCGTGACGATCGCACGCAGCCACGCCTGCTCGGCGGCGGTCGCGCGACCGAACAGCTGCGCCGCCGCCTCCTTCCGCGCGAGCTGGGACCCGGCGCCAGACAGGTGCGACATCGCCTCGAAGGCGTCGTGGACCTCGAGGACGGTCAGCGAGGGCCGGTCGGCGGGGGCGGGGAGGTCGCTGACGCCGCGCCACCCCAGGCCGGTGCGCCGCTGGCGCAGCGTGCCGCCGAGGTAGGAGACCGCCACCTCGAGCTCCTCGGGCTCGACGCGACCGAGCAGCTCCGCGAGCGCGGCCACCTTGGCCTTGCGGGAGCGGGTGGCGGCCACGGCGGCGGAGGTGGCGACGAGCTCGGCGAGCAGCATGGACCCATCCTGCCGCCCGGCACCGACAGCGGTGCCACCCGAACGGGCAGGATGGTGGCCATGCGCACCACCCCCTCCGCTGCCTCGCTCTACGTGCCGCGGTTCAACGTGATGGACCCCGACGAGGTCCGCCCGTTCGTCGGCGCGGTCGCCACGGCTCAGCTCGTCACCGTCGGGGAGGACGGCGTGCCGGACGCGACGTTCCTGCCGGTGCTGTGGGAGGGCGACCGGCTGGTGGGCCACCTCGCTCGCGCGAACGGGCACTGGCGCCGGGTCGTCGACGGCTCCCCGGCGCTGGCGATCGTCACCGGCCCGGACACCTACGTGTCGCCGTCCTGGTACGCCTCGAAGGCCGAGCACGGCAAGGTCGTCCCGACCTGGAACTACTCGGTCGTCCACCTGCGCGGCCGCGTCACGGTGCACGACGACGCCTCCTGGGTGCGCGGCCTGGTCACCCGGCTGACCGACCGCCACGAGCGGCCGCGTCCGGAGCCGTGGTCGGTCACCGACGCCCCGGCCGACTACGTCGACAAGAACCTCCGCCCCATCGTCGGCGTCGAGATCCTCATCGACTCGGTGGAGGCCAAGGCCAAGCTGAGCCAGAACCGCTCCGACGAGGACCGCGCCGGCGTCGCCACCGGCCTGGCCGCGGACGGACGCGAGGCGGACGGGCTCGTCGCCCCGTGACCCTCGTCCGTGAACGCTTCAGCGGCCGCATCGCCGGCGTGGGCAGCGCCAGCGGCGTACGCATCGTCGTCGGCCGGTGGGACGACTCGCCCTGGGGTGGGTTCGCCGACGTGATGGTCGAGGACGCCACCGGGCACCGGGTGCTCCTGGCGCCGACGGAGCGCGTGCGCGACTTCGTGGCGGCGACCTACTCCTTCGACGAGCACGTCATCGAGCCGGTCACGGTCGAGGACACCGCCGACGGCTGGCAGGTGTCGACACCGTCGCTCTCGCTGCGCCTGGTGACCGGCGGTCGTACGCCGCTGGGCGCGCTGCTCACCGCGGTGCCGAGCCGCCTCGCGACGTCGCCTGCCTGGTGCGCCGCCGTCGACCCTGTCGCCCGCGTCGTGCTGCGGGGCGTGCGCACCCGCGGGACGGCCGGCAACGACCGGCGCGAGTGGTACGGCGCGACGTCGGTCGTGGCGGTCACCAGGATCTCCGGTCGCTGGCGCGGTGCGGACCTGGGGATCCTGACGCCGGTGGACCCGCCGTGCCGGTTCGGCTTCTCCAGCACGCCCAAGCGGCCCTCGGTGACGAGCGTCGTGACCACCATCGAGCGGGCTGGGTAGGGAGGGGGCATGGAGCGCAGGCAGCTGGAGTTCTTCCTCGCCATCACCGAGGCAGGCAGCTTCACGCGCGCGTCGCAGGTGCTGCACATCGCCCAGCCGTCGCTGTCCCACTCGATGCGCACCCTCGAGGCAGAGCTCGGCTCGCCGCTGTTCGAGCGGCACGGCCGGGGCGTGCGGCTGACGGCTGCCGGCGAGGCGCTGGTGGGGCCTGCCCGCCGGGCGGTCCGTTCCTTCGGGCTGGCGGCCAGTGCCGTGCGCGGCGTCGTCGAGGGCGACGTCGGGGTGCTGCGCATCGTGTCGAGCACGTCCTGGGCGGTCCACCCGCTCGTGGGGTTGATCGGTGAGTTCCGGCGGCTGCGTCCGCAGGTGCGCTTCGAGGTGACGGACCCGGCGGCCCGCTCGGTGGTGCTCGACCAGGTCCGCACCGGCCAGGTCGACTTCGGGCTCGTGGACGGTCCGCCCGCGGCGGGGCCGCTCGCCAGCCTCGAGCTGGCCGAGCAGCAGCTGCTCGCCGTGCTGCCCCCGGGCCGCGGCCCGCAGCTGACCACGACGATCGACGAGCTGCTCCAGCACGGTCTCATCGGCACGCCGCGCGGCACCGCCCTGCGCGACCTCCTGGACGCGCAGCTCGAGGCCGCCGGCCAGCCGACCGACGTGATGGTCGAGACCGCGCACGTGGCGTCGGTCGTGCCCCTGGTCCTCTCCGGGGCGGGAGCGGCGGTGCTGCCCGAGGGGATGGCCGCGGACGCGGCGACCAAGGGTGCGCTGGTGGCGCGCCTGGAGCCCGAGAGCCGGGCCACCGTCTCGCTCGTGTGGCGCGCGGGTGGGCTCGACGGCTCCGCGACCGACTTCCTGGACCACGTCCGCGAGCACCAGGCCGACCGCGCGCGCTGACCCGCCGCCGCGCCACGGTGCCTCGGGTGCGTCTCGCGCCAGCCATAGACCACGTCTATGTCTGTCGCTGACAACCGGTCTGGCTCCCGGCGCGCCTCCGCTTGGATCGAGCAATGCCGTAAGTCTATCGTTTCACTCATATATTGATGATGTGCAACGAGGAGCTTCCATGAACCACCGCCCCACCCCCACCCGCCGCGGCGTACGCCTCGCGGTCCTCGCCACCCTCGGCCTCAGCGCGGTGCTCACCGGCTGCGCGTCGGACAGCGACACCGACGACGGCTTCGCCAGCAGCTCCTCCGGCGGTGGCACCGACTCCGTCGTCCTCGCCGAGCAGCCGTGGGTCGACCTGCAGGTCGAGAACGAGATCGCCGTCCAGGTCCTCCAGGAGCTCGGCTACGACGCCTCGATCAAGAAGAACCTCTCCGTCGAGAACGCGGCGTCCGCCCTCGGCACGGGCGACATCGACGCCTACCTCGGCAACTGGTGGCCCTCGCAGGAGCCGACCTTCGGCGAGCTCATCGACGGGGGAGACGTGGACGTCGTCTCGACGATCGTGACCGGCACCGAGTACGCCCCTGCCGTGCCCGGCGACGTCGCCGAGGAGCTCGGTGTGAAGTCGCTCGCCGACCTCGACGAGCACGCCGACGAGTTCGGTCGCAAGATCTACGGCATCGAGGCCGGTTCGCCCGGCAACGAGACCATCCAGGCCGCCATCGACGCGGACGCCTATGGCCTCGGCGACTGGGAGCTCGTCGCCAGCGGCACGCCGGCGATGCTGGCGCAGGTCTCGAAGTCGCAGAAGGCCGGTGAGCCCATCGTCTTCCTCGCGTGGAGCCCGCACTGGATGACCGTCGAGTTCGGCACGGTCTTCCTCGAGGACCCGGACGAGGTCTGGGGCGGCGCCGGCGAGATCCGCACCGTCACCCGCGCCGGGTTCGCCGACGAGAACCCCGAGATCAACGAGTTCCTCGGCAACCTCACCTTCACCACCGACCAGGCCGGCGAGTTCTACTACGCGCACGACAAGGACGGCGAGGAGCTCTCCGACATCGCCGCTGCGTGGATCGAGGCCAACCCCGACATCGTGGCGTCCTTCCTCGAGGGCGTCGACGACGCTGAGGGCGAGCCGGCGGCCGAGGCGTTCGCGTCATGACCACCGACGTCGACACGCTGGCGCAGCCGTCCCACCGCGCCACCGAGCAACCGGCCATCGAGGGCCGCGGCCTGTCCAAGGTGTACGGCCTCGGCGACCGCCAGGCCGCCCGGGCCCTCGCGGCCGACGACCCCGCGGCTGCGGTCGCCGCCGCGGGCGGCTACCTCGGCGCCGCCGACGTGAGCTTCTCCATCGGCACGGGCGAGATGTTCGTCGTGATGGGCCTCTCCGGATCCGGAAAGTCGACCGTGCTCCGGATGATCAACCGGCTCAACGAGCCGACCGCCGGTGAGCTGCTGATCGACGGCGAGGACATCACGAAGGTCAGCGACTCACGCCTGCGCGAGATCCGCAACAACAGGATCGGCATGGTGTTCCAGCACTTCTCGCTGTTCCCGCACCGCACGGTCCGTGACAACGCGGCCTACGGCCTCAAGGTCCGCGGCGTGGCCAGGGCGGAGCGCCGCGAACGGGCCGACGCGGCCCTCGAGCGAGTCGGCCTGGGCGACCGTGGCGACAAGCTGCCGCACGAGCTCTCGGGGGGCATGCGGCAGCGCGTCGGACTCGCTCGGGCGCTCGCGGTCGACCCGCCGGTCCTGCTGATGGACGAGCCGTTCTCGGCCCTGGACCCGCTGATCCGCCGCGACATGCAGGACCTGCTCCTCGAGCTGCAGGCCGAGGACCGCCGGACCACCGTGTTCGTGACGCACGACCTCAACGAGGCGATGCGGATCGGCGACCAGGTGATGGTGATGCGACAGGGCCGGGTCGTCCAGTGCGCCCCGGGGGCCGAGATCGTCGCGCACCCGGCCGACGAGTACGTCAGCGAGTTCGTGGCGGACGTCGACCGGGCGCGCGTGCTGACGGCGTACGACCTGCAGCGTCCCGCGAAGCTGGTCTTCGAGGTCCACGAGCGCCCCGACGCGGCCCTCCGCCGCCTCGGCGACAACGAGGCCCAGGGCGCGTACGTCGTGGGCGAGGACGAGCGGCTGCTCGGCGTGGTGACCGACGCGGCGCTCCTGGCCGCCGTCAACCGCGGCGACGGCGACCTCTCGGCGTCGGTGTCGCAGGACTTCCACACAGTGGAGCCCACCGCGCACATCGGCGACTTCATGCACCGGGCCGGCCGCCAGGTCGTGCCGGTCACGGTGGTCGACGGACGGGGCAGGCTCAACGGTGTCGTGCCGCGGGCGACGATCCTGTCCTCGCTCTCGACCGCTCCTGCCCAGGAACGCGAGCGCGACGAGCGCCGGCTGGAGGTGGCCGCACGTGCCTGACCTGCGCATCGGTGAACGCGGCGAGAGCGTCATCGACTTCATGACCGAGCACCTCGGTGGCTTCTTCGACCTGCTCAAGGACATCCTGAACTTCGGGCTGCGCTCGGTCTACGACCTGCTCACCGTGCTGACCCCGGTGGCGATGGTCGTCGTCCTCGTGGTCCTCGCGGTCCTGGCGACCCGTCGCGTCCTGCTCTCGATCAGCCTCGGCCTCGGCCTGCTGCTGATCCAGTCCATGGACCTGTGGCCCGAGACGATGCAGACCATGGCGTCGGTCCTGGTGGCGACGGTCGTCGCCCTGCTGATCGGCATCCCGCTCGGCATCTGGTCGGCGTTCAACCCGGTCGTGCGCAGCGTGCTGCGGCCAGTGCTGGACCTGATGCAGACGCTGCCCGTGTTCGTCTACCTGCTGCCGACGATCCTGTTCTTCGGCGTCGGCGACGCTCCGGGCCTGGTCGCGACCATCGTCTTCTCGGTGCCGCCCGCCGTCCGGCTCACGCAGCTGGGCATCAACCAGGTCGACAGCGAGACGGTCGAGGCGGCGGTGGCCTTCGGTGCCTCGCGGCGCGAGGTGCTCCGCGAGGTGCAGCTCCCGCTCGCGATGCCGTCGATCATGACCGGCGTCAACCAGGTGATCATGCTTGCGCTGTCGATGGTCGTCGTCGCCGGCCTCGTCGGCGGAGCGGGACTGGGCGGTGTCGTGGTGAACGCCGTCCAGGGGTTGCAGATCGCGGCCTCCATCGAGGGCGGCCTGGCCGTCGTCGTCATCGCCATCTACCTCGACCGCGTCACCTCCGCCCTCGGCGGCCAGGGTCGCGCGAACCCCGCCTGGTGGCCCCGTCGCCGCACCGTCGCGCCCGGCGCGCCGGTGACCGCCGAGCCGGTCACCGTCGGCTGAACCCGAACCCACGAAAGGGGCTCATCCCATGACCTCGACCCTCGCCCGCCCCACCGTCACCGTGCAGCAGCTCGGCGGGAGGATCGGCGCCCGCATCGACGGCGTACGCCTCGGCGGTGACCTGACCGCCGACGTGGTCGCGACCGTCCGCGAGGCTCTCCTGCGCCACAAGGTCGTCTTCTTCCGGGGCCAGGACCACCTCGACGAGGCCGGTCACCAGGCGTTCGCCGAGACCTTCGGCCCGCTCACGTCGGCGCACCCGACGGTCAACACCGGCAGCGGCCGCGTCTTCAAGGTGACGGCCGACAAGGGCATGGCGGCCAACGCGTGGCACACCGACGTCACCTTCGTCGACCGCGTGCCGGCGATCAGCGTCCTCCGCGCGGTCCACCTTCCGCCCTACGGCGGCAACACCGTGTGGGCCAACACCGTGGCGGCGTACGACGCGCTGCCGGCGCCGCTGAAGGCACTGGTCGACGACCTTTGGGGGGTCCACACCAACAGCTACGACTACGCGCAGCGCGACGAGGAGTCGGAGGAGCCCGACGCCAACTACACGCGGGCCGACTTCGCCTCCCAGCTCTTCGAGACCGAGCACCCGGTCGTGCGGGTGCACCCCGAGACGGGGGAGCGGTCGCTGGTCCTGGGCCACTTCGTCAAGGCGTTCACCGGCCTGAACACGGCCGAGTCGATCGCGCTCTTCACGCTGCTGCAGAACCGCGTCACCCGGCTCGAGAACACGATCCGGTGGACCTGGCAGCCCGGCGACGTCGCGGTGTGGGACAACCGGGCGACGCAGCACTACGCGGTGGCCGACTTCGGCACGGAGTACCGGGAGATGGCCCGCATCACCGTCGCGGGTGACGTCCCGGTGAGCATCGACGGGCGACCGAGCCGGGTCATCCGCGGCAACGCCGAGGCGTACTCCCGGCTGGACGAGCTGATCAGCTGATCAGCTGCTCCTCCACCCCTGCGGAGGAACCAGCGGGGCGAGGGCGGGATTACGTTGGCGGGACTCGGGGGCCGGGCGTGGCCCCCACGCCCTCGGAGCGCCGCATGAGTCCTCGTCGCATCTTCGCAGTCCTCGTCCTCCTCGTTGCCGTGGTCCTGGCCTCCGGTGGACCCACCGTCGCGGCCAAGCCGCTGCCGAAGCCCCCGGAGATCACCTCGGCCGTCGCCGTCGACAGCCGCTCCGTCGACCTCACGTGGACGTCGGTCAAGGGGGCCGACCACTACGTCGTCACCGCGCCGGGGCTGTCACCCGTCTACGTGTCCACGACCACCGCTCGCATCACCGACCTCTCCCCGGGCGACCTGCACGCCATCTACGTCACCGCGGAGACGCGCCGCAACGCCTCGCTCGGCACGAGCCCAACGGTCTACGTCGCGACGCCGCCCGAGGGACCCAGGGGCCCGCTCGGCTGGGCGGAGGCGTCGGACGGCCAGGTGCGCATCTGGAGCGGGTCGGGGACCGGGTGCGTGACGCAGGACCTCGGGATCCTGGCAGCGGACGGGACCTGGACGTCGCTGGGGGACGGGCTCGACCAGGGCGGTCCCCGCACCTGGACGATCTTCCAGGGCGCCGGGACGACGGAGACCTACGCCGTCAGGTGCCAGGGCAGCGGCGGCCTGTGGTCCGGCTGGTCGGAGCCGCCGACCGTCGTCACGCTGTCCTAGCCGGGCCGAGGGTCCTCGACCGCTGTCGTCAGAGCAGCCCGAGGCCCTGTGCGTGACGGCGTACGGCATCGGTGTCCGCGGCCAGCACGAACGGCACGTCCGGGCCCCAGGCGTCGGAGACCTTCTCCACGCGACCGTCGCCCGGGTCCAGCCGCACCTCGCGGATGTAGACCGCCAGGATCCGCCCGGGGTGCTCGCGCACGATGTCGGCGTAGATCGCGGGGTCGTGCTCGCCGGAGTCGCCGAGGAGCACGAAGGACAGTTCCGGGTGGAGGTCGAGGACCTCCCGGATGCGGTCGTGCTTCTGCTCGCGTCCCCGCCAGGTGCCGAGCAGGTCGCGCAGCAGCACGGGCCCGAGCGGGAAGCCGCGGTGCCGCAGGAAGCCCACCAGGAACGTGTACAGGTTCCACGGGCTGGACGAGACGTAGAAGACCGGGTTCACCCCGGCGGCGAGGTCCTGGTAGAGCTCGACCGCCCCGGGGAACGCCGTGCGGGTGAGCGAGGAGCCGGTGAAGGTCTGGACGATCATCCGTACCACCCGCTGGACGCCGGTCTGGAGGATCGTGTCGTCGACATCCGAGACGATCCCGAAGCAGGCATCGGCGGACGGGACGCGTACGTCGACCGCCGCAGCGCGCTTGCCGCGCACGCCGCGGTAGTCCCCACGGAGCTCGACCGTTCCCGGTGTCCACGGGCTCTCGAGGGCGTCCGTCGGTGCGATCCTGGCCAGGAAGTAGCCGTCGCCGTCGGTGGCTGTGTCGACGCTGGCACCGCCGACCGTGATCCTGAGGGGGACGCCTGGCAGCTCGTCGGTCAGGAAGTGCCGCACGGTTCGGCGCGCAGCAGCCCTGATCCCCTCGCCGTCCACTGCCTCGGTGGCCAGGGGGTTGTCCAGCACGCGACCGCGTACGACGACGCCCGCTGGTCCGCCGTGGCCGATGTAGGGCTCGATCCGGAAGTGCTCGGGCGTCCCGGAGCGACGGCGGCGCAGCCGGACGCCGTCCCACGCACGCTCTGCGGAGACGACCAGGCGATGGAGGTTCAGGAGCCGGGCGCCGTCCCACGCGCGCTCCAGGGCGGCGACCAGGCGATGGAGGTTCACGCAGTCACCGTATGTGGACAGGAGGCGTCCGCCCCGCGCTCCCACGCCTCACGCGCGCAGGAATCCCAGGGGCCAGCTCGTGGCAGAAGCTGCTGCTGACGCTGATGCACCGGGGGCCGATGGGACGTCTCGTCGCCCGGGTGTGGGCCTCGTCCCTGGACGACCATGCACGGGCGGACGACGCCTGAGGACCGGCTCCACGACCCGGCCGACCCCGTGAGTTGCCTCACGCGGACCGGTCGGATCCCGGCGTCCCGGCACGCTCACGGCAGGAGTGCGGGCCGGGACCCTGCCCTGCCCGGGATTCGACATGACCGGTCGATCGTGTTCTGGTGGAGGAGCCGCAGGCCAGGGTCCCCGTCGTGAACGGGGCGCCTCCCATCGCGAGGTGTTGCCCGCCGCGGCCTCGACGCCTGACTCGACGGTGTCGCGTCCGAGCGCCCCCGGAGGCGCACAACCCGTGAGGTCCGAAGCACGTGCGTGCCACCACCACACCCGCCCTGTCCGCCCGCCTGCGAGGTGCCGCCGCCGGCGCCGCCGCAGCCGCTCTCGCCCTGACCCTGGTGCCCGGCAGCGCCGTCGCGCAGGAGACGAGCCGCGACGCCGTCGCCGTACGCCTCAAGGTGGCCGACCAGCCGCCCGTCGACGTGGCGACCGTGCCGCGCGTGTGGCCCGGTGAGCTCCTCGAGACGCAGGGCGTCCCCGTCGACGGCAACGACCTCGTCGACGTCGTCCGCGACGGCCGCGAGGTCAGCGGTCCCCGCAAGCGCCTGCGCCAGGGCGACGTCGTGCGCCTGACCGACGTGGTCAAGGAGCGCAAGTCCAAGCGCGAGCGCGTGCGTGCCGGCACCGTCGAGGTCCCGACGACCAAGCTCAAGCCCGGCCGCCGCAAGGTCGTGCGCGAGGGTCGCGCCGGCGTCCGCAAGGTCGTCGCCGTCAAGACCTTCCACAACGGCGAGCCCGTGAAGTACCGCGTGGTCAAGCGCAAGGTCGTCAAGGACCCGCGCCCGCGCCGCGTGCTCGTCGGCCGCCAGGCCTACGCCGTCACCGGCGCCGACGGCCTCAACTGGGGCGCGCTCGCCAACTGCGAGTCCGGCGGCAACCCGCGTGCGGTCAACCCGGCCGGCTACTACGGGCTCTACCAGTTCGACGTGGGCACCTGGCGCAGCGTGGGCGGCTCCGGCATCCCCACGAACGCCTCGGCGGCCGAGCAGACCTACCGCGCGAAGCTGCTCTACAAGCAGCGCGGCCGCTCGCCGTGGCCGAACTGCGGGCGCCTGCTCTGAGTCGGTGACGCCCTCACCGGGGCGGGCACAGCCTCACAAGCCGCGGCTGCGCACCATCCGCAGCACCTCTTCGGATCGCTC
Source organism: Nocardioides sp. P4_G10 (assembly GCF_056401175.1). Taxonomy (NCBI): domain Bacteria; kingdom Bacillati; phylum Actinomycetota; class Actinomycetes; order Propionibacteriales; family Nocardioidaceae; genus Nocardioides; species Nocardioides sp. P4_G10. The sequence goes on along the minus strand of NZ_JBFUJV010000021.1, from coordinate 52,327 downwards.
GGTGAGGGCGCTGACGACGACCGGCGCGGCCTTCGCCGCGGCAACCTCGCGGGCGCGCGCCACCCACGCCTCGTCGATCGCGAACAGCGGGAAGAGGTTGGCGGTCAGCGCCAGACCGGGAATCATCCCGCCCTCGTGGAAGGTGGACAGCCCCTCGAGGTAGCGCTCGGTGCAAGGCGCCAGCACCTCCTCCTGTCCTGGCCGCCACAACGCTGCGGCCACCGTGCTCGCCGACTGGATGGGCACATTGCGATCCACCACCTCGGTCCACGCCTCCTCCTTCGCCGCCGCGAAGGGCGAGCTCGCGCGCACCCGCAGGGCGCGGATCCACGAGTCGGGGTCGGGGTCGCGATGCTCCAGGGCCTGCACGGCGTCGGCGTCGACCGTGCCGAGCTCGGCACGGCGCTCGAGGACGTACCACTGGAGGTCGACGTCGTCCCCGACCTGCTCGAGGAGCGCGTCGAGGTCACCCTCGCTCGCCGCCGTGCGCACCAGCACCCGCCGCGCCGTCTGACGCGACACCCCGGAGTCGAGAAGGTGACGCGCAGCAGCGGCGACCCGCGCCTCGAGGCCGGCCCGCTCCGACTCGGGCGCCCACTGCTGGGCGGCGGTGATGGCCAGCTCGAGACACGGGTCGACGACCGTCTCGACGGTCTCGACCGACAGCACGTCGGTGATCGCTCCGACGGCCTCGGCGGCGGTCGCGTCGCCGCTGGCGAGCATGTCCCACACGGTCGCCATCGCCACTGCGCGCGTCAGCGTCGTGGGCAGTCCCGAGGGACGTCCCACCAGGACCCCACGACCGGCAGCGTCGGGTCGCGTCGTGGCGAAGGTGGTGTCGTCGTGGTTCACCAGGTAGAGGTCGGCAACGGGCAGGCCCTCGACCGGCGTGCGCTCGCCGTCGACCTCGACGAGGACGGAGCCGACCTCCTCGAGGGCGTCGCCCGCCCGGCGGTAGCCACCGACGCCCACCACCTGCGGGTGCGGGACGCCGTGAGCGCCGACCGCGGTGAGCACCAGGCCGTCGGCCGTCTGCTCGATGCCGAGCCTGTCGACGCCGGCGGTCTCGAGCCACGCCGTGCGCCACGGCTGCAGGTCGCGCCCGCTCGCCCTCTCCAGCGAGTCGACGAGGTCGTCGAGGGTGGTGTTGCCCCAGGCATGCTCGGCGAAGTAGTCGCTCATGCCCCTGCTGAACGTCTCCTCGCCCACGAAGTACATGAGCTGCTTGAGCACTGCGGCGCCCTTGGGATAGGTGATCGAGTCGAAGATCGACTCGGCGTCGGCGACCGATGGCACGGGCTGGCGGATCGGGTGCGAGCTGGGGCCCTGGTCGGCGAGGTAGGCGGCCAGCTTCTCGTGCACGAGGTTGTTCGCGGCGGTGTCGCCGTACGCCGTTGCCCGCTCGGCCGCCCACATGCACGCGAACTCGGCGAAGGCCTCGTTGAGCCAGAGGTCGTCCCACCACCGCATCGTGACGATGTTGCCGAACCACATGTGCGCCATCTCGTGCAGCAGCACGTTGACGAACCACTGCCACTCGCCGGTGGTCGGCTCGTGGCGGCGCAGGATGTCATCGGTCCACGTGACACAGCCGTAGTTCTCCATCGCCCCACCGAACTCGGGCAGGAAGACCTGGTCATAGCTGCGCTGCGGGAACGGCATGCTGAAGCGGTCACCGTAGAACGCGAGTCCCTGCTCGGTGAGGGTGAACAGCTGCTCGGAGTCGCGCTCGAGGACGGATGCGAGGGTCTGGCGGCCATACAGACCCATGTCGTAGCCGCCGGCCTCCTTGCGCAGCTCGACGAACGGACCGGCTACCACGACCGGGTTGTACGTCGACAGCGGCGGCGTGGGCGAGAACGTCCACCGGCGGCCACCATGGACCTCCTCGACGACCGGGTCGCCCGAGTTGCTGACCACGGTCCACGACTCCGGCGCGGTGACGGTGAACGCGTGCGGGGCCTTGAGGTCCGGCTGGTCGAAGCAGGCCCACGCGTAGCGCGCCTCGTCGGGCTCGAAGGAGGTCCAGATGTAGACGTTCTTGTCGGCGGGGTCGACGGCGCGGTGCACGCCGCGACCGTCCTTGGTGTCGCGCTGCACCGTGGCCACCACGAGCTCGTTGTCCTGCTGGAGGGTGGCAAGGGTGATGCGCCCCTCCTCGGCCGCCGGCAACGGCTTGCCGTTGAGGGTCGCCGACTCCACCTCGGCACAGCAGTCGACGAACGTCGACGCACCTTCGGTGGCCGTGAACTGCACGGTGCTGACGGCCCGGAACGCGGGCCCCTCGAGCAGGTCGGTGAGGTCGACGGCGATGTCGTAGGAGGTGACCGACAGAAGGGTCCCGCGCTCGATCGCCTCCTCCTGTCGAAGGCTGCGGACGGACACGGGTGTGGTCCTCAGGGTCGGTGGACGGCGCCAGGGTCGAGCGCCTCTCGCAGCCTAGAGCGCTGCGGTTCACCGGAGCGAGGTCATTCCGCTCAGCGCCCGGGCCTGACCCCGGTCCAGTCGTATCCGTTGCGCGACACGGCGACAGTGTCGTGCCCGGTGCGCGCCACGATCATCCCGCCGGACACGGAGATCCCGACCATGCCGAAGTGGCCGAACAGCTGGGGTGCCTCTGGGAGGAGCTCGAACTCCGCGCCGTGGGGCCCGAGCCGCCAGATCCGGCCGGGTCTGTCGCACGCCAGCGGATCACCACTGCCGCAGTACGCAGTGGGGCCCTGTACCTCGGCAAGCAGTAACGCGCCGTCCGAGGCATATGCGATGCCTCCGAAGAATTCGAAGTCCTTCGGCAGCCGGACCCGACGGAACGTCAGCTCGTCCTCGGTCTGCCAGAGTCCGTGCAGGAGCGACGGAAGGTCCAGCAAGGCCTCGGTCATGGCGACGGTCTGACGGTGCCCTGGTCCTACAGCATGGTCGGACACACCCGCGTAGATCGACGGGAACCTGCCCTTGAGAGGAAGGGGGACGTCCGCGGTGTGCCACGTGCGGCCGGCATCGGTGCTGGTGTCGAAGCGCCACGTCTGCGTCCGACGCTTGTAGCCCTGCATGCTGAGGACCGCTCCATCGCGACCTGGCACATGTTCCCAGAGCTCACCGAATCGGGACCCCTCGATCGGGAAGAGCTCTGCCGCGTCGACGTCCACTGCCCAGAGCCTTGTGGACCTGAAGTGACCGATGCCGAAGGCGAATCCGTAGCGTTCTGCATCGAGCAGCCGGGCGTTCCCGTCCAGCGTCCTTCGCCCCGGGGTCTGTAGGGGCGACACCGTCCGATCGGGGTGGAGGACGAAGGGCGGGATCGGGCGCCGCGAGTACTCGTCGCCGACCTTGACGACGGCGGCGCCATCGTCGATCAGGACAGATTCGAAACCGTTCGCAACGCTGTGCGGCACGACCAGCGTGGTGGCGTGTCTCCAGTTGTCCTTGGTGATCGCGACAGCAGTCGCCCAGTCGTCGATCCCACCGCCGGTGCGGACGAACTCTGCGATGGCGTCCCTTGCGGAGACGTAATGCACCTCGCGCAGCTCGAATCCGGGTTTCAGCCGATCCGGGAACCTGACGTTGCTCAGGAGCTTGTCGAGCCTGTCCAGCTGCTTCTGCGGAATGGGCTTCGGAGTCGACGGTGTCGGCTCCGACGCCTGGTTGGTCGCATCTGTGGGGGATGACGGGGTCACTGGCGCGCGGCCGGGCTCGCGCTCGTTCCCGCTGCAACCCATGGCAAGCACCGGAAGGACCAGCAGCGCAACGTAGGGCCGTGCTCCCGGCATGCCGCCTCCCAGATGCCCGGGGTGGGTGTCACCTTGACCTTCAGGTTGCCCACGCGTGGAGTGTCTGGCAAGCGCTTCGCATCGCCGGGGCGGAGACCTACTCCCCGATGCGCGTCCGCACCTCGTAGAGCTCCGGGAAGAAGGTGAGCGACAGCGCCCGCCTGAGGAAGTCGACGCCCGACGACCCGCCGGTGCCGACCTTGTGGCCGATGACCCGCTGCACGACCTGGAGGTGGCGGAAGCGCCACTGCTGGAAGGCGTCCTCGACGTCGACGAGCTCCTCGCAGGTCTCGTAGACGCCCCAGTGCTCGGCGGGCGCGGAGTACACGGACGCGAAGAGGTCGACGAGCTCGGCGTCGCTGGTGTGCGGCAGCGTCCAGTCGCGGTCGAGCAACCGCTGCGGGACGGCGTACCCCTGGCGGGCGAGGTAGGCCAGGAACTCGTCGTACAGCGACGGCTCGTGCAGCAGCTCGTCGAGCGCGGTGCGGGCGGCCTCGTCGTGGGAGAAGACCTTCACCATGTCGGCGTTCTTGTTGCCGAGGAGGAACTCGACCTCGCGGTACTGCGCGGACTGGAAGCCCGAGCTGGTCGCGAGGAACGGCCGGATCTCGGCGTACTCCGACGGCGTCAGCGTCGCGAGCACCGACCACTGGTCGGTGAGCGTGTGCTGGATGTGCTTGACCCGTGCCAGCCGCTTGAGCGCGGGGGAGAGGTCGTCGGTGCGCAGCAGCGCGCGGGCCGAGCGCAGCTCGTGGATCATCAGCTTGAGCCAGAGCTCGCTCGTCTGGTGCTGGATGATGAAGAGCAGCTCGTCGTGCTGCGGCGGGTCCGACAGCGGTTGCTGGGCCGCGAGCAGCGTGTCGAGGCGCAGGTAGTCGCCGTAGGACATCGACTTCGAGAAGTCTTTCTGGATGCCGTCCTCGAGGTCGCGTCGGTTCGGTGTCTCGCCCATGGCTGCAAGGTAGTCGACGGTCGCCACCACGCGGAGGACGTGCACGTCCTGGACTGAACGGCGTCGGTGGCCCCGTCGGTGTCCTCGTCTACCGTCGTCCCATGGCCACCCCGGACGAGCGCACCCGCACCTGGGTGCCCGACTGGCCGTGCGCGCCCGCGCAGGTGCTGCGTCCGCAGCGCCGGGGGGCGGGTGACCCGACGCAGCGGCACGAGGAGTCCGGCCGGATCTGGCGCGCCATGCGCACGCCGGAGGGGCCCGCGACGCTGTGCGTGCAGCCCAGGGCGTCGGCGGGCGAGGTCCTCGGCTGGGCCTGGGGGCCGGGAGCGGAGTGGGCGCTCGACCGGATGCCGGCACTGCTGGGCGCCGACGACGACCCGTCCGCCTTCGAGCCGCACCACCACCCCGAGGTCGCTGCCGGGTGGCGCACCCACCGCCACTGGCGCATCGGGCGCACCGGGCTGGTGACGGAGTCGCTGGTGCCCTCGATCCTCGAGCAGAAGGTCACGGGCAAGCAGGCGTTCGGCTCGTTCCGCGAGCTCGTACGCCGCCACGGCGAGCCCGCGCCGGGTCCCGTCGCGCCGCTGCGGCTGATGCTGCAGCCGACCCCGGACACGATCGCCTCCATCCCGTCGTGGGAGTGGCTGCGCCTCGGCGTCCAGCCCGCCCAGTCGCGCACCATGGTCACCGCCTGCCGGCTGGCGTCGTCTCTCGAGCGGGTGGCCGAGGTGTCGGGCGACGAGGCCGAGCGGCGGCTGTGCTCGATCCGCGGGGTCGGCGTGTGGACGAGCGCCGAGGTGCGCCAGCGGGCCCTCGGCGACCCCGACGCGGTCAGCTTCGGCGACTACCACCTCGCCAACTGGGTCGGCTGGGCGCTCGTCGGCCACGACATCACCGACGAGGAGATGGGGGAGCTGCTCGAGCCCTACCGCCCCCAGCGCGGCCGCGCGGCCGCGATGGCGATGGCCGGCGGTCAGGCACGGCCGCGGCGCGGTCCGCGGATGAGCATCCCGACGCACCTCCCGACCCGCTGACGGGCCGCCCGGACGCGGTCCAGACCCCCAGAAATGGTGTCGCCGCCCGCGGCGGGCCCGGAGTAGCGTCGAAGCCGATGTGAAGGCTTGAGGGAGGGCCGACATGGGAGACGTCGATCCCGTCCTGCTCCTGGCCACGACCGACGAGACGTCGAGGGACGTGCTGGGGTCGGAGCTGCGGCGCAGGTACGGAGGCGACTACGAGGTGGTCGTGTGCGCGAGCTACGAGCACGCCCGTGCGGTCCTCGAGGGGCTGCGCCGGTGGGGCCGGCAGGTGGCGCTCGTGATCGCCTGCTTCGGCCCCGACGACCGCGACGGCCTCGACTTCCTGCGCCGCGCCTACTCGCTGCACCCGTCGGCGAAGCGGGCGGTCGCCGCGATCTGGGGTGACTTCGCCAGCACCGGCGACGTCTTCGCCGCCGTCGCCCACGGGCACGCCGAGCTCGTCCTCCTGCGACCCGAGCGCCGGCGCGACGAGGAGTTCCACGGCGCGATCACCGACACGCTGGACGACTGGCACCTCGCCCAGGGCATCGGCTTCGAGGCGGTGCGGATGATCGGCGAGCAGCGCGACGAGCGCACCCACGCGCTGCGCGACCAGTTCGGGCGCAACCACATCCCGGTCGGCTTCCACCAGGTCGGCACGGAGTCCGCCAACCGGCTGCTGGCCGGGCTCGGGCTCAAGGACCCGGAGCTACCGGTGCTCCAGCTCGCCTTCACCAACCCACCGACGACGCTCGTCGCGCCGACCGACCTCGAGATCGCCGACGCCTTCGGGCTCATGGCACCGCTGCCGGCCGACCGCGTGTACGACGTCGTGGTGGTCGGCGCCGGGCCCAGCGGCCTGGCGGCCGCGGTCTATGCCTCCTCCGAGGGGTTGTCGACGATGGTCGTCGAGCAGTCCGCGGTGGGCGGCCAGGCCGGCACGTCCTCGCTCATCCGCAACTACCCCGGCTTCTCCCGTGGCGTCAGCGGCGCGCACCTGGCCTTCCGGTCGTTCCAGCAGGCCTGGTCCTTCGGCAGCGAGTACTCCTTCCTGCGCGAGGTGCAGGCGCTCGGCACCGACGGCGACCTGCGGACGGTCTCCATGTCCGACGGCAGCATCATCCGCACCCGCAGCGTCGTCATCGCCACCGGCGTCGACTACCGCCGCCTCGGCGTGCCCACGCTGGAGGGCCTCGTCGGACGAGGGGTGTTCTACGGGGCGGCCGTCGCCGAGGCGCCCTCGATGACCGGGACGGAGGTCTACGTCATCGGCGGCGGCAACTCGGCCGGGCAGGCCGCCCTCCACCTGGCCCGCTACGCGCGCCACGTGACGCTGCTGGTGCGGGGCGCGTCGCTCGCGGCCAGCATGTCCGAGTACCTCATCGCGCAGCTCGACGCCACGCGCAACGTCGGCATCCGCTACGGCACGGCGGTGCTGGACGGGCGCGAGGATGACGGGTGCCTGGCGGCGCTCACCCTGGGTGAGCAGCACGGTGGTCCCGGTGGCGGTGAGGAGGTCCCGGCCGGCGGCCTCTTCGTGCTCATCGGATCGGTGCCCCGCACGCAGTGGCTGCCCGCGGAGATCGAGCGTGACGCGGCCGGGTTCGTGGTGGCCGGCGGGGAGGGGCGGCTGCCGCTCGAGACGACCCTGCCGGGTGTCTTCGCCGTCGGCGACGTGCGCGCCGGGTCGATCAAGCGGGTCGCGACGGCCGTCGGGGACGGCGCGACGGTCATCGCGACGCTGCACGGCTACCTCGCGGCGCACCCGCAGGCGACCCCGACCGCATGAGCCGGCACCGGGCCGGGACCGGCGCGCCGGTGACGCGCGGGATGCGGGTGCTCCTCGTCGTCGCGGCGGTGCTCGTCTTCCTCGCCGGCTTCCAGCTGACCGTCTTCGCGACCCGGACGGCGGAGTGGTTCTCGTGGACCATCGACGTGCCCATGACGGCGGCGTTCCTCGGCGCGGCCTACTGGTCCAGCGCCGTCCTGGAGGTCGCCGGCGCGCGCTCGCGCACCTGGGGTCGAGCTCGCCTCACCGTGTGGACCGTGCTCGTGTTCACCGTCCTCACGCTGGTCGTCACGCTCGTCCACCTCGACAAGTTCCACCTCGGCGCCGCGAACCCCGCCAGCGCCCGCGCGATCACCTGGGGCTGGCTGGCGATCTATGCCGGGGTGCCGGTCGCCATGGTCGTCGGCCTGGTGCTGCAGGGGCGCGCCGGCGGCACGATGGTCGTGGACGTCCTACGCCTCCCGGCGGGCCTGCGGTGGCTCCTCGTCGGCCTGGCCGCGCTGCTGCTCACCACCGGCGTGGCGCTGCTGCTGGCGCCCGACTGGGCCGCTGACGCGTGGTCGTGGCCACTGACGCCGCTCACCGCCCGCGCCATCGGGGCGTGGTTGGTCGGGCTGGGCTGGGCCTCGGCCCACGCCCGGCTGGTCGACGACCGGGAGTCGGTGCGGCCCGTCGGGCTCACGGGGGCAGCGTTCGTCGTCCTCGAGGCGGTGGCACTGCTCCGCTACGGCGACGTGGTCGACTGGTCGGGCTGGCAGGCGGCGGCGTACGTCGCCGGGCTGGCGTGGATCGCGGTCGTGTCCGCCTGGATCCTCGCGCTCCGGGGTCCCCGGCTACCCGTCGCGTAGCGCGCTGACCGCCCGGGTCAGCCGACTCTCGAGGTCGGCCCGGTCGATGCCCTCGCCCGTGCTGAGCAGGGCGCGGTCGCGGTCCTCCATGACGGCAGCCGTCACGCCGTCGACGCCGGCGAGCGCGCCCTCGAGGTCGGCGTACGCCGCACGACCGAGTCGGGCGTCGATGTCCTCGGGGAAGGACACCTGCCACCGCCCCCGGTCGACTGCCGTGACCTCGACGAGGTCCACCTCCTGCTCGGGACGCGCGCTCCCCGAGGCAGGCAGCTGGGCCAGGCTGTGCTCCACCACGCTGCGCAGCCGGCCGGGGTCCGTTCCCGACTGCACCTGCCGCACGGTGCCGATCACCTGCCGCCACGGGGGAGCGATCCCCTCGACGGCCACCACCGGCTTCAGGTGGTAGGCGCTCTTGGGGTCCTCGTCCAGCACCCAGGGGAGCGGGCGGCCGAGTCGCGCGGCATAGACCTCCGCGACGAAGGCCGTCAGGCCCTCGGCGAGGGCGGCGCCGTACGCCGACCACCCCGCCGACGCCAGCGAGGCGTCGTACCACTCGGGGACGGGCTCGATCACGCGCTCCTCGCCGATCCGGTCGACGACCGCGACGACGAGGCCGTCGAGGGCCTCGGGGCCCGGTGCACCAGCGCCGACCTCCGCCACGAACCACGCCAGGCGATCGCGGAGGAGGCCCGGCCACCGGGCGACGAAGTCCCGCGCCCGCTCCGGCGACGCCGGGTCCCCGATCAGCATGGCGTCATCATGGCAGCCACACCTTCACCGCGATCCCCTTCGCCTTCAGCTGGGCGAGCAGGTCGGCGTCGGGGCCGACGCGGTCGGACCGACCGCTCGGGAAGAAGTTCCAGGTGTAGTCGTCCACGTCACCGTTGTTGACCAGGTAGGCGTCCTTGTCGATCTGGGTCTGCGCGCGGGAGTCCAGCCGCCCGTCGCCGGTCTTGACCTCGTTCACCCGGACGGTGCCGGCGTCGTCGACGAAGTCGTCCACGATGCGGAACTTCCCGCCGTTCACCGGCGCGGAGAACCGCTTGGCCTTGCCGCCGCTCGCACCCCTGACGAAGTCCTCGGCCTCCCGGCCCCAGTAGCCGCGCGTGGCGGTCTCGTCGAACCACTTGCCCCCGGTCGACGCGATCTCCACGGCGGCGTCGTCGATGAGCGCCTTGATGTGGTCGAGGTTCTGGCCACCGCGAGCCAGCCTCCGGATCGAGGCGTCGGACATCTTCCCGCTGAGGCTCGAGTAGGTGCCCGGCTTCAGGACCCGCATGATCGGGATGAAGAGGACCTCGAAGGCCTTGCTGTCCTTCGACGCCTTGGCGAGCCACACGATGAGCTCGTCCGCCTTCGCCGTGCGCGCCACCCACTTGCCCGCGTCCTTCACGATGCCCGGGATGTCGCCCGCCACGGGGACGAAGAAGCCCAGGGCCCCGGCGGCGACCTCGAAGATGGCCCAGCCCCACTCGCCGCGCATCGCTGCGCCGATGGTGTCGCGGACCGCGACGACGATGTCCACGAAGGGGATGAGGCCCAGCGTGATCATGCCGGCGAGGTACTCCGGCTGGTCGGCGAGGAACGGCTCGAACGAGATCAGGTCCTGGCAGTTGGCGAACGGGATGTCGCACGGGTCGATCGCGTTGATGCCAGGCACCAGGGTCGGCGGGATGGGTCCCGGCGGGTCCAGCACCTTGATGGTCGGCGTCAGGCCGCGGTCCGCGATCCAGTAGCCGATCTCGCCGAGGAGCGCGCCGGCGACGAACGCCCGGGTCCGGTCGCCGAGCGAGGGGTCGTAGGTGAAGGGGTCGGTGTCGCCCTCGAGCTCCTCGGAGTCGTCGAAGCGGTCGCCGTCCGCATTGCCCGCGAGGAGGTCCCAGCCGCGGACGTACTCCTCGCCGTCGTCGACGCCGTCGCCGTCGACGTCGCTGCGCATCGCGTCGCCGCCGGCGTCGACCTCCTCGGCGTCGGAGAGGCCGTCGCCGTCGGAGTCGCCCTGGTGGGGGTCGCTCACCATCCGGTAGAAGAACGCCGGGTAGGGCATGCCCCAGTCGCGCTCGAAGGTCAGCTCGTCGCCGTCCCACAGCCCGTCGTCGTCGGTGTCCGCGTCGAACGGGTCGGTCATCACCGTGAGGCCGGTGCCGGTGACGACACCGCGCACCTCGTCGCCGTCGAGCAGGCCGTCGCCGTCGGTGTCCGCGCCCTCGTCGATGTCGCCGCCGATGCGGTCGAAGACCTCGGGCAGGTCCTCCGCGTTGGCGACCGCGAAGTACTGACCGCCGGTCGCCTCGGCGATCTGTCGCAGCAACGTGTCGTCGACGAACTGGCCCAGACCGATCGTGTAGATCGCGATGTCGTTGTCGACCGCCTCCTGGGTGAGGCTGTCGGAGTAGGGGCCCTCGCCGTCGGTGAGCAGGATCTGCGCCTTGAGGTGCTCGGGGGCGCCGTTGTCGATCAGCTCGCGGTTGGCCACCGAGACCCCGGCGCCGATGTCCGTGCCCCCGCTGTCGTCGATCGCGTCGATCGCCGCCTTGGCGGTGGCGAAGTCGCGGGTCAGCGGCTGGGCGAGCGTCGCCCAGGAGTCGAAGTCGACGACGCCGACCCGGTCGCCCTCGATGAGGCCGTCCACGAAGCGCTTCCCGGCGTCCCGGCGCAGGCCCTCGGGGTCGTTCCACGACATCGACCCGGAGGAGTCCAGCGTGAGCATCACGTCCACGAACTCGGCGCCGCCCGGCTCACCGGTGCCCGGGTCGGTGGGGTCCCAGAGCTCGAAGACGCTGTTCCAGTTGGGGACGTAGAACAGCACGAAGGTCGTGAAGTGGTCGGTGGTCGCCGTCGCCACGCCGTTCCGGACAGTGGTCGGGAGCGGCACGATGGCGCCGGCCTCGTCGTCGTAGTAGCCGACGGCCAGTCCGTCGACGTTGCCGTCCGGCACGGCCGCCGGGTCGAAGGAGAAGCTCACTGCCGCGGACTCGAAGTCCGCGGTGGCGGACACGTCGACGGCGGCGGACAGGCGGCCCGGCATGTCGGCGTAGAGCGGCCGCGAGGTCTCGACCGTGGTCGCCGCGGTGCGGGCCACGTCGCCGACACCCGTCAGGCGGACCGACAGGCCCGCGCCCGGTCGCTCGACGGTCGAGGTGTAGACCTCCTTGCCGTCCGCGATCCCGTCGCCGTCGGTGTCGGCCTTGCGCGGGTCGGTCCCGAGCCGCAGCTCGCTGTCGTCGAGCAGGTCGTCGTCGTCGGTGTCCTGGTCGGAGGGGTCGCTGTAGCTGCCCTGCACCTCCCGGCCGTCGAGCAGGCCGTCACCGTCCGTGTCGGGCTCGATCGGGTCCGTTCCCGCCCGCTGCTCCTGGGCGCTGGTGAGGCCGTCGTCGTCGACGTCGACGTCCTGGTCGGCGATGCCGTCGTAGGTGGACGAGCGGGTGGGGTCGGTGAAGGTGTTGAGCAGCTCGACGGCATCGGTGAGCCCGTCGCCATCCGTGTCGGCCTTGTCGGGATCGGTGCCGGCGGAGATCTCCCGGTCCCGGGGGATCAGGTCTCCGTCCGGGTCGGACTGCGCCCAGTAGTCGGTGACCGCCGTGTAGGCGACCTGCCACGCGCGCCCGGCCTTGGTGCTGGCCTGCGCGAAGCTCTTGTCGCGCACGTGCTGGAGGACCTGGCGGTACTCCTTGTCGAACGCCGCGACGACGGCGTTGCGCGCGCCCTCGCCCCCGACCGCCGACGGCGGCAGCGCGAGGAAGGTGTCGAGCTCGGTGACGGCCGCGATGCGGTCTGCCTCGGCGATCCCGGCGCCGATGGTGTCGCGTGACCCCGCCGCCGAGGAGGACAGGGCGTTGAGCTGGTTGATCATGGCCGAGTCGGCGTCGAACAGGCCGAGGTCGAGGCCGCGGTCACCGCTCTGGTGCGGCAACGCTCGCTGGAGCTGGCGGTCGGCCTTCTCGAGGCTCTGCACGACCCCGCCGGTCGTGAACCGGGCCTGGACCCGGGCGAACTCCTCCAGGGCGGCGAACCTGGCCCGCACGCCGGAGCCGGGCTGGAGGTCCGTGACGTACGACGGCTCCGTGGGCGCCGCCGGCGCGGCGGACGCGGTGACCGTGCCGATGCCGGACAGCACCACGGCCAGGGAGACGAGCATCGCCACGATGCTCGAGAGGGTGGACGAGCGACGCGAGGCAAGCAACGTCTGAGCCATGGGCGGACTCCCGAACTGCACGAGTGCAGGAGTCCCCCGTCGGCCCCCTACGGTGCGGGAAACCTAGGTTCGGCGCCGTCGGGCGCACAAGGCTCTCCCCGAAGATCGCCTCTCCTGTCTAGACCTCAGCGTCCGCCGGACGCGCCGGCCCCGCTCAGAGCAGCGGGCGCAGGGGAGCGAGGAAGCTCTCGGTGAACTTCCGGTTGAGGTCGCGCGCCTCCCACTCCGACAGGGTCAGCTCGAGGCAGTTGGACTCGTCGTTCGTGAAGACCTCCTCCATCACCGCGGCGAAGGCCGGGTCGATGACCTCGAGGTTGATCTCGTAGTTGCCCTGCAGGCTGAGGCGGTCGATGTTGGCGGTGCCGACGGTCGACCAGCTGCCGTCGATGGTGGCGGTCTTCGCGTGCACCATCGCGTCCTTGAACCGCAGGATCCGCGCGCCGGCGGTGAGCAGCTGACCGTAGTAGCCGCGCGAGATCCAGTCGGCCACGATGTGGTTGGACTTCAGCGGCAGCAGGATGCGTACGTCGACGCCGCGCCGCGCCGCCTCGGCGAGCGCGTCGACGAAGTCCTGGTCGGGCAGGAAGTAGGCGGTGGTGAGCCAGATGTTGCGGGTCGAGCGGGCGATCGCCTCGAGGTACATGCTGCGGATGGGGAAGTTCCACTGCCGCGGGATGTTCTTGTGCACCCGGATATGGGGGTCCCAGTCGGACGCCGTCTCGATCAGCAGCGGCCGGTCGTTGCGCCGTAGCCGGTGGTGGCGGTTGAGGTTCCAGAAGTCGGCGAAGGCGCGCTTCATGTCCCACACGCCGGGCCCGCTGATCCGGACGTGGGTGTCGCGCCACTCGGTCGCGTAGGCCGAGCCGATGTTGTAGCCGCCGAGGAAGGCGACCTCCTCGTCCACGATCAGCATCTTGCGGTGGTTGCGGCCGTAGCGGCGCAGGTCCCAGACGCGGAAGCCGGCCGTCCAGACGGGGTAGCGCAGCACCTTCAGCGAGGGCGGGAAGCGCTTGAACGCCGGCGAGACGACCATGTTGGCGAAGCCGTCGTAGATGCAGTGCACGTCGACCCCGCGGTCGGCGGCGGCGGCGAGGGCGGTCTTGAACTTCCACCCGATCTCGTCGCCCTTCCAGATGTAGGTCTCGAAGAGGATCTGCTTCTTGGCGCCGTCGATGGCGGCGAGCATGTCGTCGTAGAGGTCGCGGCCGAAGGTGTACGTCGTGATCTCGCCGTCACCGACCGGCACCGTGCCCGGACCGGTCACGGGGAACGGCTTGGGCCGCTTGCCGCGCCGGCGGTAGGAGTCGACGAGCGAGAGCGCCACGGCGACCGTGAGCTGGAGACCGACGAGTCCCATCAGGGTGCGCCGGACGGCGGTCAGCGTGCGGGCGACGGTCACGGGCTCAATCTAGCGATGGCACCCAGCACGGGGCTCAGGCCAGGTCGAGGGCTGCGTAGCGCGCGACGTCGCACGGCTCGTCGGACAGCACCCGGAACAACGCGGCCCGCAGCATCGCCTGCCGCGCGACCCCGGCCCGCCAGTCGTCGAGCGCCGCCATCGGAGTGCCCAACCACAGCACCGCGTCGAGCACGCAGACCGCCTCGGCCCACAGCGGTGAGCGCCAGGCGGGGGAGAGGTCGATGACGAACGGGGTCCCGGCGGCGTCGAGCAGGACGTTGCCCGCGAGGTCGGCGTGGACCAGGTGCTCTCGGCCGAGGTCGGTGTCGTCCAACCCGGCCGCGAGCCGCTTGACGAGCCCCGCCAGGCCCGGTTCGGCGCGTTGCGCCGCCGCCGCGACGGCCGCGTCGGCGTCGTACGCCTGACGCTCGGCCAGTGCCCAGCGGTCGGTGCGCGCGTCGAGCTCGCCGGGTCGCTCGGGCACCGCACTGGCGAGGTGGGCGTGCAGGAGGTGGGCGGTCGCCCTCAGGGCTGCGAGGTCCAGGCACGGTGTCGTCGCTGGCTCGAAGCGGGTCGCGGCCCAGCCGTCGACGACGAGGTTGCCGTCGCGGGCGGGCACCGGCAGCACCAGCCGCACCGAGCGGGGCGACTGCTCGTCGAGCCGCACCGCCAGCCGCGCCTGGATCGGCGCCAGCCAGGCCTCGGAGGCGTCGTGCCCCGGGGAGAGCGCGAGGTCGCCGGCCCGCCAGGTCGTGCCGCGGCCGCCCGGGAGGGGCTCCAGGACACCCTCGGCCACGAACAGGTCGAGCACGTGGTCCGGCGGTCCTCCGGTGTCGCCGCGTGGATCCCGAGAAGGCATGGCAGCGAGCGTAGGACGGCGGGTCGACGGGCTGGGCAGGGGGAGGGCCGCTGTCGGTGGCTCCGCGTACGCTCGACGCATGCGTCCAGTCACCGATCTCCAGCGCCGGGTGGCCCCCTTCAAGGTGGTGTCCGACTACGAGCCGTCAGGCGACCAGCCGGCCGCGATCAAGGAGATCGTCGGCCGGATCCAGGGCGGCGAGCAGGACGTCGTGCTCCTCGGCGCGACCGGCACCGGCAAGACGGCCACCGTGGCGTGGGTGGCCGAGCAGCTGCAGCGTCCCGTCCTCGTGCTCCAGCCCAACAAGACCCTCGCCGCGCAGTTCGCCAACGAGCTGCGCCAGCTCTTCCCGGACAACGCCGTGGAGTATTTCGTCTCCTACTACGACTACTACCAGCCCGAGGCCTACGTCCCCCAGACCGACACCTACATCGAGAAGGACTCCTCGATCAACGAGGAGGTCGAGCGGCTCCGTCACAGCGCCACCAACAGCCTGCTCACCCGCCGCGACACGATCGTGGTCTCGACGGTGTCGTGCATCTACGGCCTCGGCACCCCGCAGGAGTACGTCGACCGGATGCTGCGGCTCAAGGTCGGCGAGGAGCACGACCGCGACTCGGTGCTCCGCCGCCTCGTGGAGATCCAGTACACCCGCAACGACATGTCCTTCACCCGCGGCACGTTCCGCGTGCGCGGCGACACCCTCGAGATCTTCCCGGTCTACGAGGAGCTCGCGATCCGGATCGAGTTCTTCGGCGACGAGGTCGAGCGGCTGATGACGCTCCACCCGATCACCGGTGAGGTGATCTCCGAGGACACCGAGCTCCACGTCTTCCCGGCCACCCACTACGTCGCCGGTCCGGAGCGGATGGAGCGGGCGATCAAGGGCATCGAGCTCGAGCTCGACGACCAGCTGGCCACCTTCGAGAAGCAGGGCAAGCTCCTCGAGGCGCAGCGGCTGCGGATGCGCACGACCTACGACGTCGAGATGATGCGCCAGGTCGGCTCGTGCTCCGGCATCGAGAACTACTCGATGCACATGGACGGTCGCAAGCCCGGCAGCGCGCCCAACACGCTGCTCGACTACTTCCCCGAGGACTTCGTCCTCGTCGTCGACGAGTCCCACGTCGCTGTCCCGCAGATCGGCGGCATGTACGAGGGCGACATGTCGCGCAAGCGCAACCTCGTCGACCACGGCTTCCGGCTGCCGAGCGCCATGGACAACCGTCCGCTGCGCTGGGACGAGTTCGTCGACCGGATCGGCCAGACGGTCTACCTGTCGGCGACCCCCGGCAACTACGAGCTCGACCGGGTCGGCGGCGTCGACAACACGGTCCAGCAGATCATCCGCCCGACCGGCCTCGTCGACCCGGAGGTCGTGATCAAGTCGACCAAGGGCCAGATCGACGACCTGATCCACGAGATCCGCACCCGCGCCGACAAGAACGAGCGCGTCCTGGTCACCACGTTGACCAAGAAGATGTCCGAGGACCTCACCGACTACCTCCTCGACGCCAACATCCGCACCCGCTACCTCCACTCCGAGGTCGACACGCTCCGGCGGATCGAGCTGCTGCGTGAGCTGCGCATGGGCGAGTACGACGTCCTCGTCGGCATCAACCTGCTGCGTGAGGGCCTCGACCTGCCCGAGGTGTCGCTGGTGGCGATCCTCGACGCCGACAAGGAGGGCTTCCTGCGCTCCGACAAGTCGCTCATCCAGACCATCGGTCGCGCGGCCCGCAACGTGTCCGGCCAGGTCCACATGTACGCCGACAAGATCACGCCGTCGATGGAGAAGGCGATCGACGAGACCAACCGGCGCCGGGCGATCCAGGTCGCCTACAACACCGAGCGCGGCATCGACCCGCAGCCGCTGCGCAAGAAGATCGCCGACATCACCGAGATGCTCGCCCGCGAGGACGAGAACACCGAGGAGCTGCTCCGCACCTGGGCCGACGTGGGCCAGAAGGGCCGCGCCGGTGGGGTGAAGGCCGGCAAGTCGCCGACCCCCGCGCTGTCCAGGATCCACGCCGAGGCGCCCGACACGGCCGGGATCCCGTCCACCGACCTGGCCGAGCTCATCCAGGCGCTCACCGACCAGATGAAGCAGGCCGCTGCCGACCTGCAGTTCGAGGTCGCGGCCCGGCTCCGCGACGAGATCGGCGACCTCAAGAAGGAGCTCCGCCAGATGATGGAGGCGACGAAGTGACGAGCGGTGCGCGCGAGCCGAGGAACGAGGTTCGTGGCGCACCCGAGGAGCGGGGAGCTGCGCGAGCGAAGCGAGCGCCGGCGACGCGATGAGCGCCTGACACGCACACCGACGGTTGCGCGCTGAGGCTGGACGTCAGGACTCGTCGTCGCCCTGCTGGAGCTCCTTGCGCTCCTTCTTCTCCAGCTTCCGGGTGTGCTCCTCGATGACGTCGCGCTTGTTGACGACGATGCGCACGAGGTTCATCAGCGCGAAGCCCATCGGGAAGAGCGGCCACGGGAACCCGCCCCACATCGTCACCGCCCAGATGGTCCAGAGGAGGGCCGAGAGCCCGATCAGGCCGAGGAGGGCCTCGCGGCGGTCGGCCTCCCACATGCGCACCGCCTGGTCGCGGAGGTCGCCGCTGCCCGACCGGCGCGTCGGGCCCACGGGCAGGTCGCCGATCAGGGGCACGAGCTCGCCGAGGGTACGGCTGGCGAGGGCCGTCTCGGTGCGCTCGTCGTACTCGTCGCGCGTGAGGCAACCCTCGGCGAAGGCGTCGGCGAGGACGGCCTCGACCACCGCGCGGTCGCGGTCCGACGCGCGGATGCCCGCGTTGGCGGGACTGCGGGGGTCGTGGTCGAACTGCCGCCACACCTCGATCTCGGGCACCTCGACATCGTAGGCGCGCCCACCCCTGCGGACGTGTGCGGTGTGTCATGGGCCGGCCCCGGGGCTAGCGTCGGCTCCATGAGCACTCCCATCGACCTCGGCCGCCCCGTCTCCGGTGACGTCATCGACCTGATCCTCGAGGACCACCGCCGCTTCGAGGCCCTCATGCGGCAGCTGCGCGACAGCACGTCGGACCGCGACGCCGTCCGCAGGGCGCTCGCCGCGCTGCACGTCGCGCACGCGGAGGCGGAGGAGAAGCACGTCTACCCCAAGCTGCGCACGAAGGACGCGATCACCGAGCACGAGGCCGAGCACGGCGAGGAGGAGCACGCCGAGGGGCACGAGGCGATGCTGAAGGTGCTCGAGCTCAAGGGCACCGACACCCAGGCCTTCGACGACGCCGTGGAGGAGCTCGCCACCGCGCTCAACCACCACCTCACCGAGGAGGAGCTGACGATCCTCAACCCGGCGCGCGAGGAGGTCAGCGAGAAGGTCCGCGTCGAGCTGGGCGAGGCCTTCGCGACCGAGCGCAACGCGCAGCTCGACGCCGACTGCGGCAGGATCGACAACGTCCGGCACATCGTGAAGGAGGCCGAGAAGGAAGGCCTGCTCGACGACGACGAGGACGAGGACGACTGATCGAGCCGCACACAGGCTGACCCGGCGGGAGGTGACCGCGTGGACGTGACGCAGGCGGAGGCGCTGTGCGCCGGGCTCCCCGGCGCGTGGCCCGACAACCCCTGGGACCACGAGCACCCGGTGTACAAGGTCGGACCGGGCGAGCGCGGCAAGATCTTCGCGTTCCTCGGCGCGACGACGGTCGGCGTCAAGGCCGGCGCGACGCGTGAGGTCGCCGACGAGTGGCTCGACCGCTACCCCGACGATGCCGGCGTGATGGCGTACATCGGCAGGTCGGGCTGGAACGACCTCTCCCTGGCCGGCGCGATCCCGGACGAGGAGCTGGTCGAGGCGGTGGAGGAGTCCTACCGGCTCGTCGTCTCGCGGTTGCCGAAGCGCGACCGGCCCGAGGGCTGGGAGGCCGTCAGCGGCGGTAACGCATCATCGTGAGGCCGACCATGCGGGCCACGACCATCGCGATGTAGAACACGCCGACCATCATCTCGATCATGACGACCGAGCGGGCCTGCTCACCGACGGCCACGATGTCGGACAGCCCCACGCTGGTGAGCGTCGAGAACGACAGGTAGAGCAGCTCGAACCACGTGAAGCGGAAGCCCTCGGCGTTGGAGAACGAGTCGGGCCACACCACCTGGGTGACGACGAAGAGGTAGGCGAAGCCCCACGCCACGACGGTGAAGGCCGCGCCGGTCGCGAAGTACTCGTCGGTGGTGACGACGTCGTCGTGGAGCAGGTAGCGCAGCATCGCGTAGGAGACGTAGAAGTAGAACGGCGCGTGCAGCAGGCCCGACACCAGCACGATCGGGTCGGTGGTGGGGAAGATCGCCTCGAGGAGCGTGAAGACGATCGTCGGGGCGCCGAGGAAGAAGACCACGCGGCTCACGTGGGGAGTACGCCGGACCGCGAGCACCGCGGAGCCGACGGCGAGCATCCCGATGACACCGAGGAACGCACCGCCGACCTTCGAGCCGCCGAGGAACGGCCACGCGAGCACCTGGAGCAGCTGGGCACCGAGCAGCATGCCGGACGGGTGCGCGGTCACCTGGTCGATTCGTCTGCCCACGACGACGCAGTCTAGGGACGCGCGGATCACCCGCACGGCGACGCTCCGCTGGGCTAGGTTCGCCCCGTGGGCGAGCGAGCGGGGCGATGGGTGGCCGGCGGCCTCGCCGTCGTGCTCGTCGCGCTGCTGGTCGCGATCGGGCTGGTCGTCACCCGGCAGGACGACGTCGACGCCGACCTCACGGCTGCTCAGCAGGACGTCGCCGGCGCGGCGCGCCGCGAGGCGATGGCCTTCCTCACGGTCGACCACCGCGACATGGACCCGCTGATCGACGCCGTCCTCGACGGTGCGACCGGAGGTTTCGCGAAGCAGTACGCCTCCCAGCGCGAGACGCTGACGAGCGAGGCCGTCCGCACCGAGGCGACCTCGACCCCGGAGGTCGTCGCGCTCGGCGTGGGGGACCAGGACGAGGAGTCGGCGACGGTGCTGGTCGCGGCCAACAGCACGGTGACCAACACGGGCACGGGCGCCGACGGCCAGGTCCGCTACTACCGGCTGCGCCTGCGGCTCGTCCGCGAGGACGACCGCTGGCTCACGAGCGACCTGCAGTTCGTGCGGTGACGACGTGACGGGCAGGACGACGGTGAACCGGTGGCTGGTGGCGCTCACGGCGTTGGTCGTGCTGGCCGCAGGCGCGCTGGTGTGGGTGCTGCGCGACGACGGGGACGACTCCGGCGCCGACGTCAGCAGCGCGGACTCGGCGGACGCCGCCGTGGTGTCGTCGGCGGTGAAGGAAACGGTGCGTGAGCGCGCCGCGGAGGGCGCCTCCACGGCCTACGGCTACTCCTGGAGGACGCTCGCCGACGACAAGGCCGCCGCGCGCGTGCTGATGACCCCGGCGATGCGTGACCGCTACGACCGCACGATGGCCGGCGTGACCACGTCGAGCCGACGTGACCGCAGGGTGGTCGAGGCCGAGGTCGTCGACACCGCGCTGGTGACCGCATCCTCGACGTACGCCCGGGTGCTGGTGTTCGTCAACCAGCGCACGTCGGGTGACGACCTCGACCGTCCGACGCTCGACCTGGATCGCGTGCTGGTGACGGTGCAGCGGGTGGGTGGCGACTGGAAGGTCAGCGAGCTCGACGCCCTCTGAGCACGACCCCGCACGGGGGACAGCCGCGGACCGGCCCTTGTGGCCGGGACGCCCCGACGGAAGGATCCGCGACGTGGACGACGTGACGACCGACCTGCTCATCATCGGCGCGGGCCCGACGGGGTTGTTCTCCGCCTACTACGCCGGCTTCCGCGGCCTGAGCGTCGCGGTGGTCGACTCGCTGCCCGAGCTCGGCGGCCAGATCACCGCGATGTACCCCGAGAAGGCGATCCTCGACGTCGCCGGCTTCCCCAGCGTGAAGGGCCGCGACCTCGTGGAAGGTCTGGTGGCGCAGGCCGCCACCGCCGACCCGACGTACCTGCTGGACCGCACGGCCACCACGCTCGAGCACGGCGAGGACCAGGTCGTCGTCACCCTCGACGACGGCACCCGCGTCACGGCCGGCGGAGTCCTCATCACCTCGGGCATCGGCAAGTTCAGCCCGCGGCCGCTGCCGGCCGGCGAGGGCTGGGTCGGGCGGGGCATGGAGTTCTTCGTGCCCAGCTTCGCGCCGTACGCCGGGAAGGACGTGGTCATCGTCGGGGGAGGTGACAGCGCGTTCGACTGGGCCCAGCACCTCGAGCCGATCGCCACGTCGGTCACGCTCGTCCACCGCCGCGACGCGTTCCGCGCCCACGAGCGCACCGTGGCCGCGGTCAAGGACTCCAGCGTCCAGATCATCACCAACGCCCAGGTGACCGAGCTGCGCGGTGACGCCCACCTCGAGGAGGTCGTGGTCAGCGTCGACGGCGAGGAGCCGCAGACCCTGAAGGCACAGGCGCTCGTCGCCGCCCTCGGCTTCATCGCGGACCTCGGCGCGATCCAGCAGTGGGGACTCGAGACGCAGAAGCGGCACGTCGTCGTCGACTCCTCGATGCGCACGAACCTGGCGCGGGTCTTCGCGGCCGGTGACATCACCGACTACCCCGGCAAGGTCCGGCTCATCGCCGTCGGCTTCGGGGAGGCCGCCACCGCCGTCAACAACGTCGCGGTGGTGCTCGACCCCTCGGCCCACGTCTTCCCCGGTCACTCCAGCGAGGGATGAGCGACGCGATGGGACTGTTCACACGATCGTCCGGGGCTGCCGACACGCGCGACCGGGACTACGTGCTCACCGGCTGTCCTGTGGTGGCGCGCGACGAGATGCTGGTGCTCGTCGACCTCACCGTGCGACTCGCGGTGCGCCCGGCACGTGACGACGAGTCCGAGCCGCTGGGCTACGACCCTTCCGACGAGAGGTCGTTCCACGCGATCTGCGTGCTGGTGCTGCGCCAGCTCGGCGCCGAGGTCCCGTCCGACGAGCTGCTCGTGGGGCGTGCGCGGATCGTCGCGGCGGTGGAGCAGGGGCTCGCGTTCGCGCCGGTCGGTGCCGGCGTCTCCGGGCGAGTGGCGGACGTCGAGGTGAGGCCGTACGACGCGGCCGGCGCGACCTTCGACCACGAGTTCCGGGTCGTCGCGGGTTCGTGAGGCCCGGAGCCGTCTCAGCCGCTACCGACGAGTAGGCATAATGGGGCACTCACGAAGCGCCACGAAAGGCAGACCACAGTGCGCATCGCCATGCTGTCCTACCGCAGCAAGCCGCACTGCGGCGGTCAGGGCGTCTACATACGCCACCTCAGCCGCGAGCTCGTCCGGCTCGGGCACGAGGTGGAGGTGTTCTCCGGCCAGCCCTACCCCGACCTCGACGAGGGGGTCGTGCTCACCAAGGTGCCGAGCCTCGACCTCTACCGCGAGCCCGACCCGTTCCGGGTGCCGAAGCTGCGCGAGTTCCGCGACCGGATCGACATCGAGGAGTTCCTCACCATGTGCACGGCCGGGTTCCCCGAGCCCAAGACCTTCAGCTCGCGCATCGCGCGGCTGATGAAGGAGCGCGCCGGCGACTTCGACGTCGCCCACGACAACCAGGTGCTGGGCACCGGGATCATGGAGCTGGAGTCCTACGGCCTCCCGGTGGTCGCGACCATCCACCACCCCATCACCATGGACCGGCAGATCGACCTCCAGACCGCGCCGACGTGGCGCAAGCGGCTGACCCTGCGCCGCTGGTACGGCTTCCTGCGGATGCAGACGAAGGTCGCCAAGCGCTACCGCACGGTGCTCGTGCCGTCGGAGTCCTCGCGTCGTGACGTGGCGCGCGACTTCGGGGTCGACCCGGCCCGGATGCGGACCATCCTGCTCGGGGTCGACGACGTCTTCGTCCCACCGACCATCCCGCGGGTTCCCGGCCGGATCCTGGCCATGGCCAGCGCCGACGCGCCGATGAAGGGCATCGCGACCCTGCTCGAGGCCTTCGCCAAGCTCGCCGTCGAGCGCGACGTCTCGCTGGTCCTCGTGACCCGGCCGGAGCCCGGCGGGCGCACCGAGCAGCTCATCGACCAGCTCGGCATCGCCGACAAGGTGACCTTCGTCAACGGCGTCAGCGACGCCGAGCTCGTCGAGGTGATGGGCTCGGCCGAGGTGGCCTGCGTGCCCTCGCTCTACGAGGGCTTCTCGCTCCCGACCGCCGAGCTCATGGCCTGCGCGACCCCGCTGGTGGTGTCGCGGGCCGGGGCGATCCCGGAGGTCGTCGGCCCGGACGGGGTCTGCGCCGACCTGGTCACCCCCGGCGACGTGGGCGAGCTCGAGCAGGCGGTCGCGGCGTTGCTCGACGACCCGGAGCGTCGTACGGCGATGGGTGCGGCCGGACGGGCCCGCGTCGAGGAGCTGTTCAGCTGGCGTGCCGTGGCCGAGGCCACCGCCGCCGCCTACGAGGAGACCATCGCCGCCTTCCACGGCGAGCAGGGCGCGCGGCGCCAGGAGGAGAGCTGACGTGCTGACCGTCGACTTCGACCGGCTCGGGCTGCGCCCGGGCGACCGCGTGCTCGACATGGGCTGCGGCGCGGGCCGCCACGCGTTCGAGATGTACAAGCGCGGTGCCGACGTCATCGCCTTCGACCAGGACGCCGACGAGCTCGCGACCGTGCGCGAGTGGTTCGCCGCGATGCGCGAGGCCGGCGAAGTGCCGGCGGGTGCCGAGGCCGACGTGAAGGAGGGCGACGCGCTCGCCCTGCCGTTCGCCGACGGGGAGTTCGACCGGGTCGTGGCCGCCGAGGTGCTGGAGCACATCCACGCCGACGTCGACGCGATCAAGGAGCTCGTGCGGGTCGTTCGCCCGGGCGGCACGCTGGCGATCTCCGTGCCGCGCTGGCTGCCCGAGGTCGTCAACTGGAAGCTGTCCGAGGACTACCACAACGCCGAGGGCGGCCACATCCGGATCTACACGGCCCAGGAGCTCGTGGACAAGGTCACCAAGGCCGGACGTCCCAACGACGGCACCCCCGGCGACGCGATGGTCTTCACCGGCCGCGACCACGCCCACGGCCTGCACACGCCCTACTGGTGGATCAAGTGCGCCGTCGGCGTCACCAACGACGACCACCCGCTCGCCAAGGCGTACCACAAGCTGCTGGTGTGGGAGATCATGAAGAACCCCAAGGCGCTGCAGTACGCCGGCAAGGTGCTCGACCCGCTCATCGGGAAGAGCATGGTGCTCTACTTCCGCAAGCCGGACGCGGCGTGAGCGGAGCCCCCGCCGTCGACGCGATCCTCACCCGCGCCCAGGTCGAGCAGACCGCTGCCACCATCGCGGCGGTGCAGGAGCCGTCCGGGGCGATCCCGTGGACGCCCGGCGAGCACACCGACGTGTGGAACCACCTCGAGGCGGCGATGGCGTTGGTCGTCGGCGACCAGCGGGACGCGGCCGAGCGAGCCTTCTCGTGGGCGCGCGAGACCCAGCGGGTCGACGGCTCCTGGCCGATGAAGATCGTGGTCGGCGAGGTGGAGGACCACTCCGGCGAGACCAACATGTCGGCCTACGTCGCCGTCGCCGCGTGGCACCACTGGCTGGTCGAGCGCGATGAGGCGTTCGTCCGGCTGATGTGGCCGACGGTGCGCCGCGCGCTGGACTTCGTGGTCTCGATGCAGCTGCCGTTCGGCGGCATCGCCTGGTCGCAGGAGTGGCACGACGGCCGACCGGGGCCGGTCAACGAGGACGCCCTGCTCGCGGGATCGTCGAGCATCTACCACTCGCTGCGCGCGGGCGTGGCGCTTGCGGAGCTGGTGGGGGAGCCGCAGGTCGAGTGGGAGCTCGCGGGCGGCCGCCTCGGCCACGCCCTGCGCGAGCACCGCGACCTCTTCCTGGACAAGTCGACGTTCTCGATGGACTGGTACTACCCGGTGCTTGGCGGGGCGGTGCGCGGGCCCGAGGCGCACGCGCTGCTCGCGGAGCGGTGGGACACCTTCGTCGAGCCGGGCCTCGGCATCCGGTGCGTCTCGGAGAACCCGTGGGTGACGGGCGCGGAGACCTGCGAGCTCGTGCTCGCCCTCGACGCCCTCGGCGACCGTGCCCGGGCGTTGCAGCTGCTCGCCGACATGCAGCACCTGCGCACCGCGGAGGGGTCCTACTGGACCGGCTACGTGTTCCCCACGGACGTCGACGAGGTGGGCGTGAACTGGCCCGCGGAGCAGACGACCTACACGGCGGCGGCGGTGGTCCTGGCCGTGGACGCGCTCAGCGACGGGACGCCGGGTGCGGACATCATGCGCGGCACGACGCTGGCGCCGGACTTCGCGGAGATCGGGCTGGAGTGCGGGTGCCCGTCGGCCGACGGTTCAGCCGAGCGGGTCGCCGGCGTCGCCGGACGTACGGCGTAGCACCCGCATCGACCCGACCGCCTCGACCTCGGTGAAGGCGCCGCTCGCCAGCGCGGGGAGGTAGATGTCCTCGTAGGGGGGACGGCCGCCGTCCGCGGGGTCGGGGAAGACGTCGTGGATGGCGAGCACGCCGCCCGCCATCACCCAGTGCGGCCAGGTGCGGAAGTCCGTGCGGGCGGGCTCGACCCCGTGGCCGCCGTCGATGAAGAGCAGCGAGAGCGGCGTACGCCACCACGCGCCGACCGTCTCCGAGCGGCCGACGACCGCCACCACCTGGTCCTCCAGACCCGCCGCCGCGAGGGTGCGGCGGAAGGTCGGCAGCGTGTCCATCACGCCGAGGTCGTGGTCGACGAGGCTGTCGTCGTGGTGCTCCCAGCCCGCCTGGTTCTCCTCGGATCCGCGGTGGTGGTCGACGGTGACGACCGTGCCGCCGACCTCGCGGGCGGCGGCGCCCAGCCAGACGGCCGACTTGCCGCAGTAGGTGCCGACCTCGAGGGCGGGACCGAACGGGAGCCGCTCGCGGGCCCAGCGGTGCAGCAGCGCCCCCTCGTCCTCGGGCATGAAGCCCTTCGCGGCGCGGGCATGGGCGAGCAGGTCGGCGGGCATCACGGGAGACGACCCTAGTGCGGTCACACCTGCGTCCCGGCACGCGTCAGGTGGGTGAAGGCATCCAGTCACCCACTCTCCGAGGAGCAGACATGAGCAACCACACGATCGTCATCCCCACCGCCGACCTCGAGGCCGCGACGGCGTTCTACCGCACGGCGTGGGGCGCCGAGCCGCACACCGAGACGCCCTACTACGTCGGGTTCAACCTCGACGGCCAGGAGGTCGGGCTGAACCCCAACGGCGAGCGCGACCGGATGACCGGTCCGGTCGTCTACTGGGCGACCGACGACCTCGCGGCCAAGGTGGCCGAGGTCGAGGCGGCCGGCGGGACCGTCGTACGTCCCGTGACGGAGGTCGGCGGCGGGACGTCGCTCGCGCTGCTGACCGACCCGGCCGGCAACCAGGTCGGGTTCATCACCCAGGGCTAGCTGGCGGCGCCGTCGAGCTCTGCGGGGTCGACGCCGCTGTCGGCCTCGAGGCCGTGGCGCCAGGTGTTCCAGTGCCAGGTGAGGTAGCGGTCGACGGCCCGCACCGCGTGGGCGCTGCGGATCGAGTGGAAGACGTCGAAGGCGTGCTGGGCGCCCGGCAGCTCGGCGTACACCACCGACTTCTCCGACGTGCGTCGCAGCTCGGCGACGAACATCCGCGCCTGGTCGACGGCCACCAGGCTGTCCAGCTCGCCGTGGATGACGAAGAAGTCCGACGCGTCGGGCGTGATGCGCAGGATGGGGGAGGCGGCCTCGTAGACGTCTGGTGCGTCCTTCCACGTCGTCTGCATGACGCGGGGGCCGAGGAAGGCGTCGCGCATGCCGATGGCGTTGGCGAGCCCGGTCGACCCGGCGAAGTCGTAGACCCCGTAGAACGGCACGGCCGCCTGCACGGAGGTGTCGGCGTCCTCGAAGCCGGGCTGGAACTGCGGGTCGCCGGGGGTCAGCGCCGCCAGCGCGGCGAGGTGGCCCCCGGCTGATCCGCCGGTGATCACGAGGTAGTCGGGGTCACCGCCGTGGTCGGCGATGTTGTCCCTGACCCAGGCGATGGCGCGCTTGACGTCGACGATATGGGCTGGCCACGGGTCGCGGGGGGCGAGGCGGTAGTTGATCGCCACGCACACCCACCCCTTGGCGGCCATCCGGTTCATCAGGGGCCGGCCCTGGTGCTCCTTGGCGCCGAGGGTCCAGGCCCCGCCGTGCACCTGCAGGAGCACGGGCGCGTCCTTGATCGCCTCGTCGCCGGCCGGCAGGTAGATGTCGAGGTGACCGCGGCGTCCGGCCTCGGAGTAGGGCAGGTTGCGGATCACCCGGACCGCGTCGTCCCGGAAGTCGAACGGCCGGGCCAGGCTGCGCCACGGCGTCGCCAGGTCGGCCGGGTCGGGAGCCGCGTCGAGCTGCTCCACGTAGTCGACGCCGAGCCCCTCCACGAGCGCGTCGTCCAGCACGTCGGCCGCGCGGCGGCTCTGCCGCACCAGGTGGGCCAGGCCGAGCGCACTGGCCCCGGCGAGGGCGAGTCCCGCCTTGGCGCGCAGGCCCGTACGACGGCCCTTCGTCAGGTGGGTGGCGGCGTCCAGCGCGGTCAGGGCGAGCATCTGCGGCGCGGTCTCGCCGAAGAGCCAGCCGGCGGCGAAGGACGGCACACCGGCACGCTGGCCGCGCGGTGGGCGCACGGCGTTGGCGGTGAGGGCTGCGATCACTGACTGGCGGAACAGGAAGCTCACGGGGTCAATGTTACTTGCCGGTACCGATTCCTCACGGGGTGGTCCCCGGCATCATCTCGGGGTGGACTCACGTGCTGCGGATCCCTGGACCTACGTCGTCACCGACGTCGAGCTCGACGGCCCGTGGCCGGGCATCAACTCCATGCGCTCCTTCGCGTCGGTCGCCGTGACCGCCGACGGCGTCGAGCACGGGCGGTTCGAGGCGGTCCTGGAGCCACTGCCCGGCACCTCCCCGGACGCCGCAACGATGGCGTGGTTCGAATCCCACCCGGGCGCGTGGGAGGCGGCGACCCTCGACCCCGAGCCGGTCGTCCGCGTGATGGAGCGCTACGTCTCGTGGCTGCAGGACCTGCCCTGGCCGCGCATGTTCGCGGCCTTCCCGCTGGCCCTCGACGGCATCTGGGTGGACCACTACCTCCGCCGCTTCACCCCCTACGGCATCAGGCAGGGCCACCACGAGGAGGACCGGCTGTTCGTCGGCGGCGGCCTGTGCCTGCGGAGCTATGCGGCGGCGGTGACGGGGGAGCCCGCGGGGCTCGTGGACGTCGACACGCTCCCGAGCGCGTGGTTCGGCGAGGTGGAGCACACCCACCGGGCGATCGACGACACCGTCGGCTACGCGAACCTGCTGGTCGAGCTGTTCCGGCGAGCCGGATGACGTCGTCCCGGAGGTCCGGGGCGCGCACGACTGCGCTCGGCGTCAGGTGGAGGCCTTCTCGGCGGCGGTCATGATGACGTCGGCGACGGTCTCGGCCTGGGTGAGGTAGACGGCGTGGCTGCCCTCGACGGTGGTGATCGTGGCGCCGGCACGCTCTGCCATGTGGCGCAGCATCGCCTGGTCGAACGCCTTGTCCTGGGTGCCCCACACCGCCCAGCTCGGTCGGGTGTGCCACGCCGCCTCGGAGACGGGCCGGGCGAAGACGGCCATGTTGACCGGGACCTGGGTGTCGCGCATGAAGGCGGCCTCGGCGTCGCTGGCATCGGCGGCGAAGCCCTTCTGGAACGCGTCGGGGCGGAGGAATCCGAAGCCGTCGTCGCCGACGTCGATGACGAAGTCCGGGGTGGCGGCGAAGCCCTCGTACTGCTGCCCCGAGGTCTGGCCGCTGTCGGGGATCAGGGCGGCGACGTAGACCAGCCCCGCGACGTGCTGGTGCGTGCCGGCCTCGGTGATGACGGTGCCTCCCCAGGAGTGCCCGACGAGGATCGTGGGGCCGTCCTGCTGGGCCAGGACGCGGCGGGTGGCGGCTACGTCGTCGTCGAAGGACGTGAGGGGGTTCTGCACCACGGTGACCCGGTAGCCGCGATCGGTGAGGAGGTCGTAGACCCTCCGCCAACCGGAGCCGTCGGCGAAGGCGCCGTGGACCAGGACGATGTTCGTGATGGAGGTGTCGCTGCTGCTCATGAGTTCTCCTTCGATGGAAGTGGTATGCGATATATTGGAGCGTTGTTGCCGGCCCCGGACGATGGGCAACCTGCACACACTTCGCAGGCGCCCGGCTCGGCACGGGTGAGGCATCAGGTCCCCGCGGTCAGCGGATCCTCAGCTGGGTGACCAGGTCGCCGTCGAGGACGAACGCGTACTCCAGGTCCGCGACGCCGCCGGGGAAGTCGCCCTCGAGATGGAGGACGGCCACCCAGTGCGTGTCGTCCGTGCGTCGGGCGCCGACGAGCTCGGAGGTGTAGGTGAACTCGGTGCCGGCGTCGGTGAGGAAGTGCCGCACCTGCGCGGTCCCCTGGAACGTCTCGTCCTGGTCGACGACCAGCGGGTCTGCGGCGAACGCTCGCATGGCGGCGTCCACCTCGCGGGCGGCGTGCGCGGCCAGGAAGGCGCGGATCGTGGCGGGGAGCTGGGCGGTGTCGATGTCGTTCGTGTGTGTGGTCATGCCACGAGCGTGCGGCCGCCCCCGGACGGAGGGTCAAGGACGGATGTCTCCCGCCGGGAGAGGGTCCGGCCGGGGACGTGGACGCGGCACCCGGTGTCGCGGGAGGGTGGGCCGGTGACCCGGACCTCCGCCGCCCTCGAGCTCGAGGTGCTGCGCAGCGTCGCCGACGCGGTGGGGTCCGACCCGGACCTCCGGGTCGTCTGCTCGCGGGTCGCCGAGGCCGTGCGGAGCGCACGACCGACCCGGGACGTCTACGTCTACCTGTACGACTCGGGCGCCGACGACCTCCTCCTGGTCGGCGCCACCGAGAGCCCCGCCGCGCGCGAGGTCGGGACCCTGCGGGTTCCGTACGGCGGCGGCGTGACCGGCTGGGCGGCCGTCTCGCGGGAGAGCTACGTGGTCCCCAGTGAGCCGGCCAGCGACCCGCACTTCCTGCCGTACCCGGGGATCGGCGAGGAGCGGTACGGCGCGATCTTCTCGGTGCCGGTGGTGTCGTCGGCTGACGAGCTGGTCGGAGGCATCACGGTGTGGGCGACGCCCGACGACGGGTTCGCGGCGTACGAGGTCCCGCTGGTCGAGCACGTGGCGTCGCTGCTCGCGCCGTCGCTCGAGAGGGAGCGCCTGCGCGAGCAGGTCGGCACCCTGACCCGCACCGAGGAGGGTCTGCGCGAGCTCGGCGACCTGGTCGCCACGCGGGCGGCCGCCGGCAGGGTCGTGGACAGCGCCGCTCAGCTCGCGCTGACCGGCCTCGCGGCGGACCTGGTGGTGGCGGTCGTCGCCGACCCGTCGGGAGGCGACCGCATGGTCGTCGCCGTGGCCTCCGGCGCCGACCCGGACCGCCGCGCGCCGGCCGCGGGCCTGCGCCGCGCGCTGCTCGAGATCGACGGCGACCTGCGCCGGGCGCGGATCACGTGGCAGGTCGCTGCCGAGCGCGTCGCCCGCGCCCTGGAGGGCCAGTCCCAGCCGCTCGCGACCGCCGCCGTGCGGTGCGGGCCCGACGAGCTCGGCAGGATCGAGGCTCACGTCCTCGTGCCGGGCCGCCCTCATCCGACCCCCGCCGGGCTGCTCCCCGCCATCGCGGGGCACGTGGCGGTGGCGACGCGGCTCGGGATCGCGCTGGAGGAGCTCGACGACCGCAACGGCCTGACCTGGTTCCTCCGGGCCGTCACCTCCGGACGACTGGCCGGGGACGACCTGCGTCGTCGGGCCGAGGCGCTCGGTCTTGACCGCGCGGGCGCCCACGTCTTCGTGGCGGCGTGCACGTCGGACCCGATCGCGGCCGAGCTCGACACCGTCCTCGAGCGGGTCGCGGCGTTGCCGGCCGGGACGCTGACGGGGTCGACGCCCCACCAGGCCGTCGCCGTCGTGCCGTGGCCGTCGGCGAGCGGGTCGGTGGACGCGCTCCGCGGGCCCCTGCTCCGCGCGTGCGCCCACGCGCGGGCCGCGGGCGCCGCGCTGACCGTGGGTGTCTCGCGACCGGTGGCGTCGGTGGACGGCTTCGCCGACGCGCTCGCCGAGGCTCGCGAGGCGATGAGCGTCGCCAGCTCGCTGCCGCAGCCGGCCGGCGTGTTCACGCTCGACGACGTCGGGCACCACCTGCTGCTGAGCCGCGTCGCGAGCGTGACGGGCGTCCGGGACCGGTACGCCGTGGCCGTCGAGAGCATCGCCGAGTACGACCGCGTCAAGGGCACCGAGCTGCTGGGCACGGTCGCGACGTACCTGCACCTCCGGAGCCGGAGCGCCGCAGCGCGGGACCTGGTGATCCACCGCAACACGCTCGCCCAGCGCCTGACCCGGGCGTCACAGCTGAGCGGCTTCGACGTCAGCGCGCCCGACGCGTGGTTCCCGCTGCAGCTGGCGCTGCAGGTCCACCTGGCCCGCTCCGGGACGCGGTCCGACGGGCCGGTCGACGCTCAGGGCGTGGTGCCCGACGCGGACTGACCGGCGCCCGTGGCCACCGAGAAGACGGGCCACCCGATCTCGGTGCGCCACGCCGAGGCGTCGTCGGTGTCGCGCGGGCCGACGAGGTACGTCTCGCGCACGGGACCGGCCACCTGCAGGGCGTTGGCCACGACCCAGGCGCCGACCTCGCCGTAGGTCACCTCGATGTCGTCGTGGTCGCCCACGTGGGTCGCCACGGCGAGCTCGACCGCCGGCAGCTCCACGGGGTGCACCCGGCCGGTCCGCGGTGGGTCGTCGACGGGCCGGTGCACCAGCACGTGACCCCGGCCGACCTCGAAGAGCGCGTTGTCGTACACCCCTCCGGGAGGTCCGACGAGCAGAGGCAGGGCGGCGTCGAGCTCGGCCATCGCCCCGGCGTACCAGCTCAGCACCTCGTCGAGCACGACGTCGGCCTCGATGGCGGCCACCGACGTCGCCGGGACCGCGCGCACCTCGACGTGCATCGCTGCTGGTTCGGGTGCCAGGAGCCGCCGCAGCGAGCGGACGGCCGCCCGCGTGCGGTCGAGCTCGGCCTCGAGGCGGTGCAGGTGCTCGGCCACCAGGTCCGCGCGGGTGCCGGGGTCGGGCGCGTCCAGGATGCGTCGCACGGCCGCGAGTGGCACATCGAGCTCGCGGAGGCGGTGGATGACCTGGGCCGTGGGGATCTGCTCACCCGTGTAGTAGCGGTAGCCCGTCACCGGGTCCACGGTGGCGGGGACCAGCAGCCCGGCCTCGTGGTGGCGCCGCAGGGTGCGCACGCTCACGTGGGTCAGGCGGGAGAACTCACCGATACTGAGGCGGGCCGACACCCGGGCAGTCTGCACCCTCTCCCGGGGGGAGGGTCCAGACCGGCTCGCGGCCGCCGCCGGCTACTGCAGGTAGTTCTCCACCACGCCGGTGGGGCGGGCGTCGGCGTCGTCCGGGTCCCCTCCGAACTCGGACCTGGCACGGCGCTGCCGGAGGAGGTCCCAGCACTGGTCGAGGGCCTCCTCGACGCGCTGCATCTCGTCCCGCTCGTCGGCACTGCTCAGCTCACCGCTCGCGCGCAGGGCGCGGAGCTCGTGCTCCCGCTCGACGAGGGAACGCACCCGGCCCGGGATGTCGTCGTCGCTCATGCCTGCCACCGTACGCCGGTGCTGGCCTCGCACGACCGTCGTGCGGGCGCCCGCGTTGACGGTGACGAGTCGGCAATGTGCAATACGTTGCATGCCGATACCCCAGTCCGCCCCCGGTGTCGGGCGTCAGCTGCTGCGCGACGACGTGTACGGCCGGCTGCGGGACGCGATCATCGACGGGACCTTCGAGCCGGGCGAGCAGCTGCGCGACGCCGAGCTGGCCGCGTGGCTCGGCGTCAGCCGTACGCCCGTCCGCGAGGCGCTGCTGCGACTCGCGCAGACGGGGCTCGTGGTCGCCCGCCCGGGACACTCGACGACCGTGAGCACCATCAGCGCGACAGCCGTGCGCGAGGCCCGCGACGTGGTCGCCGCGATGCACGAGCTGGCGGTCCTCCAGGCGGTGCCACGGCTCACGCCCGACGACCTCGACGAGATGCGCGCGGCCGAGGCCCGCTTCGCGGAGGCCGTCGCCGCGGGTGACGTCGACGCCGCGCTGCGTGCCGACGACGAGCTCCACGGCGTGCCGGTCCGGGTGTGCGGCAACCGCGCCCTCGCGACGGTGCTCGACCAGTTCGTCCCGGTCCTGCGACGCGCGGAGCGGCTCCGCTTCGCGTCGGCTGGCGCTCGCGAGTCGGTCGCCCGGCACCACGACCTGGTGCGGCTGTGCGGCGAGGGGGATGCCGAGGGCGCGGCGTCGGTCGTCCTCGACACCTTCCACGCGCTCTCGACCGACGACGGGGAGTGAGCCGGTCGGCTCACGGCGCCTGCTGCAGCTGCTCGCCGAAGAACGCCAGCACGGCGTCGACGGCCACCTGCGAGCGGTGGGCGGTCACGGTGGAGTGCCCCTTGCCCTCGAGCTCCACGCGGATGAAGGCGTCGCCCAGCTCGGTGGTGAGTGTCTCGAAGCGCTTGCCGACCGCGGGGTCGGACCGGTAGCGCACGCCCAGCACCTGCTGGCCGGCGGCGCACCGGCCCTTGACGATGTCGAGGTCGGCGGGGGAGAGGTTGACGTCGCGCGACCTGGTCGGGCCGATCGCGAACGGCGTGCTCGGTTGGCAGAGCACTGGTGCCACCACGGCCGGGTCCACCAGCATCGCCAGGGCGAACCCGCCCGTGAAGCACATCCCGAGCGCGCCCACGCCGGGGCCTCCGAGCTCGGCGTGCAGGTCGCGCGCGAGCGAGCGCAGCCACACCGCGACGGGTGTCGTCTCTCCGGTCCTCAGCTTGGTGAACTCTCGGCTGACGCAGACCTGGCGCAGGGTGCGGGCGACCGACCCGGCGGTCATCCCAGCGCCGTCGGTGCCGAACAGGCTCGGCATGACCACGGTGTGCCCCGCGTCGACGACCTCCTGGGCGAAGGCCGCGACCTCGGGGGTGATGCCGGGGATCTCGTGGATCACGATGACGCCCGGTCCACTGCCCCGCCGGTACGTCGGATGGGTGACGCCGTCGTACGTGTGCGTGCCCTGGGCCCAGCCGTCCGGGAAGCTCATGCGCGCATCATGCCGCGCACCCGGGATCAGAACGTGTAGCCGAACGCCTCGAGGTCGCGCGCGTAGACCTCGGCGACCTTCGCCCGGGTCGCGTCGGTGTAGTAGTCGCGGTAGCTGCCGTGCGGCGACTTGTTGCGGTGCGGGACGTGGACCGGCTCGCTGCCGAGCCGCCGCTCGACGTGGGCGAGGTCGTCGGCGAAGGTCTCGGTCCGTCCGACGAAGTCGACCTCGCGGTCGGGCGCGCGGAGGTAGTCGACCTGCGGCCGGCCGACCCGGGGCAGCTCGTCGGTGCCGCGCAGAACGAACTCGTCGAAGCCGGCGTACGCCGCCGCCGCCCGCCACATGTCGTTGCCGCGCATCCGCGTGGCCTCCCCGCCCTGCGGGCGGCCGCTCGACGGGCCCCACTCGAGGTCCCAGTCCTGGATCATCGACCACCACGACACCATCCGCGCCCAGGGGTTCCGCACGAAGGCGAAGGACCAGTAGCCGGCCGTCTGCGGCTCCGCGCGCAGGATCCGGGCGTACGGCGCGTGTCGGCCGAGCGGGGGAGTGACGCCGGGTGCCTTGCTCCGCGCATCGGGACAGCAGCGCTCGAACGCGACCCCGACCGACACCCCGCCGGTCTTGGGCACGTGCACGAAGAGCGCGCGCTTGTCGTCGGAGATGAGCACGGGCGCGAGGCTAACCCACGCACCGGTGACAGGCGCCGCCTGCGTCTCGCCCGGCCGCCGACCGGACGCGCCGGTGCGGGATGATCGGCCCGTGATGACGTTCCTCGAGCTCGGGCCCGGTCGGGACTTCGTGCTCCTCGCCCTGCCCAAGACGGCGAGCACGGCCCTCGAGCGGACGCTGTCGCCGTACGCCACCGAGTCGGTCAGCGCACCCCCCGGCCGCAAGCACCTCCCGGCACGCGGCTTCGTGCACACCAAGGCCCACGAGCTCGCCGAGCAGGGGCACCCGCGCGAGTCCTACGAGCTCGTCGCGATGTTCCGTGAGCCGATCGCCTGGCTCGAGTCGTGGTGGCGCTACCGGGCGCGCGAGGACAGCCGGCAGTCGACCGCCGACATGACGTTCGAGGAGTTCGCCCTCCACTACCTCGCCGGCCACGACGACGCGCCGGTCCCCAAGGGGCGCCCGGCGAGGTTCATCCACGCCCAGGGTGCGGTCGCCGTCGACCGGGTCTTCGCCGTCGACCGGCCCGATGTCTGGTCGGCGTGGTTCAGCAAGCGGATCGGCCGGCCGTTGGACTTCGAGCGGCGCAACGCCTCCACCGCCGAGCACGGGGAGCTCGGCTTCGCCACCCGCGAGGCGCTGGTGGCCCACTTCGCGCCGGAGTACGACGTGTGGCGCCGGCTCGAGGCCACGGGCGAGTGGTCGGGCGCCCGCGGCACCCGCCTGCCGGACCTCGACGGCCCGGCACGCCCTGGCCGTCAGTCGTAGGTGTAGCCGAAGACCTCGATGTCCTCGGCGTAGACCTCGGCGATCCGCTGGCGCGTCTCGTCGGTGTAGTAGTCGTGGTACGTGCCGTGCTTGGACTTGTTCTTGTGCACGGGCGTCGACGGCTCGAGGCCGAGCTGCACCTGCACCCGCTGCAGGTCCGCGACGAAGTTCTCCGTGCGACCGATGAAGTCGACCTCGCGACCGTGCTTCGGCGCGCGCAGGTAGGTGATCTGCGGCGTGCCGACGCGCGGCAGCTCCTCGGTCCCGCGCATCACGAACTCGTCGAAGCCGGAGTAGGCCGAGGCCGCTCGCCACATCTCGTTGCCGTCGCGCATCGAGCCGTGCTTGACGTCCTGCGGCTTGCCGCTGCTGGGTCCGTGCCGACGGTCCCAGGCCGAGATCATCGAGTACCACGAGACCATCCGGGCCCACGGGTTGCGGACGAACCCGAAGGTCCAGTAGTCGATCACCTGCGGCTCGTTCATGATGATCTTGCCCAGCGTCGCGTGGCGGCCGATCGGGACACGCGCCTTGCGCGCGTCGGGGCAGGCCTCCTTGACGGTCTCCTCCACCGACACGCCGCCCGTCTTGGGGACGTGGACGAAGAGGACCTTGCGCGAGTCGCTGATCAGCACGCGGCGAGGTTATCCCACGCTCCGCCTGACTACTCTGGGCCCGTGACCGGCACCCTCGTCGCGAAGGACCTGGCCGGTGGCCACGGGCCGCGCACCCTCTTCGAGTCCCTGAACCTGACCGTCTCCCCGGGCGACGTGGTGGGGGTCGTCGGGGCCAACGGCGCCGGGAAGTCCACGTTGCTGCGGCTGCTCGCCGGCGAGTCGGCGCCGATGGCCGGGCGGGTGTCGACCGCCCCCTCGGACGCCTTCGTGGGCTGGCTGCCGCAGGAGCACGAGCGCATCGCCGGCGAGACGATCGCCGGCTACCTCGGCCGCCGCACGGGCGCGACCCGCGCCACCCGGGCGATGGAGGACGCGGCCGCGGCGCTCGAGTCGGAGGACCCCGAGGCGCCCGACGTGTACGCCGTCGCGCTGGACCACTGGCTGGCGACCGGCGCGCCGGACCTCGAGGACCGTGCTCCCGCGGTCCTGGCGGAGCTCGGCCTCGACCTCGGCCTGGACGCCCTCATGACCACGCTCTCGGGTGGTCAGGCGGCCCGTGCGGCCCTCGCCGCGCTGCTGCTGAGCCGGTTCGACGTGGTGCTCCTCGACGAGCCCACGAACGACCTCGACCTCGCCGGTCTCGACCGGCTGGAGTCGTTCGTCCGTGGCCTCCGCGCCGGCGTCGTCGTGGTCTCCCACGACCGGGAGTTCCTGGCCCGCTGCGTCACCCGGGTCGTCGAGGTCGACCTCGCCCAGCGGCAGGTCGCGGTCTACGACGGCGGCTACGACGCCTACCTCGAGGAGCGGGCGGTCGCCCGGCGGCACGCCCGCGAGGCCTACGAGGAGTTCGCGGACAAGAAGGCCGACCTCGTCTCCCGCGCTCGCACCCAGCGGGAGTGGAGCTCGCAGGGCGTGCGCAACGCGATGCGGAAGGCGCCCGACAACGACAAGATCCGCCGGCGCGCCCAGAGCGAGTCGTCGGAGAAGCAGGCCCAGAAGGTGCGGCAGATGGAGTCCCGGATCGCGCGCCTCGAGGAGGTCGAGGAGCCCCGGAAGGAGTGGGTGCTGCAGTTCGACATCGCGGCCGCGCCCCGCTCGTCGAGCGTCGTCGCCGTCCTCGACGCGGCGGTCGTCCGGCTCGGCGACTTCCAGCTGGGGCCGGTCTCGCTCCAGGTCTCGGCCGGGGACCGCATCGCCATCACCGGCCCCAACGGCGCCGGCAAGACCACCCTGCTGCGGCTGCTGCTCGGACACCTGGCGCCCGACGAGGGCCGTGCCTCGCTCGGCGCGAGCGTCGCGGTCGGCGAGATCGACCAGGCACGTACGTCGCTGGCGGAGGCGCTGCCGCTCGGCGAGGCCTTCGAGGCCGCCGTACCGGCGATGACCCCGGCGGAGGTGCGCACCCTGCTGGCCAAGTTCGGCCTCAAGGCCGACCAGGTCGGCAGCCTCGTCCACCGGCTCTCGCCCGGCGAGCGCACCCGCGCCGCCATGGCGCTCCTGCAGGCCCGCGGCGTCAACCTGCTCGTCCTCGACGAGCCCACCAACCACCTCGACCTGCCCGCCATCGAGCAGCTCGAGCAGGCGCTGGCGACGTACGACGGCACGCTGCTGCTGGTCTCCCACGACCGCCGGATGCTGGCCAACGTCACCCTCGACCAGCGCTGGGACGTCGACGGCGGCCGGGTCACCGCTCGCTAGCATCCCCGGCGTGACGACGACGGGGGAGACGACCGAGGAGGCGACGGGGGAGAGGCGCGGCTACCGCGCCTCGCAGAAGGTCCTGCACTGGCTGACGGTGCTGGCCGTGGCCGCCCAGCTCGCGGTCGGCTACCTCCTCGACCTCGACGGCGACTGCGACCCGCCCGGGGAGGGCCGGAGCGGCGGCGACACCAGCGACGTGGAGGAGGACCGGCTCGACCGGCTCGAGGACCAGTGCGAGGCCCGCGCCGACGACTACGACCTGCTCGGTGGCGGGTTCGACCTCGCCGAGGTGCACCTGATCCTCGGCCTCACCGTGCTGGCGCTGGGCGTCGTGCGCCCGCTGTGGCGCAGGGTCGCCGGCCTGCCGCCGTGGTCCGAGCACCTCTCCGCAGGCCAGAGACGACTGGTCCACTGGACCGAGCGCGCCCTGCTGGCGCTGCTGGTCGTCGTGCCGCTCAGCGGGATCGTGCTGGTCGCCACCGGGGACGACGCCTGGCTGCCGCTGCACGTCGCCGCCCACGTCGCGTTCTTCGTGGCGCTCGCGGCGCACCTCTCGACCAACCTGCGGCCGGTCATCCTGCGTCGGATGCTCTGACCGCCGGTCGGACACGCTGTCAGGAGAGCCGGCCTCAGGCCTCGAGCGGCCAGCCCCGCTGCGCCCAGCCGCCCGTGCCGCCGGCGACGTTGATCGCGGTGATGCCCTTCGCGCGCAGGTGGTCGACGACCGCGCGGCTGCGGTTGCCGGACTGGCAGATGACGAAGACCGGGACGCCCGTCGGCAGCTCCTCGACCCGCGTCGGGACGTCGTTCATCGGGATGTGCACCGCGCCGGGTACGCGCCCGCCGGCCACCTCGGCGTCCTCACGGACGTCGACGACGTAGGCGCCCTGGCTGTGGGCGGCGGCGAACTCGTCGAGGCCGACCTCGTCCTGCGGGCCGTTGGCGGCGGCCTCCTGCGCGGCGGCCACCTCCTGCCGCACGGCGTCCATGTCGAGCTCGCGGGCCTGCTCGATCACGCCGGTGAGGGCCTGCGGCGGCATCGCGCCCGCCTGGTTGAAGAGGAGGATGCCGTCGCGGAAGAGCATGAGGGTCGGGATGGACGAGATCGCGGCCATCTGGGCGAGCTGCTGCTCGGCCTCGGTGTCGACCTTGCCGAAGACGATGTCGGGGTTGTCCTCGGAGGCCTTCTCGAAGACGGGGGCGAACTGGCGGCACGGTCCGCACCACGCAGCCCAGAAGTCGACGAGGACGATGCCCTCGCCGCTCACGGTCTGCTCGAAGTCGGCCAGGGTCAGCTCACGCGTGCTCATGGCTCAAGCGTGCCACGGCGGTCCGCGTCGAGCAGGACCCCCGGGTTCAGCACCCCCGCCGGGTCGAGGACGGACTTCGCCGCCGCCAGGGCGGCGGCGAACGCGTCGGGCCGCTGCTCGTCGTACCAGGGGCGGTGGTCGCGGCCCACCGCGTGGTGGTGGGTGATGGTGCCGCCGTGGTCCACGATCGCGCGCGAGACGCTCGCCTTCACCTCGTCCCACTGCTCGACCAGCGCGCCCCAGCGACCGGGGGCGTAGACGCCGTAGTAGGGCGCCGGGCCGTCGGGGTAGACGTGGGTGAACCGGCAGGTGACCACCGCTGCGCCGCAGACCCGCTCCGCCGACTGCTGGGCGGCGGCGGTGACCGCGGCGTGCAGCGCGGGGAAGCGGTCCCAGGTGCACGCCGTCTCAAACGTCTCGACGACCATCGAGCGCCGGGACATCGCGTCGCGCTGGTAGGGCATCCGGAGGAACGACGAGCGCCAGCTCGTGGCCGTGCCGGCGGCGTCGCCCTGCTCGTGGGGGGTCGCCTCGCCGCCGTGCTCCGCGGTGATCGCGAGGGCTCGGTCGAGAGCGTGGTCGACCGCGTGGTCGGCCGACTCGAAGCCGAGCACGAGCACCCCGCCGCCGGTCGACGTGCCTGCGTTGAGGAAGGCCTCCGCCGGGTCGAGCAGCCGGCAGTTGCTCGGGTGCAGGCCGGACTGCGCGATCGCCCGGGTGGCGTCGACCGCTCGCTCGAACGAGGCGAACGTCACCGATGCCGTACGCCGCCACCGCGGCCGCTGCTGGAGCCGGACCCAGGCCTCGGTGATCACGCCGAGCGTGCCCTCCGAGCCGAGGAACAGCCGGTCGGGCGAAGGCCCTGCCCCCGAGCCGGGCAGCCGCCGGGTCTCGGTGACACCGGCCGGGGCCACGACCCGCATCGACTCGGTCAGGTCGTCGATGTGGGTGTGGAGGGTGGCGAAGTGACCGCCCGCCCGCGTCGCCAGCCACCCGCCCAGCGTCGAGAACTCGAAGGACTGCGGGAAGTGCCGCAGGGTCAGCCCGTGCGGGCGGAGCTGGTCCTCGAGGTGCGGGCCGAGGACGCCGCCCTGCACGCGGGCGGCGCGGCTGGTCGCATCGACCTCGAGCACCCGGTCGAGCCGTCCGAGGTCGAGGGTGACCGCCGGGCCGTCGAAGCGCGGCTCGACGCCGCCGACGACCGAGCTGCCGCCGCCGTACGGCACCACGGCGACCTCCTCTCCGCTGCACCACTCGAGGACCGCGGCGACCTCGTCGTCGTCACGGGGCCGGACGACGACGTCCGGGAGCGGCCCGACGTCGCCCTGGAGGTTGCGCACCACGTCGCGGAAGGCCTTGCCGCGGGCGTGGGAGAGCCGGTCGGTGGCGTCGGTGGACGCGATCGCCCGCAGCCGCGGCGGGACGTCGATGCGGGGAGGGGGCAGGTCGAGGGACGCCGGCTCCGGCGGGTCGTGCGGGGTGAAGTCGTGGTCGGGGAGCAGGGCCGAGGCGCGGGCCACCAGGCTCCCGGCCTCCTCGGCCGTGACCGCCTGCTCGACCTCGCCCCAGCCCCACCACGAACGCGTCATGGGAGCAGTGTGGCGGCGTGGTCGGGGCCGCGTCACCAGCCGCGTTCGCGCCACTCCGCGAGGTGGGGTCGCTCGTCGCCGAGCCGGCCGTCGCCGCCGTGCCCGGGGTAGAACCACGTCTCGTCCGGGAGCCGGCCGAAGATCTTGGTCTCCACCTCGCCGACGAGCTGGGTGAAGGCGTCCGCGTCCCCGAACGTCGCGCCCACGCCGCCGGGGAAGAGGGAGTCGCCGGTGAAGAGGTGCGGGGTCGGCGCGACCGAGCGGTCGTCCAGCAGGAGGCAGATGGACCCGGGCGTGTGCCCGGCCACGGGGATCACCGCCAGGTCGCACGTGCCGACCGCGATCTTGTCGCCCGCGCCCGCGCGGCGCTCCACGCGGACGCCGGTCTGCTCCTCGATGGCGTCGGCGTCGGGGGCGCCGGCCACCACCGTCGCGCCGGGGTGGGCGGCCTTCACGGCGGCGAGCGCGCGGTGGTGGTCCCAGTGCTGGTGGGTGGTGACGATCGAGGTGAGCGAGCGGTCGCCGACCAGCTCGAGCAGTCGCTCCGGCTCGGCCGCGGCGTCGATGAGGACCAGCTCCTCGGTCTCGCCGCAGTGGAGCAGGTAGCAGTTGTTGGACATCTCGGGGTCGACGGCGACCTTGGTCAGCGTCAGGCAGCCGAGCGTGCGGACGTCGGGGGCGCCGCCGGGCGAGACGTCGCCCGTGTAGTCGTTCACCATGTCTCCACCTCCGGGAGGTCGTTCGAGTCGGACGTGAGGTCCTCGCCGGCGCCGCGGCCGGTCAGCCACCACCCCAGCGCCGCCGACGTACCGGTGACGACGGGTCCGCCGTCACCGTCCTCGGACGTGGCTCCGTAGTGCCACTTGTGGTCGAGGTCGGTGGGGCGTACGTCGAAGGGCGTGGGGTAGGGGCGCTTGGTCATCGACTCCAGCAGGATCGCCCGGAAATCGGCCGGCCAGTCGTCGGCGGTGTAGCCGACGCCGAGGTCGGCGTGGTGGATCTCCACCTCGCGCAGGCGCATCAGCACGACGTTGCGCAGCGCGAAGTCAGGTCCGCCGGGCGTGCGCTCGAACCGTCCCTCCCAGTCGGCCTCGTGCATCGCCGCGAGCGCCTCGCCGAAGCGGCCGGTGGCCGCGAGGAAGCGCTCCCGCAGCTCGTCGGGCGCGGCCGCGGCGAGCTCCTCGATGTCGGCGACGCGCGCCTCGGGCGAGGCGTACATGGGCTGCGGCCGGCCGACGTGCGCGCCGTGCAGGACGCCCGCCAGGCCCTCGCCGTTGAGCGTGAGGTGGGCCACGACGTGGGCGCGCGTCCAGCCGGGGAGTTGGGACGGCTCGTCATACTGGGACTCGGAGAGCGCGTCGACCGTGCGGACGAGCGCTCGATCGGCTCGGGCGATGGTGTCCGGGTCGGGTCTCGGGACGTCGATCACCCGCCCATCGTGCCACTTCGCCAGACACCTCACGGTCCACCCTGCCGGGTGGACGATGGGCCCGCTGTCGGTGGCGCGTGAGAGTGTTGACCGGTGCGTCGACTTGCCAGCGACGGCGCTCCGGGACGAACATGTGTTCGACTCCGTCAATGCCAGAACGAGGACCACTGTGGCCGACCAGCTCATCATCCGGGGCGCCCGGGAGCACAACCTCAAGGACGTCTCCCTCGACCTCCCGCGTGACTCGCTCATCGTCTTCACCGGGCTGTCCGGGTCGGGCAAGTCGAGCCTGGCGTTCGACACGATCTTCGCCGAGGGCCAGCGCCGCTACGTCGAGTCCCTCTCGGCCTACGCGCGCCAGTTCCTCGGCCAGATGGACAAGCCCGACGTCGACTTCATCGAGGGCCTGAGCCCGGCGGTCAGCATCGACCAGAAGTCGACCTCGAAGAACCCGCGCTCGACCGTCGGCACGATCACCGAGGTCTACGACTACCTCCGCCTTCTCTACGCACGCGCGGGACGCGCCCACTGCCCGACCTGCGGCGCCCCGATCGAGCGGCAGACCCCGCAGCAGATCGTCGACCGCGTCCTCGCGCTGGAGGAGGGTCGCCGCTTCCAGGTGCTGGCGCCGGTCATCCGGGGCCGCAAGGGCGAGTACGTCGAGCTGTTCCGCCAGCTCCAGCAGCAGGGCTTCAGCCGCGCGCGCGTCGACGGCCAGACCCACACGCTCGACGAGCCGCCGACGCTCGACAAGAAGCTCAAGCACACGATCGAGGTCGTGGTCGACCGCCTCGCGGTCAAGGAGTCGTCCAAGCGACGCCTCACCGACTCGGTCGAGACCGCGCTGGGCCTCGCCGGTGGCCTGGTGGTCTTCGACTTCGTCGACCTCGACGCCAAGGACCCCGGGCGCGAGATGAAGTTCTCGGAGAAGATGGCGTGCCCCAACGACCACACCATCGACACCGACGACCTCGAGCCCCGCTCGTTCTCCTTCAACTCGCCCTTCGGTGCGTGCACGGTCTGCTCGGGCCTCGGCACCCGGATGGAGGTCGACCCCGAGCTGGTCGTCCCCGACCAGGGGGCCACCCTCGGCGAGGGCGCCATCGCGCCGTGGAGCGGCGCCCATGTCGC
Organism: Nocardioides sp. P4_G10; assembly: GCF_056401175.1. NCBI lineage: Bacteria > Bacillati > Actinomycetota > Actinomycetes > Propionibacteriales > Nocardioidaceae > Nocardioides > Nocardioides sp. P4_G10. Next base: position 9,180 of record NZ_JBFUJV010000021.1, on the reverse strand, counting down.
CGACTACTTCCTCCGCCTGGTCAACGCGCTGGGCGAGGAGCTCGGCTTCGACCTCAACACACCCTGGGACCAGCTGACGCCCAAGGCGCGCACCTCCCTGCTCGAGGGCCACAAGACCAAGGTCCACGTGGTCACCAAGAACCGCTACGGCCGCCAGCGCGCCTACTACGCGGCGTTCGAGGGCGTCCGCCCCTACGTCGAGCGTCGGCACCGCGAGGCCGAGTCCGACACGAGCCGCGAGCGGTTCGAGGGCTTCATGCGCGAGGTGCCGTGCCCGGCCTGCCGCGGCACCCGCCTGAAGCCGGTCTCGGTGTCGGTCACCCTGGGTGCCCGCGACCAGGGCGGCAAGAACATCGCCGAGGTCTGCGCGCTGCCGATCAACGAGGCCGCCCACTACCTCCGCACCGTCGACCTGTCCGTGCGCGAGCGCCAGATCGGTGAGCGGGTGCTCAAGGAGATCCAGGAGCGCCTGCAGTTCCTGCTCGACGTCGGCCTCGACTACCTCTCCCTCGACCGGCCGAGCGGCTCCCTCTCCGGCGGTGAGGCGCAGCGCATCCGCCTCGCGACCCAGATCGGCGCCGGCCTCGTCGGCGTCCTCTACGTCCTCGACGAGCCGTCGATCGGGCTCCACCAGCGCGACAACCAGCGCCTCATCGAGACACTGGTGCGGCTCAAGGAGCTCGGCAACACCCTGATCGTGGTCGAGCACGACGAGGAGACCGTCCGCGTCGCCGACTGGGTCGTCGACATCGGGCCGGGCGCCGGCGAGCACGGCGGTCAGGTCGTCCACTCCGGCACGGTCGAGGACCTCCTCACCCACCCCGACTCGATGACCGGCCAATACCTCAGCGGTCGCCGTGAGATCCCCGTCCCGGCCGTGCGCCGTCCGCGCACCAAGGGTCGCGAGCTCACCGTCCACGGCGCCCGCGAGCACAACCTGCGCGACGTCGACGTCAGCTTCCCGCTCGGCGTGTTCACCGCCGTCACCGGCGTCTCCGGCTCCGGCAAGTCGACCCTGGTCAACGACATCCTCTACACGTCGCTGGCCAAGCAGATCTACAACGCCCGCACGGTCCCCGGTCGCCACACCAAGATCACCGGCCTCGAGCACGTCGACAAGGTGATCCACGTCGACCAGTCGCCGATCGGTCGCACCCCGCGGTCCAATCCGGCCACCTACACCGGCGTCTTCGACCACGTCCGCCGGCTCTTCGCCTCCACCCCTGAGGCCAAGATGCGCGGCTACCTGCAGGGCCGCTTCTCGTTCAACGTCAAGGGCGGCCGCTGCGAGGCGTGCTCCGGCGACGGCACCATCAAGATCGAGATGAACTTCCTCCCGGACGTCTACGTCCCGTGCGAGGTGTGCCACGGCGCCCGCTACAACCGCGAGACGCTCGAGGTCCACTACAAGGGCAAGACGATCGCCGAGGTCCTCGACATGCCGATCGAGGAGGCTGCCGAGTTCTTCGCGGCGGTGCCGGCCATCGCGCGCCACATGACGACGCTGGAGGAGGTCGGGCTCGGCTACGTCCGCCTCGGCCAGCCGGCGACGACGCTCTCCGGCGGCGAGGCGCAGCGCGTCAAGCTCGCCAGCGAGCTGCAGAAGCGCTCCACCGGTCGCACCGTCTACGTCCTCGACGAGCCGACGACCGGCCTGCACTTCGAGGACATCCGCAAGCTGCTCGGCGTGCTGTCCAGCCTGGTCGACAAGGGCAACTCCGTCCTGGTGATCGAGCACAACCTCGACGTCATCAAGACGGCCGACTGGATCATCGACATGGGTCCCGAGGGCGGGTCCCGCGGCGGCATGGTCGTCGCCGAGGGCACGCCCGAGGACGTCGCGGCCGTCCCGGAGAGCCACACCGGCACGTTCCTCGCACCCATCCTCGAGGGTCGTGGCGCGCAGCAGCCCGGCGCGCCGCGGCGACAGAAGGTCGTGGCCGCGAAGTCGGCCCCGGCGTCGAGGACGACCAAGAAGGCGCCGGCGAAGAAGACGACGACCGCGAAGACGGCTGCGAAGACGGCGAAGACGGCGGCGAAGAAGGCCCCGGCCCGGAAGGCTGCTGCGAAGAAGTCCTCGTGAGCACCATCAGGGTCCTCACGGGTCCTCTGGCTAGGGTCGCGGCATGACCGCCATGAACAGACGTCGCGCCCTGACCGGCACCGCCGCCATCGCCGTCGGCGTCCCCGTCCTCGCCGCCTGCGGCTCCGACGAGCCGACGGCCACCGATCCGTCCACCTCTCCGTCCCCGTCGCCGAGCGACGCGTCGCCCTCGTCGCCGAGCACCGACGGGACGGAGACCCCGAGCGCCGCGGCGGCGCTGGCCACCACGTCCTCCGTGCCCGTGGGCGGCTGCTTCGTCAACGCCGACGCCAAGGTCGTGGTGACCCAGCCGACCGAAGGTGACTTCAAGGCGTTCTCCGCCGTGTGCACCCACCAGGGCTGCCTCGTCGAGTCCAGCAGCGACGGCGAGATCCCGTGCCCGTGCCACCTCAGCCACTTCTCCCTGGAGGACGGCTCGCCGATCTCGGGGCCGGCGTCGTCGCCCCTCGCCCCGGTCGAGATCACCGTCGACGGCGACTCGATCACCCAGGCCTGAGCCCACCCCGGGCTGACCCACGACCGGGCGCCCCCCACCCCGACCGACGGTGTCGGGGGCCGCCCGTAGGGTTGGCGGGTGGCCATGCCGAGCTCCTATCGACCCGCGCCCGGGTCGATCCCGACCAAGCCGGGGGTCTACCGCTTCCGCGACGCCAAGGGCCGCGTCATCTACGTCGGCAAGGCCAAGAGCCTGCGCCCGCGCCTGTCGTCGTACTTCCAAGACATCGGCAACCTCCACCCGCGCACGGCGACCATGGTCACCACCGGCGCGAGCGTGGAGTGGACCGTCGTCGACACCGAGGTCGAGGCCCTGCAGCTGGAGTACAGCTGGATCAAGGAGTTCGACCCGCGCTTCAACGTCAAGTACCGCGACGACAAGTCCTACCCCTGGCTGGCGGTGACCGTCGGCGAGGAGTTCCCGCGGGTGATGGTCGGTCGCGGCGCCAAGCGCAAGGGCACCCGCTACTTCGGCCCCTACAGCCACGCCTGGGCGATCCGCGAGACCGTCGACCTGCTGCTGCGCGTCTTCCCGATGCGCTCGTGCAGCAACGGCGTCTTCAAGCGCTCGTCCCAGATCGGCCGCCCCTGCCTGCTGGGCTACATCGACAAGTGCGCGGCTCCGTGCGTCGGCAACGTGACGCCCGAGGAGCACCGCGAGATCGTCGACGACTTCTGCGACTTCATGGCCGGCAACACGACCGCCTTCACCAAGCGCATCGAGCGGGAGATGTACGCCGCCTCCGAGGCGCTCGACTTCGAGAAGGCCGCCCGGCTCCGTGACGACCTCGGCGCGCTCACCAAGGCGCTGGAGAAGCAGGCCGTGGTGCTGCGCGACGGCACCGACGCCGACGTGGTCGCGCTCGTCGAGGACCCGCTCGAGGTCGCCGTGCAGATCTTCTACGTGCGCGGCGGTCGCATCCGCGGCCAGCGCGGCTGGGTCGCCGACCGCACCGACGAGGGCGGCACGCCCGAGCTGGTGCAGGACTTCCTCCTCCAGCTCTACGGAGGCGAGGACGACTCGATCCCGCGCGAGGTGCTGGTGCCGGCCCTGCCGCCCGACACCGACGTGCTGGAGCAGCTGCTCACCGAGCGGCGGGGGAGCAAGGTCGCGATCCGCGTCCCCCAGCGGGGCGACAAGCGCGACCTGCAGCAGACGGTGGCCAACAACGCCGCCCAGGCCCTTGCCCTCCACAAGACGAAGCGGGCCAGCGACCTCACCACCCGCAACCGCGCCCTCGAGGAGATCCAGCAGTCGCTGGGGCTCGACGAGGTGCCGCTGCGGATCGAGTGCTACGACGTCTCGAACCTCCAGGGCACCGAGGTCGTCGCCTCGATGGTCGTCTTCGAGGACGGCCTCTCCCGCAAGTCCGAGTACCGGCGGTTCGTGATCCGGGGCGTCGACGGCCAGAACGACGTCGCGTCCATGCACGAGGTGATCACCCGGCGGTTCAAGCGCCTGCTCGACGAGCAGGCCCGCAGCGAGACCGTGTCGACCGACTCCGGTCCGATGCTCGTCGATCCAGAAACGGGCCGCCCCCGCAAGTTCGCCTACGCCCCCTCGCTGGTCGTCGTCGACGGCGGACCGCCCCAGGTGGCGGCGGCCCAGCAGGCGCTCGCCGAGCTCGGCATCAACGACATTCCCGTGTGCGGGCTGGCCAAGCGGCTCGAGGAGGTGTGGCTGCCGGGGGAGGAGGACCCGGTGATCATGGCCCGCACCAGCGAGGGCCTCTACCTCCTGCAGCGGATCCGCGACGAGGCCCACCGCTTCGCCATCACCCACCACCGCAACCGGCGCTCCAAGTCGATGGTGGAGAGCACCCTCGACGACGTCCCGGGCCTCGGCGAGGTGCGCCGCAAGACCCTGCTCAAGCACTTCGGGTCGCTCAAGAAGCTGCGCGAGGCCGACGTCGACCAGATCGCCCTCGTGCCCGGCATCGGACCGCGCACGGCCACGGCCATCAAGGACGCCGTCGCCAACGCCGACGCGACCCGCAAGACTGCTCCCAAGGAGCCGACGATCAACACCGCCACCGGCGAGATCCTGGAGGACTGACGAGTGGAACCCACGCCCGGCGAGCTCGTGATCGTCACCGGCATGACCGGCGCCGGTCGCAGCACGGCAGCCAAGGAGCTCGAGGACCTCGGCTACTTCGTCGTCGACAACCTCCCGCCGACGCTGGTGCGCGACGTCGTGCGCCTCGTCGACGACAGCCGCGGCATCCACCAGCCGATCGCGGTGGTGGTCGACGTCCGGTCGGGCTCGTTCTTCGACTCCCTGCAGGCCAACCGCCACCAGCAGGTGACCGGCCGCCCCACGACGCTGCTCTTCCTCGAGGCGACCGAGGAGGTGCTGGTGCGTCGCCAGGAGGCTGCCCGCCGGCCGCACCCCCTCCAGGGTGGCGGACGCCTGCTCCACGGTCTGCAGCGCGAGCGCGGCGTGATGGCCGACCTCCGCGGCGACGCCGACGTGCTGCTCGACACCTCCAACTTCAACGTCCACCAGCTCCAGGACAGGATCACCGAGCTGTTCGGCACGGCCGCGACGACGCGCCTCAAGGTCACGGTCATCAGCTTCGGCTTCAAGTACGGCATCCCCGTCGACGCCGACTGGGTGGCCGACATGCGCTTCCTGCCCAACCCGCACTGGGTCCCGGAGCTGCGCCCGCAGAACGGTCGCGACCCCGAGGTGTCGGACTACGTGCTCTCCCAGCCCGGCGCGGGCCGGTTCCTGGAGCAGTACCTCCCGGTCCTCAAGACCGTCGCCGAGGGCTACCTGGCCGAGGGCAAGCGGTTCATGCAGGTCGCCATCGGCTGCACGGGCGGCAAGCACCGCAGCGTCGCGATGACCGAGGCGATCGCCGGGCTCCTCCGCGAGTCCGGCTACGACGTCAGCACCTCCCACCGCGACCTCGGCAGGGAGTGACGTGGCCCGCGACACCGCCCAGGCTGCGGTGGCCCTCGGCGGCGGACACGGGCTGTTCGCCACCCTGTCGGCGCTACGTCGGCTCCACGACGACCTCACGATCGACGACCTGACCGCCGTCGTGACCGTCGCCGACAACGGCGGCTCGTCCGGCAGGCTGCGCGGCGAGTTCGGCGTCCTGCCGCCGGGCGACCTGCGGATGGCGCTCGCGGCGCTCTGCGGCGACGACGAGTGGGGCCGCACCTGGGCCGACGTCCTGCAGCACCGGTTCGCCGGCCAGGGCGAGATGAACGGCCACGTCGTCGGCAACCTGCTGATCGTCGGGCTCTGGGAGCTGATGGGTGAGCCGGTGCGGGCGCTCGACTGGGTCGGGCGGCTCCTCGGCGCCCACGGTCGCGTGCTCCCGATGGCGACGACGCCGATGGACATCACGGCGCGGGTCCGGGGCGCCGAGGAGGCCGACCCCGAGGCCGTCACCGTCGTACGCGGCCAGGTGGAGGTGGCCACCACGGGAGGCCGCATCGAGTCCGTCGCCCTCGTCCCGGAGGACCCGCAGGCCTGTGCGGAGGCCGTCGACGCGATCCTCGCCGCCGAGTGGGTCGTGCTCGGTCCGGGGTCGTGGTTCAGCTCGGTGATCCCGCACCTGATGGTGCCCGGGCTCCGTCGTGCCCTTGCCGAGACCGCCGGGCGGCTCGTCGTGGTGCTCAACCTCGAGGCGCAGGCGGGGGAGACGACCGGCTTCGGTCCCGCCGACCACCTCGCCGCCCTGTTCGAGCACGCGCCCGACCTGACGGTCCACGCGGTGCTCGTCGACGCGTCCGCGATCGCGGACGACCAGGCCCGGCTGGAGAAGGACGTGGCCGACCGCGGAGCCCGTCTGGTGGTCGCCGACATCGCCGTCCCGGGGGAGCCGCGCCACGACCCCGACCGGCTTGCCGAGGCGTTCCGGAAGGTCGTCGACGAGGCCTGAATCACGCCTGCGCGGCTGGCTCGACCGTTCCCGCCGAGGGTCGTTGACCTACGTGGCAGGATTCGCCCCATGGCTATGACGGCACAGGTGAAGGCAGAGCTCGCCTCCACCCAGATCACCAAGACCTGCTGCCGCAAGGCCGAGGTCGCCTCGATGCTCCGCTTCGCCGGCGGCCTGCACATCGTGAGCGGCCGCATCGTCGTGGAGGCCGAGCTCGACACCGGCGCCGCGGCGCGCCGCCTCCGCACGGACATCTCGGAGGTCTACGGCCACCCGTCCGACGTGGTGATGGTGCAGGGCAACGGCATCCGCAAGGGCAGCCGCTACATCGTGCGCGTCACCAAGGACGGCGAGGCGCTGGCCCGCCAGACCGGCCTGCTCGACAACCGCGGCCGACCCGTGCGTGGCCTCCCGCCGGCCGTCGTGAGCGGGGGCGGCTGCGACGCCGTCGCCGCGTGGCGCGGTGCCTTCCTCGCGCACGGCTCGCTCACCGAGCCCGGCCGCTCGTCCTCGCTCGAGATCACCTGCCCCGGCCCCGAGGCCGCGCTCGCCATCGTCGGCGTCGCCCGGCGCCTCGGCATCTCCGCCAAGGCGCGCGAGGTGCGCGGCGTCGACCGCGTGGTGATCCGCGACGGCGACGCGATCGGCGCGCTGCTGACCCGGCTCGGCGCCCACGAGTCGCTGATGGCCTGGGAGGAGCGCCGGATGCGGCGCGAGGTCCGCGCCACCGCCAACCGCCTCGCCAACTTCGACGACGCCAACCTGCGCCGCTCGGCCCGTGCCGCCGTGGCCGCCGGTGCGCGCGTGGAGCGCGCCCTGGAGATCCTCGGCGAGGAGATCCCCGACCACCTCCGCCAGGCCGGCCACCTCCGCCTCGAGCACAAGCAGGCCTCGCTCGAGGAGCTCGGCCAGCTGCACGAGCCCGTGCTCACCAAGGACGCGATCGCCGGCCGCATACGGCGTCTGCTGGCGATGGCCGACAAGCGCGCCGAGGACCTGGGCATCCCCGACACGGAGTCGTCGCTGACCCCGGAGATGCTGGCCGACGAGGGCTGATCGGCCCGGAGGACCCCCGGAGAAGCTAGCGGGCCTTCTCCCGCAGGGATGCCCCGCGGGCCTGTCGTACGGTCGCCCAGGCGCTCAGCAGCGCGACCGTCCCGAGCAGGACGGCCACGACCAGTGCGGTGCCGCTCAGCAGCACCGGATCGATCCGCGCGACCACCCGTGGCCACGAGGCCTCCTCGACCTGCCCCAGGGTGATCCGACCCAGCACGATGAGCTGCGCGGCCGCACCGGCCAGCAGGCCCGCGACGGCAGCGGCGCCGAGCACCACGAGCTGCTCCACGGCCACCGACGACAGCACCGAGCGACGTCGTACGCCCACGACGCTCAGCGCGGCGGCGTCCATCCGGCGCCCCGGCAGCTGGATGGCCGTGGTGACCACGAGGCCGGCCACCGCCATCAGCAGCACGAGGACCGACGCGACGAGGTAGAGGCGCAGGGCCAGGGCGTACGCCGTCCCGTCGAGGCGCTCGCGCTCCTGGGCGAAGACGCGCTCCACGGTGAGACCCTGCCCCGCCAGCGCGGTCGTGACCTGGTCGGGGGTGCCGGCCGCAGCCAGGACGCGTACCTCGAACTCCTCCTCGTAGACCGTGCGGTTGGTCGTCAGGACGGAGTAGTCGATCAGCACGCCCTCGGGACCGAGGAAGGGCACGCTCTCCGCGACCAGCACGGCCTCGGAGGGCGGGGGACCGCCGACGGACGAGGTCGCGGCGCCCGCGGCGACGCGGCCGAGGCGGTCCACGGCCTCCCGGCCAGCCACGACGGGACGCAGGCCCCCCATGCCGGACGTCAGGGCAGCCTTGCCGGTCCCGTCGGCGGTGACGACGAGGCCGCTGCCGTCGACCTGCACGTCCTGCGCGGCCTGGGTGACGCCCTCGTCGACGAGGTGCCAGTCGCCGCGGGTGAGGACGTCGGAGGCATCGGTGCCATCGGCCTCGAGCGGACCGACGACGTAGTCCCCGGAGAGCTCGGTGGGCAGGCCGGCAGGTCCGGCGAGGGCGAAGCCCTCGACCGTGCAGCCGCGCTCGCACGGGACGCGCTCGGTGGCGGTGGACGTGCCGGGCCCGAACGGTCCGACGTACGCGTTGAACGTGTCGCCGCCCGAGGTGCGCATCCGCATCTCGACGGTGACCTCCCCGGCGGCGCGGGGCACGGTCAGGTCCAGCCGGAGGCGTGCGCCGGTCAGTGGGGGTGTGCGCGGCCGGGTGATGAGGTCGACGACGTCGTCCACGCTGTGCCCCGGCGTCCACGAGGGGTCCCACAACGAGGCGGTCGGCAGCCGCGGCACGTCGGCGACCACGTAGACGCCGTCCTGGGCGTTCCAGGTGCCCGTGGCCATCAGCCATCTGCCGTCGGGGTCGAGGCGGTGGGTCAGGGCGACGGCCTCGCTCATCGGCAGCTCGCTCGACCAGACCGTGCTGGCCGGGGCCTGGGTGGCGGCCACGCTGGCCCGCCAGGCGCCGGCCGCGTCGAAGGTGCCGGCGCCGAAGGTGACGACAGCGATCGCGATGGTCAGGGGGAGCACGACGAGGGTGCCGACCGAGCGCCGCGCGACGGCCCGCACGGCGAGGAAGCCCGCGACACCGCGCGCCGGTCGGCGGGCCAGCGCACGTGGCGCACGTG
>NZ_JBFUJV010000020.1:0-80512 GCF_056401175.1 Nocardioides sp. P4_G10 | reverse complement strand
CGGCCGCTCGGCTCGGGCGGTCGTGCCGTCGGACGCGGCCGGGCCAGGCGGCTGCGGCTCGGCGCGCTGCGTCCCGCCGCGGCGTACCCCCATCCACCGTCGTACGAGCGATGCCAGCTCGTTGTCGTCGCTGTCAGCTGCTGCGCGCGGCTCCACCACGTTGGTCATCGACGCCCCCCACAGGCTGTAGATGCATGCTTCCCTCGGGCACCATCCACCCTTTCGGGCGACCCGCGCGTGGGATCTCCCGAATCGTGGACGACGGTCTGGACCAGTCAGGCAGCCGTCGTGGAGGGGGCAGACCTCACTTGGGTGGCATCCGGATGCCGCCGTCGACGCGGATCGTCTCGCCGTTCATGTAGGAGTTGGTCAGGCACTCCACGACCATGCTGGCGAGCTCCTCGGCGCGACCGAGGCGCTTGGGGAACAGCACGTTCTGGCCGAGGTTGGCCTTGAACTCGTCGGGGTTGGGGAACGCGTCGTAGATCGGCGTGTCGATCAGCCCGGGCGCCACGGTGTTGAGCCGGATGCCGGCCGCGGACAGGTCGCGGGCGACGGGGAGGGTCATGCCGACGACGCCGCCCTTGGAGGCGGAGTACGACGCCTGGCCGATCTGGCCGTCGAAGGCGGCGACCGAGGCGAGGTTGACGATCGCGCCGCGCTGGCCGTCGGCGTCGGGCTCGTTGCGGCTCATCACGGTCGCGGCCTGCCGCGTCATGTCGAAGGTGCCGATGAGGTTGATCTCGACGACCTTGCGGAAGGCGTCGAGGTCGTGCGCCTGCTCCAGCAGCCCGTCGCGACCGATGGTGCGCTGCGCCCAGCCGATGCCCGCGGAGTTCACGCACGCACGCAGCGGCGCGATCTCGGCGGCTGCCTCGACGGCGGCCGCGACCTGGTCGGTCTTCGTCACGTCGACGGAGGCGAAGACGCCGCCGATCTCGGCGGCCAGCGCCTCGCCCTTCTCGGCGTTGAGGTCGGCGACGACGACGACCGCACCCTTCGCAGCGAGGGCGCGGGCGACGGCGGCACCGATGCCGCTCGCGCCGCCGGTGACGATGGCGGTGGATCCGGTGATGTCCATGATCCGGATGCTATGAGACGGGCAGCGACGACCGACGCAGGAGGTCGGCGAGTGGGTCCGGGTCTCGGTACAGCCGTGCGCGCCTTCGTTCCTCAGCCGCGCGGCCACTCGACCTGGTCGAGCCCACCCGTCGACCTCGTTCCTCGGTCGACGCTGCTCGCCTCACAGGTCGGTGACGCCCTCGGCGACGAGCACGGCGGGGCCGGTCATCAGCACGCGGTCGTCCTCGGTCCACACCACGTGCAGCGTCCCGCCGGGGACGTCCACGCGGTACGTCGTCCCGCGAGGGGCGTCGTCGGCCAGCGCCGTGGCGACGGCCACCGCACATGCGCCGGTGCCGCACGAGCGGGTCTCCCCCGACCCGCGCTCGTGGACGCGCATCGCGACGTGGCGCTCACCGCGGCGCACCACGAACTCGACGTTGACACCCTCGGGGTAGATCGCGTCGTCGTGCTCCGGCGGCTCGATGAGCGGGCCCGGCTCGGCCAGGTTGTCGACGTAGGCCACGGCGTGCGGGTTGCCCATCGAGACGTGGAGCGCCGGCCACGACCGCCCCATCACCGACACCTCGGTCTCTCCCAGCACCTCGGGCGTGCCCATGTCGGCGGTGAACTCGTCGCCGGACCGGTCGAGGACCTTCACCCCGGCGCGGGTCCGGATGCTCATCGGGAAGGCCTCGCCCTCGCGCTCGTGGAGGTAGCGCGCGAAGACCCGGATGCCGTTGCCGCACATCTCGCTGACCGACCCGTCGGCGTTGCGGTAGTCCATGAACCACCCGTCGCCCTCACGGACCGCCCGCAGCACCCCGTCGCCGCCGATGCCCGAGCGCCGGTCGCACAGCGCGCGCACGCGCTCCTCGGACAGGTCGCCGTGGAGGGTGCCGTCGGCGTCGGGCAGCACCACGAAGTCGTTCTCCGTGCCGTGGCCCTTGAGGAAGGGGTAGCTCACGCGAGGAAGTGTCCCACCCGGACGGGCAGCTAGCGGGCGTCGACCACCTTCGCCGAGCCCTTGCCCCGACGGCTCGGCTCGGCCACCGCGGTCATCCGGTTGCGCGGACCGAGCTCGATCGCCGTCGCCGCACCGATCTCGGCGGCGCTGGTGAACGCGTCGCCCGCCGGGACGAGGGTGTGGCCGAGGGCGGACAGCGCCGGTCCGTAGGTCGCGATGAACGCCGGCTCGGCGGTCACGTTGGCGGTGTTGCGCTGGGTGGCGCGAGGCGCCGCGATGGCCTCCTCGATCGTCATGCCGAGGTCGATGCGGTTGACCAGCATCTGCAGCACGGTCGTGATGATCGTCGAGCCGCCGGGCGAGCCGAGCGCCAGGAACGGCTTGCCGTCCTTGAGCACGATCGTCGGCGACATCGAGCTGCGCGGGCGCTTGCCCGGCTGGATGCGGTTGGGGTCAGCGGCGTCGTACACCGTCGAGAAGTCGGTGAGCTCGTTGTTGAGCAGGAAGCCGTAGCCCGGCACGACCATCCCCGAGCCACCGGTCTGCTCGATGGTGAGGGTGTACTCGACGACGTTGCCCCACTGGTCGGCGACCGTGAGGTTGGTGGTCGAGATGTTCTCGGTGTCGGCGTCGGTCGTGCCCTTCGCCGACGACGCGGCGGTGCACACGCCGTCGTAGGACGTCACGTCGCCGGCCGGGACCGGCTTGGTCGCTGCCTTCGTCGGGTTGAGCGAGCAGGCTCGCTCGGCGGCGAACCGGTCGTCGAGGAGCCGCTTGGTCGGGACGTCGACGAAGGCCGGGTCGCCGACGTACTTGCCGCGGTCGGCGTAGGCCAGGGCGCTGGCCTCGAGGTAGTGGTGGAGCGCCTGCTCCGGCGTCATCGCCGAGAGGTCGTAGCGCTCGAGGATGTTGAGCGCCTCACCGACGGTCGTGCCGCCCGACGACGACGGCGCCATGCCGTAGACGTCGTGGCCGCGGTAGCTCGTCTTCGCGGCGCGCTGCGAGCGGACCTTGTAGTCGCGCAGGTCGCGGGCGGTGAGCCAGCCGGCGGGCACGGGGAGGTCGGTGTTCTTGGTCGTGCGCGGCTTGCGCACCACCTCCGACATGAGCCGCGCCAGCTTGCCGCGGTAGAACGCCTTGGTGCCGCGCTGGGCGATCAGGTCGTAGGTGTCGGCCAGCTCGGGGTTGCGGAAGATCGAGCCGATCTTCGGTGCGTCGCCCTTGGGCAGGAAGAGCTTCTTGGAGTCCTTGAACGCCGCGAAGCGCACCTCGTTGTCGAGGGTCTGCTGGCGGAAGGTCTCGTCGACCTTGAACCCACGACGCGCGACCTTGGTGGCCGGCGCGAGCGCCTCGCCGAGCGACCACGTGCCCCAGTTGTCGAGCGCCTTGTCCCAGGTGGCGAGGGAGCCGGGCGTGCCGACGCTCGCACCGCTGGTGACCAGGTCGGGGGTGAACGTGTAGGGCTTGCCCGTCGCGGGGTCGATGAACGCGTCCTGCGGCATCTTCATCGGCGCGGTCTCGCGGCCGTCGAGGGTGCGGACCTTGCCGGACTTCGCGTTGTAGTAGACGAAGTAGCCGCCACCGCCGATGCCCGCGCTGTAGGGCTCGGTGACGCCGAGCGTCGCCGCTGCCGCCACCGCGGCGTCGACGGCGTTGCCGCCCGCCTTGAGGACCTTGAGCCCGGCCGCGCTCGCCTCGGGGTCGACCGTGCTGATCGCGCCGCCCTTGCCGACCGCGGTCGGGTCCTTGACGGTCGGGCGGTCAGAGGTGGTCGACGGCGCTGGCGCTGCCTGCGCGGCCGACTGGGCGGGGACCGGCGTGGCGACCAGTGCTGCGGCGACGGCCAGTCCACTGGCAGCCGAGACACCGGCGGTGACGCGGCGGGCGAGGTAGGGCATGGGGATCCTCCCGAGAGTCGATGGCACCACCCTGCCGCGGCCCCCACGGGTTGTCCAACACCCCCGGGGGTGCGTCGGTCAGCGGACGACCGAGTAGCGGCCACACATGAAGTCGCGGTTGCGCGCGACCTCCTCGAGGCGCAGCTCGACGTGGCGCGGCAGCACGGGAGCGCCGCTGCCCACGGTCACCGGCGCGTACTGGATCCACACCTCGTCGAGCAGGCCCGCGTCGTGGAACTGCCCGACCAGCTCGCCACCGCCGACCACCCACAGGTCCTTCCCGTCGGCGGCCTCGGTCATCTCGGCGTGGATGCGCGGGACGTCGTCGCGGTCGAACCGCACGCTCGGCGGCGCCTCCGGGAAGGTGCGGTGGGTCAGCACCCAGGTCGGCAACGGGCCCCACGGGTCGTCGTCGTGGTCGAGGATCCACTGCCACGTGGTGGCGCCCATCGCGCACGCCCCGAGCCGCTCACGGAACCCCGGGTAGGCCATCGGGCCCTTCATGTCGATGTCGCGCGAGGTCAGCCAGTCGAGCGAGTGGTCGTCGGTCGCGATGAAGCCGTCGAGCGTGGAACCGGTGTAGTAGATCGTCGCCATCGGACCACCATGGCACCGACCACCGACACCGCGCTTGATCGATCGTGCCTACCGGACGAGGGCGTCGAGCGCCGGCTGGGCCGCCTCGACGGGCAGGTGCCCGAGGGTGATCAGCTGCGCCATGCCGTGCACGGTCGACCACAGCGCCGCCGAGAGGGCCATCGGGTCACGGCCCGAGTAGCCGGGCTCCTGCACCAGCTGCCCGACCAGGGAACCGAGCAGCTCCTCGTTGCGGGCGATCAACGGCGCCATCTCCGCGCTCGGCGCGCCGGCGGCGCAGTAGTCGGGGTCGAAGACCAGCGCGAACGCCTGCGGGTGGGCGGCGGCGTAGCTGACGTAGGCCAGCCCGAGCGCCCGCACCTTCTCGACCGTCCCGTCCGCCGCGGCGACCGCCTCCTCCTGCGCGGCCAGCAGCGCCGCCATGCCGCGTACGCCGAGCGCGCTGAGCAGCGCGGCCCGGTCGCCGAAGTGGTGGTAGGGCGCGTTGTGGCTCACCCCGGCGCGGCGCGCGACCTCACGCAGGCTGATCTTCGCCGCGGACGTGGTCTCGAGCAGGTCGAGCGCGGCGTCCTCGAGCGCGGCCTGGAGATTGCCGTGGTGGTATCCGCTCGCAGATCTTGACATGAGCAACATCCTACTTCAATGTGGACGTTGTCCAGATTCTTGTCACTGTCCAGATAGGAGCCCGCCATGGGCAACGTCCTCGTCATCGACGGCCACCCCGACCCCGCCTCGCTCACCGCGCACCTCGCCACGTCGTACGCCACCGGTGCCGGCGCCTCCGCCACCTCCCTCGTGCTGCGCGAGCTCGACTTCGACCTCACCCTCCGCACGGGCTACCGCAGCCCGCAGGTGCTCGAGCCCGACCTCGCCCGGGCCCAGGCGCTGCTCGAGTGGGCCGACCACGTCGCTGTCTTCACCCCGCTCTGGTGGGGCTCGGTGCCTGCCCTCCTCAAGGGCTTCTTCGACCGCACGCTCGAGCGCGGCTGGGCCTTCCGCTACAAGGACAACGGCATGCCCGAGGGCCTCCTCGCCGGTCGCACCGGCCGGCTCGGGGTCACCTCCGACTCGCCGCGGTGGTACCTCCCGCTCGTCGGCGACAGCACCGTCAAGCAGGTCCGCGGCCGCACGATGGAGTTCTGCGGCATCAAGCCGACCCGGCTGACGCGGTACGCCGACGTCCGCGGCCGCACCGAGGAGCAGCTCGCCACCTGGATCCGGGAGGCGGCCGGCCTCGGGGCCGCCGACGCTGCTCGCCCGGGTCGCCCCGACCGACCGGGCCACCCCGACGTCGTACGACCGGAGCCGGCCGCGGCCTGAGTCAGCCGCCGAGCCGCTCGACCGCCCCGACCGCCTTCTCCACGCGGTCGGGGTCGTCGTGCGCGACCCACACGATGCGCGGGTCCTTGCGGAACCACGAGTCCTGGCGGCGCGCGAAGCGGCGGGTGGCGACGGTCGTCTGCTCGATCGCCTCGGCGAGGGTGCGGTCGCCGGCGAGGTAGCCCATCACCTCCCGGTAGCCGATGGCCCGCGAGGCGGTGCGCGCGTCGGCGAGGCCGCGGGCGAGCAGCGCCTCGACCTCCTCGACGAACCCGCCCGCGAACATCTCCTCGACCCGCCGGGCGATCCGCACGTCGAGCGTCGGCCGGTCGATGTCGACGCCGACCTGCACGGTCAGCGGGTCGACGTACTCCAGCCGCGGGAGGCTCGCGCTGTAGGGCCTTCCGGTGAGCGCGACGACCTCCAGGGCGCGGACGACGCGGCGCCCGTTGTCAGGCAGGATCTGCGTGGCTGCATCGGGGTCGACCCCCGCCAGCCGCTGGTGCAGTGCGTGGCTGCCGACCCGCTCGAGCTCGACCTCGAGCTCGCGGCGCAGTGACTCGTCGGTGCCGGGGAACTCGAAGCGGTCCACGATCGCGCGGGTGTAGAGGGCCGAGCCGCCGACCAGCACGGGGGTGGCGTCGCGGCCGCGGATGTCGGCGATCGCGTCACGCGCCCAGCCCTGGAAGAGTGCGACGGTCGCCGGCGCGGTGAGCTCGTAGAGGTCGAGCAGGTGGTGCGGGATCCCGCGGCGCTCCGACTCCGGCAGCTTGGCCGTGCCGACGTCCATCCCGCGGTAGACCTGCATCGCGTCGGTGTTGACGACCTCTCCCCCGAGCCGCTCCGCGAGGTCGAGGCTCAGGCCCGTCTTGCCCGACGCCGTGGCACCGACGAGGGCGACGACCGGACGAGGCATGCCCCGATTGTCGCAGCGTGGCTAGTCTCGGCAGCGCCGGTGTCCTCATCCGCCAGGGTGGCCGGAGATGTCCCGAGGAGGACCCATGAGCTTCATGGACAAGGCGAAGGCCAAGCTCACCGAGGCCGTCGACCAGCACGGCGACAAGATCGCGCAGGGCATCGACAAGGCCGGCAGTGTCGTCAACGAGAAGACCGGCGGCAAGCACGCCGACAAGATCGACCAGGCCACCGGCAAGGCGCGCGACGCCCTCGACTCCCTCGACGGCAAGAACGACGACATCCCGCCCGGCACCACCCGCTGACCGACCCCTACGGTGACCGCGTGACCGACCGCTTCGCCCTCGTCCCGGCGTCCTACGTCTACCTGCTGCGCGACGGGGCCGACGGCACGGAGGTGCTTCTCCAGCAACGGGGGCCGGTCCCCTACATGGCCGGACACTGGGCGGCCGCAGCCGCCGGGCACGTCGAGCCCGGCGAGACGGCGTACGACGCCGCGAGCCGCGAGGCGCTCGAGGAGCTCGGCATCACCGACCTCGACCTCGACTTCGTGCTCACCATGCAGCGCAGCCAGTTCGGCCCGGCCGTCGAGGAGCGGGTCGACTGGTTCTTCACCGCGCGCTCGTGGACCGGCGAGCCGCGGATCGTCGAGCCCGACAAGGCGGCGTCGCTGGGGTGGTTCGCGCTGGACGCCCTCCCCGAGCCGATGGTGCCGCACGAGGCCCACGCCCTCACGCACCTCTTCTCCGGGGTCGGCTACCTCACCTTCGGGTGGGACGCTCGCCCGAGCGGGGGTGGCCCGAGCGCGCCGGCCGCGACAGGATCCACTGAGACCCAGGGAGGGAATCGATGAACGAAGAACTGAGCCCGATGCCCGAGCCGTACGCCGAGGAGCCCCAGCTGGTGCCCGGTGGCGTCGACGCATTGGACGAGGACCCGGCCGATGCGGGTCTTGCGCGTGACCTGAACCCCGACGACAACCCCGCCGTCGACGACGTCCTGCCCGACGAGATCGCCGAGCCGGACGAGAAGCCGCAGGCGCCCGAGGGCGAGGCGGAGGACAAGGAGTCCGACACCCCCCGAGGCTCCGACTCCGAGGACGGACCCAGCGCCGGTCAGGAGGCCGAGGACGGCTCGCCCGAGCCTCCCGCCTGAGCGCTGCCTCACCGTCGCGGATCCTCGTCGGAGTCCCGGCACGAGCGGGGACATTCGACGACAGTGCGGTGATGGTGGTGCACCTGGTGCGCCACCATCACCGCACTGTGCTTCTCCAAGGACCGCGCGGCCCAGCGGCGCGCCGACCCAGCGGCAGCAGACGGCCCCGGACGCCACGGGCGGGACGACTCGCTGATCCAGGTCGCTGTGGTCCGTGACCGAGCCGTGCGCGCGCCATCCGGCTATGCGCTACACCGCCTCGCGGGTTCGAGGCGAAAGTGCAGTGGAACGCGAGCCCGCCCCGCGTACGCGTCACGAGCCCGCATCCCTCGGCTGGGGCCAGGTGTACGGCCGACCCTGCGCCACAGCCGTACGCGTCGGCGCGTTGCACAACCCTCGCGGGTGGGCCGGACAGGTGACGGCGCGCCCGAGGTGCCCGGACAGGTGGCGCCTGGCCGGTTGATCGCACTAGTGCGGTGATCTTGGTGCACCTGGTGCACCAGCACCGCACTGCCAGGCCAGGTGGTCGCGCGCGATGCGCTCGCCGAGGTCGGCGAGGAGCCGCGCCGGCTCGCGGAGGCAGATGTCGACGTCCGGTTCGACCTCGGTCAGGGCGTACGCCGCCCGGATGCCGGCCGCGGCGAGCTGCTCCGTCGAGAGGAGGTTGCGGCCGCAGACGGCCACCACGGGCGCACCCGCTCGTCCGGCTGCGGCCGAGACGCCGACGGGCGCCTTGCCGCGCAGGCTCTGCGCATCGAGCGAGCCCTCACCGGTCACCACGAGGGACGCCCCGCGGACCCGGTCGTCGAAGCCGAGCAGGTCGAGCATCAGCGCGATCCCCGGGCGCAGCTCCGCGCCCAGCACGGCGACGAGCCCGAACCCGACGCCGCCGGCTGCCCCCGCCCCGGGCTCGTCGCGACGGTCAGCACGCGTCGCGACGGCGACCCGGTCGGCCCAGCGGACCAGTCGCACGTCCAGCCGGGCGACGTCGTCAACGCTCGCCCCCTTCTGGGGTGCGTAGACCGGGGCGGCCCCGTCGGGACCGGTGAGCGGGTTGTCGACGTCGCAGGCCACGACCACCCGGGACTCGGCGAGCGCCGGATGGAGCCCGTCGAGCTCGAGACGATCGCCGTCGTCGCGCGCGCCGAGGGCGCACAGCACGCCCAGCCCTCCGTCGGTGCTGGCGCTCCCGCCGATCCCGACGACGAGGTCGCGGCATCCGGCGTCGAGGGCGTGGGCCATGACCTCGCCGAGGCCACGGCTCGAGGCGGTCAGCGGCGCGGGCGTCCCGCCGGGCAGCCGGGCGAGGCCGCACACGTCGGCCATCTCGATGACGGCCGTCGCACCGCGTCGCGCATAGGCCGTGCGGACCGGACGGCCGGTCGGCCCGGAAGCCGTGACGGGGACGCGCTCGAACCCGCTGGCCACCGCTGCATCCAGGGTGCCGTCGCCGCCGTCGGCGACCGGCACGCAGTCGACATCGGCCCCCGGCACCGCCCGCCGCAGGCCCACAGCGACGGCCTCGGCGACGAGCGGGGCGGACAGCGAGCCCTTGAACTTGTCGGGTGCGACCAGCACGCGCGGAGCTCGCGCCGCACTCATGCGGGCGGTCGCCCGGTCGAGTCGCGGACCACCAGCTCGGCGCCGACCGTGCGGCGGCGGGGACGCGTGCCGGGCTCCTTGAGCGCAAGGAGCAGGGCTTGCTCCCCCATCTCCGCCATCGGCAGGCGGACGGTCGTGAGCGACGGCGCCAGGTCGCCAGCCACTGCCACGTCGTCGAAGCCGGTGACCGACACCTGACCCGGAACGGACACCCCTCGCGCGCGCAGCGCGGACAGGACGCCGATGGCCATGTCGTCGTTGAGGGCGAGCACTGCCGTCATCCCGGGGTGGTCGGCGAGGATCCGCTCGGCGGCGTCCTTGCCGCCCGCTCGCGTGAAGTCGGCCTCGACCACCGGGAGGTCGGCGAAGTCCAGGCCGGCAGCGGTGCAGGCCTGCTCGATACCGGCGAGCCGGTCGGCGACCGTGGTGAGCTGACGGGACCCGCTGGCCACGGCGATGCGACGGTGGCCGAGCGCGAGGACGTGCTCGGCGACGGCGCGCGCACCGCGGAGGTTGTCGGGCAGCACCGCGTCGACGCCGAGGTGGTGGCGTCCGATGACGGCGACCCGGCCGCCGGCGCGTTGGAACGCCTGGAGCTCTGCCTTGGCCGGCGCCTGGACCGAGGCGTCGACGAGGCCCGACCCGGCGACGATGATGGCGCCGACGCGATTGGCGACGAGCATCCGCAGCTGCTCCAGCTCCCGCGCAGGGTCGCGCCCGGTGTGGCAGATCTGGACGGTGAGTCCCTCGCGCGCGCCCACACCGAGCACGCCGCTGGCGATCTCGGAGAAGTAGGGGTCGCCGATCTCGTGCACCACGAGCCCGACCGAGCGGGTCGAGCCGCCCGCCAGGCTGCGCGCGTGCAGGTTGACGACGTAGCCCATCGCGCGCGCCTGCTCCCGCACCCGCTCGGCGACACCTTCGCTGACACCGGGAGCTCCCGAGAGGCTGCGCGAGGCGGTCGCGATCGACACACCCGCGGCCTCGGCCACGTCCTGCAGCCGCGGGCTCGATGGCGTCCCCTTGGGCATCCGCGTCGTCCTCCTGTCCTCGGTCCGGCTCGTTGAGATGTGACCCTTGCCACACATCGGCGTTCATGCCTACAGTAGCCGAAAGCGCTTACGAAAGCGCTTACGCATTGGACATGAGGAGTGACATGAAGGTCAAGACCCCCTACCGCGTAGCCGGACTCGCCGCGGCCTCCTGCCTCGCCCTGACCGCCTGCATGAGCTCCGGTGGTGACGACGCGTCGGGTGCAGACAGCGACACCATCACCATCGGCATCTCCCTCCCGCTCACCGGAGACTTCTCCGAGCCTGGCAAGGGTGTCCAGCGCGGCTACGAGGCGTGGGCCTCGTGGATGAACGAGAACGGCGGACTGCTCGGCAAGGACGTGGAGCTCAAGATCCTCGACGACCAGTCCAACGCCGATCGTGTCGCCTCGGACTACGAGAAGCTCATCAACCAGGACGGCGTCAACCTCGTCTTCGGCCCCTTCTCCACCCGCCTCGTGGTGCCCGCGGCCCAGGTCGCCCAGGACTACGGCTTCCTCTTCGTGGAGCCGGCCGGCGCCGCTGAGGAGGTCTTCACCCAGGGCTTCGACAACCTCTTCTACGCCGCCCCGGCCGTCGCGCAGGACCACTACAACAACCTCGCCGACGCGATCGAGGCCATGCCCGACGACGAGCGTCCCGAGACCGCGGCGTTCGCCGCCATGGACGACCCGTTCGCCATGGGCACCGCATACGGCCTGCGCGACCGGCTCGACGAGATGGGCGTCGAGATCGTCGTGGACGAGGTCTACCCGCCGAACACGACCGACTTCAGCTCGATCGCCGCCAAGATCGCCGACAGCAACGCCGACATGGTCGTCGGCGGGACGCAGTACCAGGACGCTGTCAACCTCATCGTGGCGCTGCAGCAGCTCGACTACCAGCCGCAGATGGCGGCCTTCTCGACCGCGCCGACCAACGCCGAGTTCGCCGAGGCGATCGGCGACAAGACCGAGGGCATCCTCTCCCCGACCGGCTACACGACCCAGGCGGAGTACCCCTCCAACACGGAGTTCGTCGAGTACTACACCGAGCTCAACGGCACCCCTCCCGGTGAGGACGAGGCCAACGCCTGGACCACCGGCCAGGTCGTCGCGGCAGCCGTCGAGGCCGTCGAGTGCGCCGACCCCGACGCGGAGTGCCAGTCCCAGCTCATCGACTGGCTCCGGGAGAACGAGGTCGAGACGGTCGTCGGTCCGCTCACCTGGGACGCCGAGGGCCGCCCCGAAGGAGCCCACCTCATCCAGCAGTACGTCGACGGCGAGATCAAGATCGTCCTCCCCCAGGACACGGCCGAGGCCGAGCTCATCGTCGACAAGCCCAACTGGTGACCAACGGATCGGATAGCTGACACCATGTCCCTCGTCTTCCAGAGCCTCGTGCTCGGCGTGCTGCTGGGAGGGCTCTACGCCCTCCTGGCCGCGGGCCTCACGCTCTACTTCGGCGTGATGCGGGTGGTGATGATCGCCCACTCGGCGTTCCTCATCCTCGCCGCCTACCTCGCCTGGTTCTTCAACCGTGAGACCGGCATCGACCCGCTCGTCTCGTTGCTGTTCACCGTGCCGATCTTCTTCGTCCTCGGTGTGACGATGCAGCGGACACTGCTCTCCCGGCTTCGTCCTGCGACCCTGACGATGATGTCGGTGCTGCTCACCTTCTCGGTGGCACTGGTCATCGAGGGGATGCTGGGCTTCGTCTTCTCCGGCACCCAGCGCCGCATCCGGCTGCCCTACGGCGGCGACAGCCTCGAGCTGTTCGGCGCCAACATCCCGGTCGTCAAGCTGATCGCCTTCGGGATGGCCGCGGTCTCGCTGCTCGCCCTCTACCTGATCCTCAAGAAGACGCCGTTCGGCCAGGCCCTGCGCGCCACCATTCAGCACCCCGAGGCCGCCCGACTGATCGGCATCAACACCGAGCGGATCGCCGGATACGGGTTCGGGCTGGGCCTGGCGACGGCAGCGATCGGCGGCACCGCCCTGTCGCTCGACTCGACGATCTACCCCTCGCTGCACTGGCACTGGATCGGCCCGCTCATGGCGATCATCGTGGTCGGCGGGCTCGGCAGCGTACCGGGGGCCGCGATCGCGGCCCTGGTCCTCGGCCTGGGCCAGAGCCTGTTGCAGATCCCGATGGGGACCACCTGGGCACAGACCATCTTCTACGTCGCGCTGTTCGCGACCTTGATGGTCCGCCCGCAAGGATTCTTCGGAGGTCGTCTTGCCCAGCGCTTCTAGCTCCGCCACTCCCGCAGCCACCGCCGCCCCGCGCGGCGGGCTCGCGCTCAAGCTCGTCGGCCTGGTCGTCCTGGCCGCCGCCGTCCTCTCCTTCCCGAGCATGGCCCCGAACGCCTTCATCCTCTCGGTGGGCGTCGTGATCATGAGCTACGCCGTCCTGGCCACCTCGTGGAACTTCGTCGGCGGGTTCACCGGCTACATCTCGCTCGGCCACGCGTCCTACTCCGGCCTGGGCGGCTACGGCACGGCCCTGCTGGTCATCCACACCGACATCAACCCGTGGATCGCGCTCCTGCTCGGCGGCCTCGGCGTCGCCGTCCTGGCCGTGCCGATCGGCATCGCCAGCCTCCGGGTGCGCGGTGCGTCGTTCGTGATCGTCTCGATCGCCCTCGTGCTCATCCTGCTGCTGGTCTTCCAGTCGTGGAGCAGCGTCACGGGCGGCTCCAACGGCCTTCGTGTGCCGCGCCCGTTCGGCACCGACGTGCTCCGGCCCGAGCAGCACGAGCGCTTCTTCTACATCCACGCCGCGCTGCTCGCCGTCGCCCTGCTGTGCTGGTGGCTGATCGACCGCTCCCGCTTCGGCATGGGCCTGAAGGCGATCCGTGAGGACGAGGACAAGGCGCAGTCCCTCGGCGTCCCCACCTTCAACTACAAGCTGACCGCGTTCGTGGTGTCGGCGTTCTTCACCGCCTTGGGCGGTGGGTTGTACGCCCTCTGGTTCGGGTTCCTGGACCCGATCTTCCAGTTCTCGATCCTCGTCGGCTCCTACATGGTGCTGATGAGCCTGCTCGGCGGCATCCGGAGCCTGTTCGGTCCGCTGCTGGGCGCGGTGATCGTGGGCTACGCGCTGGAGTACTTCAAGAACGCCTACGGCGACACCCAGTTCCACCTCGTCGCCCTGGGCCTCCTGCTCGCGCTCGTGGTGCTGTTCATGCCGGACGGGATCATCCCGGCCGTCACCGCGGGCATCCAGCGCTTCCGTCCCCAGGCCGCCTCCATCCGCGAGGAGAGCGCGGCCGAGCTCGCGGAGCAGCGGGCCCGTAAGCACGCCGCGAGCGACGTACCTCCAGACGAGCGCACCGGCAAGGACGCCACGAACATCTCAGCCCACATCCAGCCCGAGAACGCCGACGAGACACAAGGAGCCCGCTCGTGACCGCCACCAGTGCAGCCGCGGCCGTCCCCGACCAGTCGTTCGAGGTCAGCCTCGCCACCCAGGGGCTCACCAAGTCCTTCGGCGGCGTGCGGGCCATCGACGGGGCCGACGTCCACTTCCACCACGGCAAGGTCAACGCCCTGATCGGACCCAACGGGTCGGGCAAGACGACGTTCTTCAACTGCGTGACGGGGATGATCAAGCCCGACTCCGGCACCGCGACCTACCGCGGCACGGACATCACCGGCAAGGCCTCCCACCGGATCGCGCGGGCGGGCATCGGGCGCAGCTTCCAGCTGTGCCGGATCTTCCCGCGGATGACGGTCATGGAGAACATGCTCGTCGCGGTTCGCTCGACCTCGGTGCTCACGCTGCTGGGCTCCTCGCGCAACGACGCCCAGCTCGAGCGTGCCCGTGAGCTGTTGGCGCGCGTCGGCATCGACCACCTCGAGCACTCACTGGCGATGGACATCTCCTACGGCCAGCAGAAGCTCCTCGAGCTCGCCGGCGTGCTGATGGCCGACCCGGAGACGATCATGCTCGACGAGCCGGCCGGCGGCGTGAACCCGGCCCTCATCGACCGGATCGCCACGCTCGTCCAGGAGCTCAACGCTGAGGGCAAGACCTTCATCGTCGTCGAGCACAACATGGAGCTGGTGATGAGCCTCTCCGACCATGTCGTGGTCTTCGACCGCGGCCGCCCGATCTGTGAGGGAACCCCGGACGTCGTGCAGAACGACTCCCGAGTGCTGGAGGCCTACCTTGGCGTCTGAAACGACCGACTACCTGCTCGAGCTCACCGACATCGAGGCGGGATACGGGCGGGCAGCGCTGGTGCTGCGCGGGCTCACCGTCAAGGTGCCGGCCTCCACCGTCGTGTGCCTCGTCGGCCCCAACGGGGCGGGCAAGTCCACCGTCCTCAAGGTCGCCAGCGGGATGCTCACCCCGCGCGCCGGGACCATCAAGGTCGGCGGCCAGGACGTCACCCGCAACAGCCCCCAGCAGATGCTGGGCGCGGGCCTGTCCCACGTCCTCCAGGGCCACAGCGTCTTCAAGGAGATGACGGTCGAGGAGAACGTGCGGCTGGGCGCCTACTCGTTGAAGGAGAAGGGCGAGATCAACGACCGGATCGACTTCGTCAAGACCCTCTTCCCCGTGGTCGCAGACCGGTGGACCGCGCTGGCCGGAGCCCTGTCCGGCGGACAGCAGAAGCAGGTCGAGTTCGCTCGCTCGCTGATGGTCTCGCCGCGGGTCGTCCTGCTGGACGAGCCGTCGATGGGGCTGGACCCCAAGGCCACCGGCACGGTCTTCGAGCAGGTGGTGCGCATGCGCGACGCCGGCACCGCGGTGCTCCTGGTCGAGCAGAACGCGCGTCGGGCCCTGGAGACGGCCGACCTGGGCTGCGTCCTGGACCTCGGCCGGGTGCACATCTCCGGCAAGGCCAGCGACCTGCTCGCCGACCCCCAGCTCGCCGAGCTCTACCTCGGCGGGCGACCCAAGACCCCCACGACCACCTGACGATCGAGGACACACCATGCCCGACACCACCTATCGCATCCTGATGAACGGCGTGACCGGCCGGATGGGATACCGCCAGCACCTGCTGCGCTCGATCCTCGCCATCCGCGACGACGGCGGCATCGCGATGCCCGACGGCACGCGGCTGCAGGTCGAGCCGGTGCTGCTCGGCCGCAACGCCGACAAGCTGGCCCGGCTCGCGGACCAGCACGGGATCGCGGACTGGTCGACCGACCTCGACACCGCGCTCGCCGAGGACCCGGCCCCGATCTACTTCGACGCCCAGGTCACCAGCGAGCGCAAGACGGCGATCCTCAAGGCGGCTGCCGCCGGCAAGCACGTCTACACAGAGAAGCCGATCGCGGAGACCGTCGCGGAGGGCGAGGAGCTCGTCGCGGCCGCCGAGAAGAGCGGCATCATCAACGGCGTCGTGCACGACAAGCTCTACCTGCCGGGGCTGATGAAGCTCAAGCGGCTCGTCGACTCCGGCTTCTTCGGCCGCATCCTCTCGGTGCGCGGGGAGTTCGGCTACTGGGTGTTCGAGGGCGACGGCCTGCCCGCCCAGCGCCCCAGCTGGAACTACCGTGCGGAGGACGGCGGCGGGATGGTCCTCGACATGTTCTGCCACTGGAACTACGTCCTGGAGAACCTCTTCGGCGCGGTCGAGGCGGTCACCGCCAAGGCCGTCACCCACATCCCCGCGCGGTGGGACGAGCAGGGCGAGCGGTACGACGCGACGGCCGACGACGCGGCGTACGCCATCTTCGAGCTGGCCGGCGGCATCATCGCGCAGGTCAACTCCTCCTGGGCGGTGCGCGTGGAGCGCAAGGAGCTCGTGGAGTTCCAGGTCGACGGGACCCACGGCTCGGCGATCGCCGGACTGTTCAACTGCCGCATCCAGCCACGGGACGCCACGCCGATGCCTGTCTGGAACCCCGACCTGCCGACGACCGATGACTTCCGCGGCCAGTGGCGCGAGATCCCCGACAACCAGGTCTTCGGCAACGGCTTCCGCGCGCAATGGGAGCAGTACCTGTTCGACGTGCACGCAGGACGGCCGCACCACTACGACTTCGCCGCCGGCGTCCGCGGGCTCGAGCTCGTGGATGCGGGCCTGACGTCCTCCCGCGAGGGCCGCCGGGTGGCCCTGCGATGACGGTCTCCGTCGACGTCCCGCTCGCCGACGGCGGGTGGGAGGCGGTGGTCCTCCACGAGCCGCGGCAGTGGAAGGACCATCCCCAGCCCTTCGCCCAGCGGGTCGCCTTCGCCGCCGCGCACGTGGTCGCCGACGCCCGCGGGGAGAACGTGCCCGGCGCGCCCGCCGTCGTCGACTGGGACGCCACGCTGGCCTTCCGCCGCGAGCTGTTCCGCTACGGCTTCGGCGTCGCCGAGGCCATGGACACCGCGCAGCGCAACATGGGCCTGGACTGGCCCGCGGTGCAGGAGCTGGTCCGCCGCTCCGCCGAGCAGGCCCGCGACTACGACGCCCGGATCGCCTCGGGCGCCGGCACCGACCACGCCGGAACGGGTGCGACCCTCGACGCGGTGCGCAAGGCGTACGCCGAGCAGGTCGGGTTCGTGGAGTCCACCGGCTCCCAGGTCATCCTGATGGCCTCGCGCCAGCTGGCGGCCGCCGCCGCGAGCGCCGACGACTACCTCGCGGTCTACGCCGAGCTGCTCGAGCAGGTGCGCGAGCCGGTGGTGCTGCACTGGCTCGGCGAGGCCTTCGACCCCCAGCTGCGCGGCTACTGGGGATCGACCGACGTCGCGACCGCGACGGCCACCTTCCTCGACCTGGTCCGGGCGCACGCCGACAAGGTCGACGGGGTGAAGGTCTCGCTGCTCTCCGCCGACCACGAGACTGGGCTGCGAGCGCAGCTGCCTGACGGCGTCAGGCTCTACACCGGCGACGACTTCAACTACCCCGAGCTGATCAAGGGCGACGGCACCCATCACTCCGACGCCTTGCTGGGGGCCTTCGCCGCGATCACGCCGGCCGCCTCCGCGGCACTTGCCGCGCTCGACGAGGGCGACCTGGCGACGTACGACGCCGAGATGGCGCCAACGCTCCCGCTGTCGCGGCACGTGTTCGAGGCGCCGACCTACTACTACAAGACCGGCATCGCGTTCCTGTCGTGGCTCTGCGGCCACCAGCCGGGCTTCACGATGGTCGGCGGGCTGCAGTCCGCCCGCAGCTCGGTCCACCTCGGCCGGCTCTTCGCCCTGGCCGACGAGGCGCGGCTGCTGCCGGACCCCGAGCTCGCCGCCCACCGGATGCGGCTGTGGCTCGACGGCGCGGGGCTGTCCCGATGACCGCCTCCGAGGTCGCCGTCGACACCGCGCTGGACGTGCCGTCCGGAGCACCCGCCCGCGTCGAGACCCCGGCGCCGGGCGACCCGCGGCTGGCCCGTCTCTCGCTCAACCAGAAGACGGTCGACGGGTGGAGCCTGCGCGAGGCGGTCGAGGGCTGCGTCGCCGCCGGCCTCCCGGCCATCGGCGCCTGGCGCGAGCCGGTGGCCGCGGTCGGGCTCGAGGCCGCCGCCCGGATGGTCTCCGACGCGGGCCTGCGCGTCTCCTCGGTGTGCCGGGGCGGCTTCTTCACGGGGGCCGGCGACCTGTCGGTTGCCGAGCGGCACGACGACAACCGTCGCGCGCTCGACGAGGCAGCGGCGCTCGGCGCTCCCTGCCTGGTGCTGGTCCCCGGCGGCCTGCCCGCGGGCGACCGCGACCTGCCGAGGTCGCGCGCCAGGGCGGGCGACGCGATCGAGGCGCTGGTCCCCCACGCCCTGGACGTCGGCGTGCGCCTCGCCATCGAGCCCATGCACCCGATCTTCGCCGCCGACCGCGGCGTCGTGTCGACGCTGGCGCAGGCGCTCGACATCGCCGACCCGCTGCCGGTCGAGGCCGTCGGCGTGGTCGTCGACACCTTCCACGTGTGGTGGGAGCCGGGCGTGGAGGAGCAGATCGCCCGCGCCGGGGACCGCATCGCGTCCTACCAGGTCTGCGAGTGGATCACCCCGCTGCCGCCCGACGCGCTGCTGTCGCGCGGGATGATGGGTGACGGCCACATCGACTTCCCCCGCCTCACCTCCCTCGTGTCCGCCGCGGGCTACACCGGCGACGTCGAGGTCGAGATCTTCAACGCCGACGTCTGGGCCGCCGACGGCCGCGACGTCGTCGCCACCCTCGCGCGCCGCTACGTCGAGCTCGTGGAGCCGCACCTCTGACGATCCCGCCCGACCACCTGCCGTCACACCTCATTTCTCGGACAAGGAAGGCAGAACACATGAACAGACGTCGGACCACCACTGCCCTGATCACGGGCGCGGTGCTCGCTTGGCCCGCCGCGCTCCCGGCCGCCACCGCGGCCGCACCGGACGACGTTCGAACCACGCGGGTCGTCGCCCCCGCCACGCCGCAGCACTGGGACCCGCTCACCGACGACCTGTGGGCCTACGAGGGCGAGGAGCTCGTCCTCACCCGCCCCGGGACGAACCCGAACGACGGCGTCCGGCGCCCCTTCGAGTACGCGATCGTGACGAAGGGCCCCGAGCTCACCGACACCAGCGTCCGCGCCGAGGTGCGCCTCGACGAGTCGGTCGCGGTCAGCAACCGCGACGTGATCGTGATCTGGAACTACCAGGGCCCGAAGCGCTTCTACTACGCCCACTTCTCCCAGGACAACACGATCTACCCCCACAACGGGATCTTCGTCGTCGACAACGCCGACCGCCGTCGCGTCGACGACCAGTGGACCGGTTCCGTCGGTGCCCCGCCGGCCGTCACCGACGCCGACTGGCACGACGTGCGCGTCGACCACGACGCGAGCACCGGCGCGATCAGGGTGTGGGTCGACGGCGCCGCCGAGCCGCTGATGACGGGCACCGACACGACGTTCACCGGTGGTCGCGTCGGCTTCGGCTCCTTCGACAACTTCGGCCGCACCCGCCACTTCCGAGCGACCGGCACCGCAGCCCCCACTGCACCGTGACCGCTCCCTGATCCCCGCCGGTCCCCTGACTCGCGTCGGGGGACCGACGAGGGCTGCCACGGCCCCAGCCAAGGAAACGCGGCAGCAGTTGTCTCCAACCACCTCAACAGTAGGGACCGCCCCATGCGAAAGACACGTTGGTGGGTCACTGCCGTCACCACATCCCTGGTGGCAGCGGCCCTCTCCCCCCTGGCCACGTCGGCCACGGCGACGGACGCCTCCGGACCCGGTGCACCGCCGATCCCGCCCGACCCGGAGCCCTCCAACCTCGGCCTCGTGCTCGAGGAGTACGCCCAGCTGCCCGCGTCCGAGCCCAACGGGCCGTGGACCGACGTCCGGCTCGGCGACCGCCACAACCGGATCAACTACATCGGCGAGGTGCCCGACGGATCCGGCCGCCTGTACGTGCCCGACCTCAACGGTGACCTCTACCTGCTCGAGGACAAGCAGCCGTCGGTCTACCTCGACCTCGCCTCGCGCTTCCCGGAGTTCATGGCCTGGCGCGGTCTCGGGTCCGGCTTCGGGTTCGTCAGCTTCCACCCCGAGTTCGAGGACAACGGGAAGTTCTACACGACCCACACCGAGACGCCCAACGCCCCCGGTGACCAGACCTACCCGGGCCAGCCCAACGGCAGCGCCGCGGTGCAGAGCGTGGTCACGGAGTGGACGGCCGACGACCCGGCCGCCGACACGTTCAGCGGCTCCAGCCGCGAGCTGTTCCGCTTCCGCTTCGTCGGCCAGACCCATGCCATCCAGCAGATCGACTTCAACCCGACCGCCGAGCCCGGTGACGAGGACTACGGCCTGCTCTACCTCGCCGTCGGCGACGGTGGCTACGGCGTGAGCGCGTCGGACCCGCAAGACCTCGACACCCCCGCCGGCAAGATCCTGCGGATCGACCCGGCCGGCACCGACGGGCCCAACGGCCAGTACGGCATCCCGGCGAGCAACCCGTGGGTCGGCGAGGCCGGCGCCCTGGGCGAGATCTACGCCATCGGCATGCGCGACCCGCACCGGTTCAGCTGGGACGCCGCGGGCACGAACGACATGTTCCTCGGCCACATCGGCCAGCGGGCGATCGAGGCGGTCTACGAGGTCGACGCCGGCGACGACTTCGGCTGGCCCGACGTCGAGTCCCGCCTGGACTACCAGAACGAGACGCAGTGCCGGCTCGACCCGATGACCGATGAGCAGGCCGCCAAGGGCTACGACTTCCCCGTCGCGTCCTATGCGCACGACACCCCGGCCAACTGGAGCTGCAACTCCGACTCCGGCCACGCCATCTCGGGTGGACACGTCCACCGCGGCGACCTGCAGGGCCTCAAGGGCATGTACGTCTTCGGCGACCTCGTCGAGGGCAAGGTGTTCTACACCCACGAGGCCCACATGCGGGACGACGCCGAAGGCCCGGCCGACCGCGAGGCGACCGTGCGCGAGCTGCAGCTCTACGACACCTCGGGCACCCGCATGCGGATGACCGACTTCGTCGGCGACGGCCGCGTCGACCTGCGCTTCGGCACCGACGAGGACCGCAGCCTCTACCTGCTCGCCAAGGCCAACGGCATGGTCTGGAAGGTCGTCGGGACCAAGCGCGCCCCGTGGCCGGACGACGTCGAGCCGTCCCTGCGTGACTCCGTCGTGGCGTCGTACGACTTCGAGCATCCCTTCGCGGCCAACGACTCCTACGAGGAGGACCAGGGCGCGAGCCGCACGCTGATCCGCCTCGTCAACGGCGGCGACCGGATGCGCGTCGACGACGGCGCCCGCCCGGGCTCGAACAACTCGCTGCAGGTGCACAGCGCGGCCGAGTCGCCGACGGGCACGGCGTGGAAGGCCGGGGTCTACGAGAACGACGCCGACGGCGTCGCCTCGCTCTCCCGCTTCACCAGCGCGAAGGGCACCACGGTGATGGGCTGGTTCAAGATGACCGGGCAGAACCCGACGGCCGGCTACAACGCCATCGGCCTGGCCGGCGTCCTCGCCGGCAACTCCGACGGGCACGGCGTACGCGCCCTGCTCGAGCTGATCAACGTCAACGGCGAGCTCAAGCTGGTCGCCCTCGGCCGACGCCTCGACACTGGCGGCTCGTGGACCTACGCGGCCTCCCAACCGTGGCAGGAGCTGCTGCCGAACGACGAGTGGGTGCACCTCGCGGCGACCTTCGACTTCGCGAAGGGGTCGATGGCGCTCTACCGCAACGGCAAGCCGGTGGACGGTTCGTACACCGCCACCAACGACCCGTGGCGCGTCGACGGCACCGGCACCTCGGCGACCAACCCGCGCGGGATCAAGATCGGTGGCTCGTTCCCGCAGAACGGCACCGAGCGCAACCCGTGCAACTGCCGCATGGACGACCTGATGTTCCTCGACACGGTCGCCAGCGCGAGCGAGGTGGCCCGGCAGTACCGCCGGTTCCTGCGCTGACGATCCCAGCTGGTCGAGGAAGGCGCTCTGGCGCCTGTCACGAGACCCGGCCACCCAGGCCGGGTCTCGTGACGGCCGCTTCGCGGCCTCCTCGACCGGCGGTCGCTGCTAGCCGCAGGCGTTGGCCGCGGGCGGGAGAGGGGCGGGCACGCCGACCGACGGCATGCCGAGCCCGACGGCGGACGCGGCAGGCGGGGCGGACGTACGACGCTCCCAGGCGTCGCCGGCGCGGGTGCGGCGGACCGACTGGATCGCGCTGTCGGCGACGAGGTGGTGCGGGGCGGCGTAGGTGATCTCGACGGTCACCATGTCGCCGGGTCGCACCGAGTCCTCCGGCACCGCCGAGAAGTCGGCGGCGAAGTGGACGAGGCGGTTGTCACGCGCGCGGCCGGAGAGGCGCTTCGTCTCGGCGTTCTTGCGGCCCTCGCCCTCGGCGACCATCAGCTCGACGGTGCGACCGACGAGCGCCGTGTTCTCCGACCAGGCGATCTCGTCGACGACCTCGGCCAGGCGCAGGTAGCGGTCCTTGACCACCTCAGGCGGGACCTGGTCCTCGAGGACCGCGGCCGGGGTGCCGGGGCGCTTGGAGTACTGGAACGTGAAGGCCGAGGAGAAGCGGGCGGCCCGCACGACGTCGAGCGTCGCCTGGAAGTCCTCCTCGGTCTCGCCGGGGAAGCCCACGATGATGTCGGTGGTGATCGCGGCGTCGGGGATCGCGGCCCGCACCCGCTCGATGATCCCGAGGTACTTCGACTGGCGGTAGGACCGGCGCATCGCTCGCAGGACCGCGTCCGATCCCGACTGCAGCGGCATGTGGAGCGACGGCATCACGTTGGGCGTCTCGGCCATCGCCTCGATGACGTCGTCGGTGAACTCCGCGGGGTGCGGGGAGGTGAAGCGCACCCGCTCGAGCCCCTCGATCGATCCGCAGGCGCGCAGCAGCTTGGAGAAGGCCTGGCGGTCGCCGAACTCGACGCCGTAGGCGTTGACGTTCTGTCCCAGCAGGGTGATCTCGGTGACGCCCTCGGCGACCAGCGCCTCGACCTCGGCGAGGATCTCGCCGGGCCGGCGGTCCTTCTCCTTGCCGCGCAGCGCCGGCACGATGCAGAACGTGCACGTGTTGTTGCACCCGACCGAGATGGACACCCAGGCGGCGTACGCCGACTCGCGCTTGGTGGGCAGCGTCGAGGGGAAGACCGACAGCGACTCGAGGATCTCGACCTGCGCCTCCTCGGCGACCCGCGCCCGCTCGAGCAGCACCGGCAGCGAGCCGATGTTGTGAGTGCCGAAGACCACGTCGACCCAGGGCGCCTTCGCAGTGATGGTGTCGCGGTCCTTCTGGGCCAGGCAACCACCGACGGCGATCTGCAGGTCCGGCTTGCTGGCCTTGACCGGCGCCAGGTGGCTCAGGTTGCCGTAGAGCTTGTTGTCGGCGTTCTCCCGCACCGCGCAGGTGTTGAAGACGACGACGTCGGCCTGCTCGTCCGAGCCGGCGCGGACGTAGCCCGCGTCCTCCAGCAGGCCGCTGAGCCGTTCGGAGTCGTGGACGTTCATCTGGCACCCGTGGGTCTTGACCTCGTAGGTGCGTGCGGGAGTCTCTGCGACGGTGCTCATCTCGGGGTCAAGGGTACGGCGGCCGGCGGGGGCCCGGGAATCGCGAGGCCGCGACCTAGGCTCGCGACATGCCTCGCATGCACGCGCTCGAGCTGCTGCCCGACGACGCCGGCTGCGACGTCGTACGCCGTGACTGGCAGGCGCTGCGCGACGTGGGCCTGCCCTCCCAGCTCGACCACCGCGGCGCCACCAACAGCCCGCACGTCACGGCGCTGGCCGCGCCGGCGCTCGGCGCGGACGACGAGCAACGCGCCACCGAGCTGGTGGCAAGGCTGCTGCCGGTGGAGGTCCGGGCGTCGGGGATCGCGATCCTCGGCGGTCGTCGCGTCTCGGTCGTGCGGGTGCTCGACGTGCCCGACGAGCTGGCGCGCGCCGTGCTGCAGCTCCGGTCGCAGGTGCGCGACGTGCAGCACCTGGGGTGGCTGCCGCACGTCACCCTGGCCCGGCGGATGGATCGCGCCGACGTGGGCCGCGCCGTGGAGGCGCTGGGGCACGAGGACGTGGTCCTGACGCTCACGTCGCTGCGCCGCTGGGACCCCGACGCGGGAATCGTCATCACTCTGTAATAGTCCGAACGGGCCATGCGTGATGGCCCTCGCGGTCCACGTGCCGATAGGTTGCGCCTATGACCGCGCAGGAATCGGGCACCGTCAGCGCCGGCCGGGGTGAGGCCCTCGTCGTGCTGGACGGCGTCCAGAAGCACTTCGGGCAGCTCCACGCCCTCAAGGACATCGACCTCACCGTCAAGCGCGGCGAGGTCGTGGTCGTGATCGGGCCGTCCGGCTCGGGCAAGTCCACGCTCTGCCGCACGATCAACCGGTTGGAGACGATCGACGAGGGCACGATCACCCTCGACGGCAAGGACCTCCCGCAGGAGGGCAAGGCGCTCGCCGCCCTGCGCGCCGAGGTCGGCATGGTCTTCCAGAGCTTCAACCTCTTCGCCCACAAGACGATCCTCGAGAACGTCACGCTCGGCCCGATCAAGGTCCGCGGCATGGGCAAGGCCGAGGCCGAGAAGAAGGCGCGCGAGCTCCTCGACCGCGTCGGCGTCGGCCACCAGGCCGAGAAGTACCCCGCCCAGCTCTCCGGCGGCCAGCAGCAGCGCGTGGCGATCGCCCGTGCGCTGGCGATGGAGCCGAAGGTGATGCTCTTCGACGAGCCGACCTCCGCGCTCGACCCGGAGATGATCAAGGAGGTCCTCGACGTGATGGTCGACCTCGCCCAGCAGGGCATGACGATGGTCGTCGTCACCCACGAGATGGGCTTCGCCCGCACCGCAGCCGACCGCGTCGTGTTCATGGCCGACGGCGCGATCATCGAGGAGAACACCCCGGAGGAGTTCTTCACCCACCCACGCTCGGACCGCGCCAAGGACTTCCTCGGCAAGATCCTCAAGCACTGAGGCATCGCGTCCGACCACGAGTTCCCGCACCACAGACATAGGGAGAAGCAGATGCGATTCATCCGTACCAAGGCCGTCATCGCGACGGTCGGGCTCGCCCTCTCGCTCGCTGCCTGCGGCGACGCAGGTGACGACGGCGGCGAGACGACCGACGTCGAGGTCCAGGAGAACGCCGGCGACGAGTTCGACGACGGGACGGCGATGAAGGAGTTCGCCGACTCGGGCGAGATCACCATCGGCGTGAAGTACGACCAGCCCGGAATCGGCTTCAAGGGCGCCACCGACGACATGCCGGTCGGCTTCGACCCCGAGATCGGCAAGATCCTCGCCGCGTCGCTCGGCATCGCCCCCGAGGACATCACCTGGAAGGAGACGATCTCCGACAACCGCGAGCCGTTCCTGCAGGAGGGCGAGGTCGACCTCGTCATCGCGTCGTACTCGATCACCGACGAGCGCCGCGAGGTCGTGGGCCAGGCCGGCCCCTACTACGTCACCGGCCAGCAGCTGCTCGTGAAGTCCGACAGCGACATCGAGTCGCTCGACGACGTCAAGGGCACCGAGGTCTGCTCCGTGACCGGCTCCACGTCGCTGGAGAACATCAAGGCCGAAGGCGCCAAGCCGCGTGGCTTCGACACCTACTCCGAGTGCGTCGATCAGGTCCTCAGCGGCACCGTGGACGCGATGACCACCGACGGCGCGATCCTGCTCGGCTACGCCGCGGAGAACCCCGACGAGCTCAAGGTCGTCGTGGAGCCGTTCTCCGAGGAGCGCTACGGCGTCGGCTACAGCATCGACAAGCCCGAGATGTGCCAGTGGATCGTGGACACGATCACCGAGGCGCAGGACAGCGGCGACTGGGACACGGCCTTCGAGGCCACCCTGGGCCAGTCGGGCGTCGACACGCCCGAGCCGCCTGCCATGGACGAGTGCCCGGCCGCCTGACGCAGCACCACCGCACCACGTGCATCACGGCTGAATCACCACTGAACCACCACTGATCGGACGCCGGCGGGCCGCGAGGCCCGCCGGCGTCCCGCAGAGAGGAGCCCGCAGCCCATGGACGCGGTGATCTCGAACTTCGACGAGTACCTCAAGGCGTTCGGCCTGACGA
The DNA here is from genome assembly GCF_056401175.1 of Nocardioides sp. P4_G10. Taxonomy (NCBI): domain Bacteria; kingdom Bacillati; phylum Actinomycetota; class Actinomycetes; order Propionibacteriales; family Nocardioidaceae; genus Nocardioides; species Nocardioides sp. P4_G10. The sequence continues at coordinate 54,494 of NZ_JBFUJV010000020.1, read as the reverse complement.
TCGGGCTGTTCGTCGTCTCCGGCATCGCCTCGCTGGTGCTCGGCACCATCCTCGCCGTCCTCCGGGTCGGCCCGGTGTCGATCCTCAACAAGGCGGCGTCGCTCTACGTCACGCTGTTCCGCAACACCCCGCTGCTGATGATCTTCGTCTTCATCTTCATCGCGATGCCGGTGCTGGGCTACAACTTCAAGATCGTCGAGAACATCGAGATCGCGGGCTACAACGTCTCGGCCTTCTTCTTCCGCGCCTGCCTCGCGCTCACCCTCTACACCTCCGCCTTCGTCTGCGAGGCGCTGCGCTCCGGCGTCAACGCCGTCCCCCTCGGACAGGCCGAGGCGGGCCGCGCGATCGGCCTCACCTTCTCCCAGTCGATGACCCTCGTCATCCTTCCCCAGGCCACGCGCGCGGTGATCCCCCCGATGACCAGCGTGATGATCGCCCTGGCCAAGAACACCTCCGTGGCGGCGGCCTTCGGCCTCGCCGAGGCCACGGCCACGATGCGCGGCTTCACCAACAACAACGCCGACGAGCGGATCGGGATCTTCCTCGCGTTCGCGATCGGCTACATCATCGTCGTCGAGGTCATCTCGCTGTCGTCCTACCTCGTCGAGCGAAAGGTGAGGGTGGTCCGATGAGCGCCTCAGTCCTCTTCGACGCGCCCGGTCCCAAGACGGTCGCCCGGCACCGCGTCTACACCGTCATCAGCATCGCCGCGCTGGTCGCGATGGTCGCCTTCGCCATCTGGAAGCTCTACGACGCCGGGCAGCTCGAGTACGCGCTCTGGGAGCCGTTCGTCACCCCCGAGTACATCCAGTACATCCTCGTGGACGGCCTCCTCGAGACCCTCAAGATGGCGTTCTTCTCGATCATCTTCGCGGTGGTCTTCGGCCTCGTCTTCGGAGTCGCCAAGCTGTCCGACCGCGGCTGGATCCGCTGGCCGGCGTGGCTCGTCGTGGAGTTCTTCCGCGCCGTCCCCGTCCTGCTCCTGATGGTCTTCGCGTTCTTCCTGCTCGCCATCGGCAACGGGCCGCTGTCGTCGTTCTGGTGCGTGGTCATCGCCCTGACCCTCTACAACGGGTCGGTGCTCGCCGAGGTGTTCCGTGCCGGCATCAACGCCGTGCCGCGTGGCCAGGCCGAGGCGGCGTACGCCATCGGCATGCGCAAGTCGCAGGTGATGACCACGGTGCTGCTCCCGCAGGCGGTCAAGATCATGCTGCCGGCCATCATCAGCCAGATGGTCGTCGCGCTGAAGGACACCAGCCTCGGCTACTACATCCTCGCCCCCGGCCTGACGGCGGTGGCCAAGCCGATCTACCTCGAGTTCTCCAACCAGGTGCCGACGGCGATCGTCATCACCGGCATCTACGTCGCGGTCAACCTCGTCCTCACCTGGGTCGCGACCCTCGTGCAGAAGCGCCTGGTCGGGGAGAAGAAGGTGCTCGACGTGCCGATGGTGGGCGCCCCGACAGGACCCGGCGCACCCGTCGTCTAGCGCTGGGGTCGGGTCTTCTCGAACGGTTGCGCCCTCGCAGGCTCGGGCGCACTCAAGACGTCGACGTCCGTCGCTTCGCTCCGGTCTTCTCGGTCACCCAGAGCCGGATCTCGCCCTCGACGACGACGGTGCCGTCGGTGCGTACGCCCCGCACGCGCACCGGCAGGTCGTACCCCTCCCCCACCTCTGCCGTCCACTGTCCAGGGTCGGTCTCGGCGATGCACGTGATGTCGGTCGTGGCCTTGGCGGTGTAGGCCACCTCCATGCCCTTCGGGATCCAGCGCCGGTCACGCGGGATCGTCGACTCGGCCAGCGCCCCCATGGCGGCCTCGAGGCCGTTGCACAGCGCGATCGCGTGCACCGTCCCGATGTGGTTGTGCACCGCGCGACGCTTCGGGATGACGAGCTCGACGTGGTCCGGCTCGACCACGGTGAACCGCGGCCGGATGGAGGCGAAGTACGGCGCCTTCTGGGCGAAGGCGATCGAGAAGACCCGGGTGCCCAGCGGGAGCGCGGAGGTCTTCTTCCAGAGGTCCAGGACGGTAGCCATGCCGCGATGCTACCAGCGGGTAACTTCGGGTGTGTCAGCTCCGACGGGCGGTGATCACGCGGATGTTGCCGTCGTCGTCCTCGACCGGCTCGACGACCTCCCAGCCGGGGAACCGGGGGATCCGCTTCTGCCAGTACGCCCCCTGGCCCAGGCCGATCTCGAAGCACAGCCCGCCACCCGACCGCAGCCAGTCGGGCGCCTCCTGGACGAGCCGGCTGACGATCGAGAGCCCGAGGCTGCCGCCGTCGAAGGCCATCCGGGGCTCGTGCTCGGAGATCTCTGCGGCCATCTCCCCCACCCGCGCCGAGGAGATGTAGGGCGGGTTGCAGATCAGCACGTCGACACTGCCCCGGAGGTCGGCGGGCAGCGCGTCGAAGAGGTCACCGTCGGACAGCGTCACGCGGTCGGCGACGCCGGTGAAGACCATGTTGGCCCGGGCCAGCCCGACGGCGGACGTCGAGAGGTCGGCGGCGTGCACCGTGACCTGAGGGGCTGCCACGGCGACGGCCGCAGCCAGGTTGCCCGCCCCCGTGCAGAGGTCGACGACGACGGACCCATCGGTGGCGCGCACCAGGTCGAGGGCGGTGCGGCCGAGGATCTCGGTCTCCACGCGCGGCACGAGCGCCTCCGGGCCGGCCAGCAGCTCGACACCCATGAAGCTCTGCCGTCCGGTGAGGTGGCCCAGCGGCGACCCGGCCACCCGGCGCTCCACCAGGGCGCCGAGCAGGCGCTCACCCTCCTCGGTCAGCGGGGCGAGGGGCACGGCGCCCGCCGCCGTCACTGAGAGGGGGCGACCCGCGGCAGCCGCCCACAACGCGCGGAGCGTCGACTCGGGCGTCTCCTCGGGATGGTCCGGGAGGATCTCGGCCTCGGCCTCGAGACGCGCGAGGTGCTGGGCGAAGAGGGGCGGCGCTTCGACAGTGGCGGTGGCGGTCATGAGTGTGCTCCCTGCGTGAGGAGGTCGAGGAACCGGGCGGCCAGCACGGCGGACCCGGCGGAGTTGAGGTGCTCGCGGTCCGCATCGGCCCACCCGGGGGCGAGCGTGGCGAGCCTGGTCCCGTCGGGGGTGGTGCTCTCGACGGCAGCGATGTCGAAGAGGTCGTCGTCGGCATAGGCCTCGCGCACGAGGTCGTTGAACTGCTCGCGGGCAGCGTTGTCGTCGCCGCGCAGGAGGACCTTGAGGTGCTGCTTGATGCCGGACGGCGCCGCGGTCAGCGGCACCGTCGCGTGGACGAACCGCACGTCCGGGAAGTCGCGCTGCAGGCCGTCGAGCGTCTCCTGGTAGGCGGCGAAGACCTGCTCGACGTCCGTCTTCGCCGTCACGTCGGTGAAGCAGAGCTTGACCATGGCGACGTCGACCTCGTCGGCGAGACCGGAGCGCATGGCGGTGTCGAAGTTGGCCAGCTTGCCCAGCGGGTCGCCGTTGACGCCGATCTCCGCGTGGACGACGGCACCCTGGCCCTCCGGCAGGTCCGGGTGCGGGTCGCCGACCGACACCTGCACGACCTCCGCCTCGGGGACGTGGGCATCGGCGTACAGGCGCTGGAGGCCGTCGAGCATGTTCCAGCCGATCGACATGTGGCCGATGAAGACCCGCTGCCCGGCGACCGCGCCGAGCTCGGCCGGCGTGACGGCCGGGGCGGCGGCGTCCGGCGACTGCTCCGGCTCGCGCGGCCCCCAGAAGCGGACCAGCACGACGGCGCCGACCGCCAGGACGACGGCAGCACCCAGCAGCACCCGCCCGACGGCGCGTGCCCGCGTCCCCCTGCGCTCCCTCAGCACCCCGCCACCGTAGGGACGGGTCGACCGACCTCCCACCGGATCCAGCCGAGGTGCCCCGATTCTGGGGACGGCCGTCAGACCGGCTGCAGCACCTCGACCCGGTTGCCGTGGCCGTCGAAGGCGTGGAGCCGGACGTGGCCGGGGAACGAGTCACGCTGGCTCTCGTCGACCTCGAAGCCGAGGCTGCGCAGCCGAGCGGCGACCGCGACCAGGTCGTCGACGACGAAGGCCGGGTGTGCCTTGCGCGCCGGTGCGAACGGGGCCTCGACGCCGACGTGCAGCTCGGCCGCCACGGAGCCCCTGTCGTCGTACGCCCGGAACCAGCACCCGCCGCGCGCGACCAGGTCGGCCGGCTTGTCGACCTCGGTCATGCCGAGCGCCTCGGCGTAGAAGCGGCGGGCCGCGTCCTCTCCCCCGCGCGGGCAGGCGACCTGCACGTGGTGGAGCCTCACGGGACCGGCACGCCCTGCGGCTTGCGCGCCACCACGAAGATGCGTCGGAACGGCAGGACCACGCGGCCCGCGGCGTCGGCCGGGTAGGCCTCGCGCAGCAGCGCCTTGAACTCGTCCTCGAAGTGTGGACGCAGGTCGTCGGGCAGCGCCTGCAGCGTCGGGCGGGCCCCGGTCCCGGAGACCCAGTCGAAGACGGGGTCCGCACCGGTGAGCACGTGGAGGTACGTCGTCTCCCACGCGTCGACCTCGCAGCCGAGGTCGAGCAGGACCCGGGCGTAGTCCGCCGGGTCGTGGCTCGTCGGGACGCGGGCGTCGCGCACGTGCTCGGCGTACGGCTCACGCGCGGCGAGGTCGGTGCGGGTGGTGTGGCTGGGCTCGTCGAAGTTGCCGGGCACCTGGAAGGCGAACCAGCCACCGGGCTGCAGCCGGTCGACCAGGCCAGGCAGCAGGTCGAGGTGCTCCGGGATCCACTGGAGGGTGGCGTTGGAGACCAGCACGTCGATCGGCGCTCGCATGGCCAGCGGGTCGGGGCGCGCCCACTCACGCAGGTCGCCGACCTCCCAGTGGACGCCGTCGACGGCGCGGGCCGCCTCGATCATCTCGGAGCTGCTGTCGACCCCCGTCACCTCGGCGCCGCGCCATCGGTCGGCCAGCAGGGCGGTGAGGTTGCCGGGGCCGCAGCCGAGGTCGACGACCACGCGCGGGCTCTCGGCGGGCACCCGCGCGAGCAGGTCGACGAACGGCCTGCCGCGCTCGTCGGCGTACGCGAGGTAGCGGTCGGGGTCCCAGGTGTGGCTCATGGCGTCCTCCACAGGTGTTCGGTCGCGGTACCCCACCAGATATCCGGGGACGTCCTGGTAGGTCAACCGGTCGATCCGCCTACCCGGACGTCCTCAGACCCGGGTGGAGCAGCGAAGATGTCTTGACGTCGAGATACTTCCAGCCTCACCCGAAACAGTCTCGATGTCAAGATTCTCGACCGATCTGGCACGATGTCGTCATGCGTGACGAGGTGGACGACCTGGTCGAGGCGTGGGGCCGCGAGCGCGGCGACCTCGACCTCGCGCCCGTCGCGGTGTTCTCCCGCATCAGTCGCCTGGCCCGCCACCTCGACCTCGCGCGGCGCGTCGCCTTCACCGCCCACAGCATCGAGTCGTGGGAGTTCGACGTCCTCGCGGCGCTGCGCCGGGCCGGACAGCCGTACGAGCTCTCCCCCGGCCGGCTGCTCCGCGAGACGCTCGTGACCAGCGGCACGATGACCAACCGGGTGGACCGGCTGACGGCGCGGGGTCTCGTCGAGCGGCTCCCCGACCCCCACGACCGCCGCGGCGTGCTGGTGCGGCTGACCGCCGACGGCAAGGCATCGGTCGACGGTGCCTTCGAGGCGCTGCTGGCGGCGGAGGCCGACCTGCTCGCCGACCTCTCCGACCGCGACCGCACCCAGCTCGCCGGCCTGCTGCGCTCGCTGCTCGCGCCCTTCAGCTGACGCGCAAGCGTCTAGTCGACGACCTCGGACGCCTCGAGCCACTCCATCTCCAGCTCGTCCTTCTCCGCGGCGAGCTCGCCGAGCTGCCCGCCGACCCGCGCGAGCAGGTCGTAGTCGGTGAGGTTGGCCTCCATCTCCGCGTGCAGCTCCGCCTCGCGTACGGCGATGCGCTCGAGCTGCTTCTCCACCCGGGCGAGCACCTTGCGGGCCGCGCGGTCCTCCGCGCTGCCGGCCCGCGCCTTGGGCGAGGGTGGCGGCAGATCGCCCGGTTCGTCGCCTGACGGCTGCGAGGTGCCGCCACCACCGTGCGGGGGTGGCGGCAGATCGCGCCCGGAAGAGCCCGACGGCTGCGAGGTGCCGCCACCACCGGCGCCGAGGGAGGCGGACGAGGCGGATGCGGCTCGCCTCTCCAGGTACTCGTCCACCCCGCGCGGCAGCATCGAGACCTGCCCGTCGCCGAGGAGCGCCCAGACGGAATCGGTGACCCGCTCGAGGAAGTAGCGGTCGTGCGAGACCACGATGAGCGTGCCGGGCCAGGAGTCGAGGAAGTCCTCGAGGACGTTGAGGGTGTCGATGTCGAGGTCGTTGGTCGGCTCGTCGAGGAGCAGCACGTTGGGCTCGATCAGCAGCAGCTTGAGCAGCTGGAAGCGCCGCCGCTCACCACCGGACAGGTCGCCGAGCCGCGCGGTGAGCCGGTCGCCGGTGAAGCCGAAGCGCTCCAGCAGCGAGGTGGCGGTGACCTCCTGGCCGTCGAGGGTCTTGCTGACCCGCCGGATCGACTCGACCGTCGGCAGCACCCGCGCCTCGGGGTCGATCTCGTCGAGCGCCTGCGTGAGGTGCTGCATCTCGACCGTCCGGCCCTGCTTCACCCGGCCGACGTCGGGCGTGAGCGTCCCGGCGATCAGCGACAGCAGCGACGTCTTGCCGGCGCCGTTGACGCCCACGATCCCGATCCGGTCGCCCGGGCCGATGCGCCAGGTCGCATGCTCGAGCAGCACCCGCTCGCCGCGCTTGAGGTCAACGTCCTCGATGTCGATGACGTCCTTGCCGAGCCGCTGGCTGGCGAACCGCTGGAGCTCCAGCCGGTCACGCGGGTCGGGCACGTCGTCGATCAGGGCGTTGGCCGCGTCGATGCGGAACTTCGGCTTCGACGTACGCGCGGGGGCACCGCGCCGCAGCCAGGCGAGCTCCTTGCGGGCGAGGTTCTGCCGCCGCGTCTCGGTGGCCGCCGCCTGCCGCTGCCGCTCGGCCTTGGCGAGGACGTACGCCGCGTAGCCGCCTTCGTAGGAGTCGACCGCGCCGTCGTGCACCTCCCACGTCGTCTGGCAGACCGCGTCGAGGAACCACCGGTCGTGCGTCACCACGATGAGCGCGCTCGGCAGGCCGACGAGGTGTCCGGCCAGCCAGGCCACGGCTTCGACGTCGAGGTGGTTGGTCGGCTCGTCGAGCACGATCAGGTCGTGGCGCGAGAGCAGCAGGGCAGCGAGCGCGCAGCGGCGCCGCTCGCCACCGGACAGGCCGACGACCGCGCGGTCGAGGGTCACCCCGGCGAGCAGCTCCTCGACGACCTGCCGCGTGGTGGGGTCGGCGGCCCACTCGTGGTCCTGCCGCCCACCGAGCACCGCCTCGCGGACGCTGTGGCTGTCGACGAGCTCGTCGCCCTGGTGGAGGTAGCCGATCTCGACGCCGCGGGTGCGGGAGACGCGGCCGGTGTCGGGCTGCTCGATGCCCGTCATCACCTCGAGCAGGGTCGTCTTGCCGTCGCCGTTGCGGCCCACGACGCCGACGCGCTCGCCCAGCGAGATGCCGAGCGAGACGTTGTCGAGGAGGGGCCGTACGCCGTAGGACTTCGAGACGCGCTCGAGGTTGATCAGGTTCGCCATGTCCGGGCGATCCTCTCAGGTGCGCCCCAGCGGGGACGGATCGGCGTACGCCCCCTCACGGGCGGTGCGTGAGCCACATCTCGCCGCGCTCGGACGTGGCTCGCACACCGCTCGCCCGGCGAGTCCCGCGCGGCACGCCGACGGGCGGTGCCCCAGCCACGTCCCCGGACTCCGGAATGTGGCTGGCACACCGCCCACGACGGCGTCAGGAGCTGGGCGACCCGTCGGTCGTTGACGCCGCGGCCAGGCCGGGCGTGGATCCGTTGGTGGTGGAGTACTTCTGGATCAGCGACTCGACGTCGAGGCCGGTGGTGGCCTTGAGCATCTCCATCGTCTGCACGAGGTTGTTGGTCACCTGCTTGGGCAGCTCGCCGGCGCCGTCGGCCGAGATGACCGTCAGCTTGTCGATGTTGCCCATCGGGCGGGCCAGCTCGGCGGCCACCTTGGGCATCACCTCGATGAGCATCTGGAGCACGGCGGCCTCGTTGTAGCCGGCGAACGCCGCGGCCTTCTTGTCCATGGCCTCGGCCTCGGCCTGGCCTGCGGCCAGGATGGCGGCACCCTGCGCCTCGCCCTCGGCGCGTACGGCGTCGGCCTCGGCGACACGGCGGGCCTTCTCGGCCTCACCGCGCTTGGCGCCCTCGATGGCCTCGGCCTCGGCCAGCGCCGAGCGGCGGGACTTCTCGCCCTCACCGGTCAGGCGGGCCTTCTCGGCCTCCGCCTCGGCGTTGGCGATGGACGCGGCCTTGCGGGCCTCGGCCTCGAGGATCGCCGAGCTGCGGCGACCCTGCGCCTCGGTCTCGACGCGGTAGCGCTCGGCGTCGGCGGGCTTGCGGACCTCGGTGTCGAGCTGGCGCTCCTTCAGCGCCGCCTGCCGGACGGCGACCTTCTCCTGCTCGAGGAGGACGGCCTGGTCGCGGTCGGCCTGGGCGAGCGGGCCGGCGGCCGCGGCCTGCGCGTTGGCGGCGTCGGTCTCGGCCTTGATCTCGGCGTTCTTGAGGGCGAGGGCGCGCTGGGTGACCGCGATCTCCTGCTCGGCGGCGATCCGGGCCTGCTCGGCCGCCTGGCGGGCGTTGGCCTCGGCGATGGAGGCGAGCTGGTTGAGCTTGGCGGCCTCGGGGCGGCCGAGGTCGGCGAGGTAGGAGCCGTCGTCGGTGATGTCCTGGATCTGGAAGGTGTCGAGAACCAGGCCCTGCCCGGTGAGGGACGACTCGGACTCCTCGGCCACACGCTGGGCGAAGGCGGCGCGGTCGCGGATGATCTGCTCGACCGACATCGAGCCGACGATCGAGCGCAGGGCGCCGGCGAGGACCTCCTGGGTGAAGGTCTCGATCTCCGCCTGCTGGCTCAGGAACCGCTGGCCGGCGGCGCGGATGGAGTCCTCGTTGCCGCCGACCTTGACCAGCGCGACGCCGTCGAGGTTGAGCTTGATGCCCTGCCCGGACACGGCTCCGCGGATCTGCACCGAGATGCGCCGCGAGGACAGGTCGAGGGTGGCGAGGCGCTGCACGAACGGGATGACGAACACGCCGCCACCCATGACGACCTTCTGGCCGGACAGGTCGGTGGAGATCTCACCGGTCTCCGGGTTGCGCACCTCGCCCTTTCCCTTGCGGCCGGTGACGATGAACGACTCGTTGGGACCGGCGACCTTGTAGCGCGTGGTCACCAGCAGCGCGAGCAGCACCACCAGGAAGGCGAGGCCGGCCACAGCAGTGACGACCGGGGACAGACTGAACATGGGCAGTGCTCCTAGCGAGAGGGCGTACGTGGATCGAGGACGGATCAGGGAAGGAAGAGGGGCTCGACCTGGACGGCCGTCGGCGAGATGACCTGCGTGACGCTGACCTGGGTGCCGGCAGGGACGGCGACGCTCGAGCGGGCGTTGAGGCGCGTGATGTGGCCACCGACGCTGAGCGAGACCACTCCGAAGCCGCCGCCGTCGGGGATCGCGCTGACCACCGAGCCGATCTTCTCGAGCATGTCGGAGGTGCGCACCGTGTCGCCCTTGCCGTCGCCGCGCAGGAACGTCGAGGCCCGCGCCGCGAGCCAGCCGAGCAGGACTCCGAGCACCAGGCCGATGACGACCGCGAGCGAGGTCGAGCCGGTCACCTCGAGGGCGATCGCGCCGCCGAAGCCGAGGGCGCCGAGGAAGCCGGCCACCGCCTCGGTCGAGAAGAACCCGGCGCTGAGGCCCTCGAAGGCACCGTCGAGGACGTCGCCGACGACCAGCGCCACGAGCAGCAGCAGGACGCCGACGGCGCCCACCACCAGGAACACGGTCACGATGCCTCCCCCAGGCGATCAGTGCGACGTCGTCGACGCCGCGCACAACATAACGACATGCTTCCCCGCCCGCTGCGGTTCACACCACCCGGTCCGGACCCCATCCGGGGACTAGCGCAGGTCCCACTCCGCTTCGCGCGTGCTGACGACGTGGGCGCCGGCCACGGGGCCGATGGCAGACAGCACGACGTCGTACGACGCCGACAGCGCCGTGACCACCTCCATGGAGCCGACCTGCGAGTCGCAGAGGAAGACGCAGGTCGGGCCCGATCCGCTCACCATGCCGCGGAGGGCACCCTCGGCCTCCCCGAGCGCGATCAGGTCGCCGAGCTCGGGTCGCAGGTCGATGGCCGGCTCCTGCAGGTCGTTGTGGAGCGCGCGCGCCAGCCGGACGGGCTCGCCGCTCGCCAGCGCGGCCAGGAGCTCCGTCGGCTCGGCGGGCCGCGCTGGGGCGTCGGGGTGCAGCCGGTCGAAGTGGCGGTAGACCTCCGGCGTCGAGAGGCCGACGGGAGCCGGCACGACGACCCACCACCACGTGCCGTGGTCGACGATCGGCTCGACGACCTCGCCGCGGCCCCGGCCCCGCGCCGTACCTCCCACGAGCGAGAACGGCACGTCGCTGCCGAGCCGGGCGGCCTGCGCGAGGAGCAGGTCGTCGGGCTGGCCCAGGTCGTGCAGCCGGTCGTGGGCGAGCAGGGCGGCCGCGCCGTCGGCGGAGCCGCCGGCCATCCCGCCTGCGACGGGGATCTGCTTGGTGATCTGGACGTGGTGGGGACCCCCGCACGGCGCCTCGACGAGGGCGCGCATCGCGATGTTGGTGGCGTCGGTCGGCACGGCGGTCACGTCGATGTGGGGCGTTCCTGCGACGGAGAGCGTGTCCTCGCCGGCGTCGGAGACGGTGACGTCGTCGTAGAGCGAGATGGCCTGGTAGACCGTGTCGAGCGGGTGGAAGCCATCCTCGCGGGGCGCGCCGACCCCGAGGTGGAGGTTGATCTTCGCGGCGGCGCGGACCGTCGTGCTCACTCGGCGACCTGGTCCGGCGTCGAGGCGCGCGTGGCCGCCAAGCCCTCGGCGATGCGCGAGAAGTCGTGGACGTCGAGCACCTCGCCGCGGGCGGTCGGGTCGACGCCCGCGGCCTCGAGCGCGGCGGTCGCGTTGTCGGCCGATCCGGCCAGCCCGCGCAGGGCGGCGCGCACCTGTTTGCGGCGCTGCGCGAAGGCGGCGTCGACGACGGCGAAGACCTGCTGGCGGGTCGCGGTGGTGTCCGGGGGCTCGCGCCGGGTCCAGGCGACGAGGCCGGAGTCGACGTTGGGGGCCGGCCAGAAGACGTTGCGCCCGATCGCGCCGGCACGGCGTACGTCGGCGAACCATGCGGCCTTCACGCTCGGCACGCCGTAGGTCTTCGACCCGGGCGGCGCGGCGAGGCGGTCGGCGACCTCCGCCTGCACCATCACCAGACCGCGCTCCAGCGACGGCAGGAGGGTGAGGAGGTGGATGAGCACCGGCACCGAGACGTTGTAGGGCAGGTTGGCGACCAGCGCGGTGGGCGGCGGGCCGGGCACTGAGTCCACGCGCATCGCGTCGGCCAGCACCACCTCGAAGCGGTCGGCCTGCCCCGGGGCGTACGACGCGATCGTGGCGGGCAGCCGCTCGGCCAGCAGCGGGTCGACCTCGATCGCGATGACCCGGCGGGCGACCTCGAGCAGCGCGAGGGTGAGCGACCCGAGCCCGGGTCCGACCTCGACGACCACGTCGTCGCCGGTGATGCCCGACTCGCGGACGATCCGGCGCACGGTGTTGGCGTCGATGACGAAGTTCTGCCCGCGCTGCTTGGTGGGTCGCAGGTCGAGCTCGGCGGCCAGCTGACGCACCTCGGCCGGCCCGAGGAGTCTCGGGCCGGCCGGGTTCGTGGTCATGGTGGTGAAGCCTAGGTGGTCAGCGTTCGATCAGCGGGGCAGGCCGAGCTTGGCCGCGCACCCGGGCCACGAGCCGTAGCCGCCGGTCGCGTCGCGCAGGCGCGTCGCCACGGCGATCTGGGTCTCGCGGGAGGCCTGGTGCGGGTAGCCCGTGCCGCCGTAGGCACGCCAGGTGCCGACGTTGAACTGGAGGCCGCCGTAGTAGCCGTTGCCGGTGTTGATGGCCCAGTTGCCGCCCGACTCGCACCGCGCGAGCGAGTCCCACACGGTGCTGCCGGCGGAGAAGTCGGCAGCCGGCTCCTCGGGCTTCTCCTTGGTGCCGACCGCGATCACGCGGGGCACGGCCTTGCGGCGCACGTCGGCCCGGACGACCTTGCGGGCCGCGAGGTCGCCGTTGACGAAGCGCAGCTGGTAGGTGACGTTGCGGACGCCGTCGCGACCGGCGCGCACGACCTCCTGCTCGCCCTCGAACATCGAGGAGTCCTCGCGCTCGACGACGGGGGCGTCGAGCACCTCGCGCTCCACCTTCCTGGTGGCCACGCGGATGTCGGTGACGACGATCTTGTCGCCGTCGGCGATCTCGGTCGTCAGCGAGGGACGCACCTTGTCGTGCTTGTCGACCTCGAAGCCGGCCGACTTGAGCACGTCGGCGACGGTCAGCGCCGCCATCTTGCGCTGCTTCAGCTTCTTGGCGCCCAGCTTGAGGTGGACGACCTTCGGCGTGACGACGTCGAGCGTCAGTCCGCTGCGTCCGATCGAGGACCCGCGGCTGGCCGACAGGTCGGCGCCCTCGAAGCGGCGGCCGATCTCACCCAGCGCGCTCGCGACATTGGTCGAGTTCACCCAGTAGGTGTGCGACTCGCCGTCGACGGCGAGCTCGAGCGGTCGCCCGAACTGCACGGCGATGGCCGAGCCGTCGGTGACGGGCTCGTCGACCGCCGGGGCGACCAGGTCCTTGTCGGTGACCTCGACACCCTCGGCCGCGAGCACGTCGGCGACGGTTCCGCCGATGGCGCTGACCTGACGGGTCTCCCCGTCGAGGGTGAGGGTCACGTCCTTGCTGAGGGCGGCGTAGCCGACCGTCGTACCTCCGACGGCTGCCACGACCAGCGCGACGAGGGTCGCCAGGACGGTCTTGGACCTGCTGAGCTGCGCGAGACGAGAGCGCACGATTCTCCGAACGTCGTACTTTCCGGTCCTCGGGGGCAGCACCCCCCGGCCGAGCGTTGCATGCCATCCACGACCAGGTCGCGGGAGCCGTACGACGTGCGAGCGGGGGTCTCGCAGGACCGGCCCGAACCGGTCCTCGTGCTGCCGGTGATCGCTCCCGATCCCGGCCATCAATCACAGGACGATAACGATGACCGGCCATGACGCAAACTCCTGACGGCAAAATCCGGCGTGTCACCGCTCACGGTTCTGCCTGTCAGCCGACCTGTCAGCCGATCTACCAGCCGATCTACCAGGGGCCTCCGAAGGCGCGTTCGGTGTTGGCGTCGATCGCCCGGCACAGCTCCTCGAGGTCGGCTTGCAGCACCTCGGCCATCGCCCGCACGGTGTGCGGGACGAGGTAGGAGGCGTTGGGCCGGCCGCGCCACGGCGTGGGCGTCAGGTAGGGCGCGTCGGTCTCGACCAGCACCCGGTCGTGGGGCGTGACGGCGAGCGCGTCGCGCAGCGGCTGCGCGTTCTTGAAGGTCATCGTCCCGGCGAAGCTGAGGAACGCCCCGCGGTCGAGGCAGCGACGGGCGAAGGCCTCGTCGCCGGAGAAGCAGTGCATCACCCAGCGCTCGGGCGCACCCTCGGAGTCGACGATGCGCAGCACGTCGTCGTGGGCGTCGCGGTCGTGGATGACGAGCGTCTTGTCGAGGCGTTTGGCCAGGTCGATGTGACGCCGGAAGCTCTCCTCCTGCGCCGCCCGGCCGTCCTCGCCGGTGCGGAAGGTGTCGAGCCCGGTCTCGCCGACGGCCCGCACCTTGTCGTGGGCCCGCGCGAGCTGCTCGATCTCGGCGAGCGCTTCGTCGAGGCGGCCGCCCTCGGCGAGGCGCGGCGCCTCGTTCGGGTGCAGCGCGACGCCGGCGACGAGGGCGTCGTGCTCGGCCGCCGCGGCCACCGCCCAGCGGGCGCCGGGGAGGTCGCAGCCGATCTGCACGATCCTGGGCACACCGACGGCCGCCGCGGCCGCAATGGCGTCCGCCGTGTCGAGCCAGTCGCCGTCAGCGATGTCGAGGTGGCAGTGGTTGTCGACGACCGGGTGCGGCAGGGGTTCGGGCGCGGGCGGTCGCTCGCGGTCGCGCCGGGCGCCTGACGTCTCCTCGGTGGCCGCGCGGCTGCGGGTCGGCCCGGCTCCGCCGTCAGCGGTGGACAACGTCGTACACCTCCCGCTTGGGCAGGCCGGCCCTCCTGGCGACCTCGGCGATCGCCTCCTTGCGCGTGGAGCCGGAGGCCTCGAGGTCGGCGACGGCCGCGCGCAGGGTGCCGGGGTCGGTGTCGAGCGGCGGGGCTCCGCTCGAGCCCTCGACGACGATGGTGACCTCGCCGCGCACGCCGTCGGCCGCCCACGCGACCAGCTCGCCCAGCGGTCCGCGGCGCACCTCCTCGTACGTCTTCGTCAGCTCGCGGCACACCGCGGCCGGACGGTCCTCGCCCAGCGCCTCGGCCATCGCCGCCAGCGCCGCCTCGGTCCGGTGCGGTGCCTCGAAGAAGACCATCGTGCGCTCCTCCGCGGCCAGGGCGGCGAGCCGTCGCCCGCGCTCGCCCGCCTTGCGCGGCAGGAAGCCCTCGAAGCAGAACCGGTCGACCGGCAGGCCGCTGACGGCCAGCGCCGTCAGCACGGCACTGGGTCCGGGGACCGCCGTGACGCGTACGTCGTGCTCGACCGCGGCCACGACCAGCCGGTAGCCCGGGTCGGACACGCTCGGCATCCCCGCGTCGGTCACCAGCACGACCCGCTCGCCGGCCAGCAGCGCTTCGAGCAGGGCAGGCGTGCGGGCCTGCTCGTTGCCCTCGAAGTAGGACACGACCCGACCGGACAGCGTGATCCCGAGGTCGGCGCACAGCCGCTTGAGCCGTCGGGTGTCCTCGGCCGCGACGACGTCGGCACCCGAGAGCTCGGCGGCCAGCCGCGGTGGCGCGTCGCCGGCCTGCCCGATCGGGGTGCCCGCGAGGACGAGGACGCCAGTCATGCGGGGGCCCCGCGACCTTGTTCGGCGGAGCGAAGCGGAGGAGAAGAAGGTCGGGGGGTGCTCACGGGTTCACCGTAGATGCTCGCAAGAGGGGTTCCCGTCCCGGCCTCACGCCCCTAGCGTGACGAGATCCCCCCACCCGTTGTCGCGCCCTCGGAGGTCACCCTCATGGAGCTCAACCGCCGCACCGCCATCAAGGGAGCCCTCGGTGGCGCCCTCGCCGCCGGCCCGTTCGCCGGGTTCACCAACGCCGCCGCGCTCTCGCGGACGGGCGCCCTCGCCGGCGCTGCCGTCGGCGCGCTGGTCCCGGTCGCCGACGCCCGAGACGGCGCCGTACGACTCCACCTGCCGGCCGGCTTCGCCTACCGCTCGTTCCATGACACGAGCACGCCGGTGACGCTGCGCGACGGCACTCTGCTGCCCGGCCGGCACGACGGGATGGGCGCGTTCGCCGGGCCCGGCGGGTCGGTGCTGCTGGTGCGCAACCATGAGGTCAACAACCCGCAGCCGGCGTTCGGCCCGACCAAGCCGTACGACAAGCGCGGCGGCGCGGGCACGACGACGATCCAGGTGACGAGGTTCGGCGAGGTGCAGGACGCCTACACCAGCCTCAGCGGCACGATGATGAACTGCAGCGGCGGCCAGATGCCGTGGGGCGCCTGGGTCACCTGCGAGGAGACCGTCAACGGCCCCGACGTCGGCCCCGACTTCACCGGCGCCTCCAACGTGCCCCTGCAGAAGCGCCACGGCTACGTCTTCGAGGTCCCCGCGGGCGGCCTCGCCGACGCCCAGCCACTGCGCAAGGCCGGACGGTTCGCGCACGAGGCGGTGTCGTACGACCCGGCCGAGGGCGTGCTCTACCTGACCGAGGACAACTTCGCCTTCCCGTCGGGGTTCTACCGCTACGTGCCCCGCGAGCGGCGCGACGGCCACCGCAACCTCGACCACAACGGCCGGCTGCAGATGCTCGCCGTCGCGGGCCGGCCCAACCTGCACCTCGAGGCTCACCAGGACACCACGACCGTCCACGACGTCGCGTGGGTCGACATCGACGAGCCGGACGTCGAGTTCCCCTACACGCCGGGCGAGCCCGCGCCGACGAGCAACGACACCGCGATCAACTTCGTGGGCGACCAGGGCCGGGCGAAGGGCGCCGCCCACTTCGCGCGCTGCGAGGGCCAGATCTTCCACGACGGCGTCGTCTACTTCACCGCCACCCAGGGCGGCGGTCCGGCGATGACGGGTCCCGACAACGTCAACGGCTACGGCAAGGGCTTCGGTCAGGTGTGGGGCTACGACACCCGCACCCGGACGCTGCGGTGCGTCTACCAGTCCGAGAGCCGCGAGGTGCTCGACTTCCCCGACAACGTCACGACCAGCCCGCGCGGCACCCTGGTGCTGTGCGAGGACCACGACCAGGGCAACTACCTACGCGGCCTGACCACCGAGGGCGACCTGTTCTCCATCGCGCGCAACGCGATGGTCGGACGCGAGGGCGACGAGTTCGCCGGGTCGACGTTCAGCCCCGACGGGCACACCCTCTACGTCAACATCCAGGCCAGCCGCGGCCTGACCTTCGCGATCTGGGGTGACTGGGCCTCCATCGGGGTCTGAGCGCTCGCCGACCGGGTCAGCGCGTGCGGGCGGAGCCGTCGGTGGCGTCTGGCTAGAGTGCCCGCGTGAGCCCGACTGCCGCCGAGCGGAATCGTCCGCGTTGGCGGTCGGAGGACCCGATGTTCGGGTGGGCCGGCGCCCTCTTCCTCGCAGCCCTCGCGTTCTTCCTGCGCCGCTGGCACCTCGGCACACCCCACGCGTTCTCCTTCGACGAGACCTACTACGCCAAGGACGCGTGGTCGCTGCTCAACCACGGCTACGTGCGCGGCTACGTCGAGGACGCCGACAAGACGATCCTGAACGGCAACCTGACCGGGCTGTTCCTGGACGGTCCGTCGATGATCGTCCACCCCGAGGTTGGCAAGTGGGTGATCGCCGCCGGCATCAAGGTCTTCGGGATGGACCCCACCGGCTGGCGCACGGCGTCGGCGGTGGTGGGCGCGCTGATGGTGCTGCTGATGTGCCGCTTCGCCCGGCGCGTCACCGGCTCGACGGTCCTCGGACTCGTCGCTGGCCTGCTGCTCTCCGTCGACGGCCTCCAGCTCGTGCTGTCGCGGCTCGCCCTGCTCGACATCTTCCTGGCGTTCTTCACCCTCTGCGGCGTGCACTGCGTGGTCGCCGACCGTCAGTGGCTGCGCGACCGGCTGGCCGCGGGGGCCACACGGACGTGGTGGCGACCCTGGCTGGTCCTCGGCGGGATCAGCTTCGGCCTCGCGTGCGGCACCAAGTGGTCCGCTGTCTACGCGCTGGCCGTCTTCGGCCTGCTCGCGTGGCTGTGGAGCGCCGGCGCGCGGCGGGCGTTCGGCCAGCGCCGGCCCCTCCTACGCTCGATCGTCCTCGACGGGGCGCCGGCGTTCGTCGCGCTGGTGGGCGTCGCGCTGGCGACCTACGTCGCGTCGTGGACGGGCTGGCTGGTTCACGCCGACGCCTACGAGGACGCGTTCAACAACACGCAGTACACGTCGTACGGCGGGGGGAAGCCGTGGCCGACCGCGAGCGAGCCGGACGCCCACGGCCTCGGGGAGGTCACCCAGTCGCTGCGGTCGCTGTGGTCGTACCACCAGGACGTCTACACCTTCCACAGCCACTTCCTCAACGACTCGACGCACGTCTACGCCTCCAAGCCGTCCACGTGGCTGGTGATGGGTCGCCCGGTCGGGGTCGACGCCCAGACCGACATCCAGCCCGGCTCGCAGGGGTGCGAGGCGCCCTCGGGCTCGAGCTGCATCCGGCAGGTCCTGCTCCTCGGCAACCCCGTCATCTGGTGGGGCGGCAGCCTGGCCGCCATCGCATCGCTGCTGCTGTGGATCGGGGCACGCGACTGGCGCCACGGCGTCGTGGTCGCCGGCCTCGCCAGCACGTGGCTCCCCTGGTTCGCCTACGACGACCGGCCGATCTTCTTCTTCTACGCGATCACCGCCCTGCCGTTCCTCGTGCTGTCGGTCGCGCTGGCCATGGGCCACCTGATCGGGACGTCCGACGTGCCGACGCCGCGGCGCACCTTCGGCGTCGTCGTCGCCGGCAGCTACACGGTGCTCGCGGTGATCGCGTTCGCGTGGTTCTGGCCGATCTGGACCGACGTCCTGCTGACGAAGTCGGAGTGGGACGCCCGCATCTGGTTCCAGCGCTGGATCTGACCCCTCGGGGCCTCGCCTGCACCCGATCCGGTGAACCCGGCATGAACAACCGAGGTTTCCTCAAGATGGGTCGCAGTTCGGCTCCCGCCCATTCTCTTTCCGCGAGGTCCCCACGACGATGGTCGAACCCGGCACACACGGGGGTTTGTGCCCGGGCTCGACGCGAGGGAGGGAGCGTTGATGGACTCGACGATGATCCACGTCTGCCTGCAGACCGACGGAGCACCGACCGGTGAGCACCACGAGGTGGGTGAGCGCTGGGTCTGCTCGTGCGGGGACAACTTCGTCTACCGCGAGGGCTTCAACCGTGCCGGCTACCCGAGCCTCGAGTGGTGGCCCGCCCCGGCGATTCCGCAGCCGCGCAAGGCACGCCGCGGGCTGCTCTTCGGCCCGCGCCAGGGCTGAGCAACCTCGTTCGGCGTCAGTCGGCCCACGTCCGGCCGCGCACGAACGCCACGAACCGCTCGGCCGGCGGCGCGAGCGGCTTGTCGGTTCGCCAGGTGAGGCCGATCGTTCGCGTCGCCGACGCCGACGACAGCGCGAGCCCCACCGACCCGGACTGACCGGCGAACGCCTCCGGCACGATCGCCACCCCGAGCCCGGCGGCCACCAGTCCCTCGATCGTGGCCAGGTCGGCGCTCTCGAAGGAGATCCGGGGGCTCACGCCGGCCTCGGCGAGCAGCGCCTGCACGAGCGCGCTGTGGCCGAAGCCCGGCGGTGTCGTGACCAGCTCGTCGTCGGCCAGCGCGGCGAGGTCAATGCGCGTGCGGTCGCGGAAGCGGTGCGTGGGGGGCACCACCACCACGAGTCGCTCTCGCTGCACCGCCAGCCAGCCGAGGTCCTCGGCCCGGTCCATGGTGAGGCCGAGCTCGACGGCACCGCGGTCGAGGTCGCTGCGGATGTCGTGGGCGGGCTCCTGGCTCAGCACGACCTTCACGGCCGGCGCCTCGGCGTGGAAGGCGCGCAGCAGCTTGGGGACCAGCGTGGTGGCCATCGAGTCCAGGAACGCGAGCCGGACGATCCCGGTGTCCGGGTCGAGCCGGTTGGCCAGGTCGGCGCGCAGCTGCTCGTGGCGTACGACGAGGTCGCGGGCGGCGTCGAGCACCACCCGTCCGTCAGGAGTGACCGCCAGCCCGACCGGCGTCCGCTCGAAGACGCGCACCCCGAGCTCCGCCTCGATCCGGGCGAGCGAGCGCGACAGCGTGGGCTGGCTGGTGCCGAGCGCCGCCGCCGTCTCGGTGACGTGGCCGAGGTCGCCGAGCTCCACCAGCCAGCCGAGGTCGCGGAGCATCATGCGTCGATCGTATCGCCTTGCTCTTCTCGTGACATTGGACGCATGAGCCGGGAGAGCGGACCATCGACGGGTGCACACCGCCCCGCTCTCGCCCGTCGACGCCGGCCCGACGCCGTACCGCCCGGGCACCGCCGGCTACCGCCGCGTGATGGTGGCGGTGTTCGCCGCCGGGATGGCGACCTTCGTGCTGCTGTACGACGTGCAGGCGCTGCTGCCCGAGCTCGTCGAGGCGTACGACGTCTCCCCCACACGCGCCACGCTGGCGATGTCGCTGACGACCGGGGCCCTCGCCGTGGCGCTGCTCGTCGCCGGGCCGGTCTCGGAAGCAGTCGGCCGCACGCCCCTGATCCACCTCGCCCTGTGGTCCGCCGCGGTCGTGGGCGTCCTGTGCGCGCTGGCGCCGTCGTGGGAGGCGCTGCTCGGTCTCCGGGTGCTGCAGGGCGTGACCCTCGCCGGGCTGCCGGCCGTCGCGACGGCGTACCTCCGCGAGGAGCTGCATCCCTCCGCGCACGGTCGGGCCTTCGGCCTCTACATCGCCGGCACCGCCCTGGGCGGCATGGCCGGCCGGGTGGTCACCGCCCCGATCGCCGACGCCGCGGGCTGGCGCTGGGGCATGGCGGCCGCCGCACTCGCCGCACTCGCGTGCGCGGCGGTGGTGGCGTGGTTGCTGCCGGCGTCGCAGCACTTCGTGCGCCGGCCGGCCGACCTGCGGTCGGTGCTCGACGGCGCCCGCGCGGCGGTGCGCGACCGCGCCCTGGTGGCGCTCTACGTCCTGGGCGCCTGCGGGATCGGCACGATGGTGGCGGTCTTCAACGCGCTCGGGTTCCGGCTCAGCTCCGCGCCCTACGGGCTCTCGGTCGGCACGATCAGCCTGGTCTACCTCGTCTACGCGCTGGGCTCGGTCAGCTCGGCGACGTCCGGACGGATCGCCGACCGCATCGGCCGTCGCGCCACCATCCCGGTCGGCTGCGCGTTCGCCCTCGTGGGCGTGTGGCTGACCCTGGCCCACGCCCTGCCGGTCGTCGTCCTCGGGATGGCGGCGCTCACCGTCGGCTTCTTCTGCATCCACGGCCTGGCCAGCGGATGGGTCACCTCGCGCGCCCACCTCGCCGGCGTACGCACGGGGCAGGCTGCGGCCTTCTACCTCTTCGCCTACTACGTGGGCGCGTCGGTCTTCGGCAACCTCGGCAGCGCCGCCTGGAGCCACGCCGGCTGGCCGGGCGTGGTCGCCCTCGCCTCGGCGCTCCTGCTCACCGTCTGCGCGATGGTCGTCGTGCTGCGGCGCACCCCCGCCCTGGCCGCGCCGGGCGCCCCCGCCTGACCGGTCCGGGCCCGCCTCACCAGGCGCCCGGGAACCTCGCCGACCCCGCGATGGCGAGCAGCGATACGCCGAGCGCCACCCCGACCGCGATGAGCACCGACAGGCCGAGCCAGCGACGCCCGGGCAGCGCCAGCAGCACGAGCCCGCCTGCGGCCGCCACCGCGGGCAGCACCCAGACCGGCACCACCGCGGACAGCAAGGACACCAGCAGGGCGAGGCCCACGCCCGCAGCAGCCGCGCGACCGAGCGGCACCGGCCGCGGTCCCCGCGGGAGGCCGACCTCGGTGACGGGGCCGGCCGCGGGCAGCTGGTCGGGCGCCAGCACCCGCAGCAGGAGGGTGATGGTGGACGGGTCGGCCACCACCACGACGTCGCGGAACCGGTCGGCGACCGCGTGGCGGCGTACGACCTCGTCGAGCCGGTGACCGCGGTCCACGTCGGGGAAGCGGACCGGAGCCAGCACCACCTCCGGGTGGGCGGTGTGCCCGAGCCCCTGGACGATCCGTTTGCCGTCGGCGGTCGGGGCGGTGATCACGACCGCGGACGACCCGATGCCGGCCCGGACCCGCCCGACCTCCGCAGCGTCGGCCCGCGTGCTGACCACGAGGATCCGCTGGAAGTCGGTCACGCTCCGACGTTAGTCGCCGGAACCTTCCTGGGCGCGACCCCACCGGTCGAGGCCGGGAGCCGCAGCGCGAAGCGCGCCCCACCGTCGGGGCCGTCGACGACGGAGATGGTGCCCCGGTGCCAGGCGACGTGACGCGCCACGATGGCCAGGCCCAGTCCGAAGCCGCCCTCCTCCCGCCCGGGACCGCGGGCGAAGCGCTCGAAGATCCGTTGCCGGCTGTCCATCGGCACCCCCGGGCCGGCGTCGTCCACCGTCACCTGGACGTCTCGTCCCGTGGCTTCGACGCACACCCGGGTGCACCCGCCGCCGTGCAGCTCCGCGTTGGTGACCAGGTTGGCCACGACCTGCGCCAGGCGCCTGCGGTCCGCGGCGACCTCGAGGTGCTCCGCCGCCGGCGCCACGGAGGTGACCGGACGTCCGGCAGCAGCGTCGGCCGCATGGCGCACCAGCTCCGCGACACGCACGGGCTCACGCACCTCCTCGTCGCCGCTGTCGGCGCGCGAGATCTCGAGCAGGTCGATGACCAGCTGCCGGAAGCGCTCGAGCTCGTGGTCGAGCAGGTCGAGGGGCTCGAGAGCCGTGGCCGGCAGGACGCGGCGCCGGTGCTTCAGCGACTCCATCGCGTTGACCATGGTGGTCAGCGGGGTGCGCAGCTCGTGGCTGACGTCGCCGGCGAACCGGGCGTCGGCCTGCACGCGGTGCTGCAGCGAGCGGGCGGTGTGGTTGAACGACGCGGCGAGCTCGGCGAGGTCGGGGTCGGCGCCCGGGTCGAGCCGTGCGTCGAGGTCGCCCTCGGCGATGGCGGCGGCCGCGGCGGTCACCTCCTCCACCGGCCGCAGCAGGCGCCGTGCCACGACGCGACCCGCCACCACCCCGAGCGACGTGGTGATCACGGCGCTGATCAGGAGGCTCAGCCACAGCGCGCGCAGGGTGCGGGCCAGGTCTGCCCGGGGGAAGAGCTCGAGGAAGACGTCACCGTGGCCCATCGGGATGCCCACGGCGAGGTAGGTGCCACCACGGCTCTCGTGGATCGAGGAACTGGTCGCCGACGCCGCCCGTCGCACCAGGTCCTGCGGGAAGGTGGCGTCGGTCGAGGTGGTGCCGCGGTAGCGCTGGCCGTCGCGGACCAGGAGGGCCGCGCCGTCCTTCGGGTAGCGGAGGCGGTCGACCAGGGTGGCGACGTCCTGGCCCGCCCGCACGCCCACCTTGATGGTCAGCGCGTGGTCGGTGGCCTGGGCGAGCGCCGCGTCCTCCTGCTGCGCCGTGAGGTACGCCGACGTGAGGAGCCACGTCGTCACGGCCAGGAGCGTCGCAAGGACCAGCGCCATCAGGCCGAAGCCGAGCGCCACCCGGTCACGCAGGCCCAGTCGTCGAGGAAGGAGTCGGCGAGGCAGCAGTCGGCTCATCGCGCAGCACGCTCACGGGACCGCGCGGTAGCCCAGCCCACGAGCGGTGACGACGTGGCGGGGATTGGCGGGGTCCGCCTCGACCTTCACGCGCAGCCGGTGGACGTGCACGTCGACGATCCGGCCGTCGCCGAGGTAGTCGTAGCCCCAGACGCGTTCGAGCAGGTCCTCCCGGCTCACGACCTGGCCCTCGTTGCGGCACAGCTCCACCAGCAGGCGGAGCTCGGTGCGGGTGAGGTCGACCCCCACCCCGCCGACCGTCACCACGCCGCTGTCGACCCCGACCGAGATGTCGCCGAGCACCAGGGTTCGAGGATCCGTCGCCTCGGGGTGGTGGACGCGCCGCAGGAGCGCCCGGATCCGCGCCGACAGCTCCTTGGCGACGAGGGGCTTGGTGACGTAGTCGTCGGCCCCGGCCTCCAGCCCAGCGACCACGTCGTGGCTGTCGGTCCGTGCGGAGACGATGATCACCGGGACGTCGGTCCACCGTCGCACCTCGCGGCAGACCGAGAAGCCGTCGGTGTCGGGCAGCATGAGGTCGAGCAGGACGACGTCGGGTGCCTGCGCCCGCAGCTGTCGCAGCCCCGCCTCGCCGGTCGCCGCCTCCCCGACCTGGTAGCCCTCGTCCTGCAGCGCGAGGTGCAGTGACCGCCTCACCCGCGGGTCGTCCTCGATCAGCAGCACCGTGCGCGTCACGCCTCCAGTGTCCCCCTTCGGCTGCGACACACAACCGTTCACATTCGTCACGATCGCGCCACAACCGTCGGCCGACGTGACAGCTCGGTGACGGACCCGTGACATCCGGGCCGCAGGCATGGAAAGGCCCGCGGCTCACGCGTCCAATGGAGACGACTGGTGCTCGGGGCCAGATCGACCTCGCTCTGGTCTGGAGGACCCCATGAAGCCCACCGTCCGTCGCCTGCCCGCCCTGGCGCTCGCCTCCACAGCCCTGCTCCTGCTCTCCGCCTGCGGCGGCTCGGGCGGCTCGTCGGACTCCGGCGGAGGCGGAAGCTCGGGAGAGCCGAGCGCGGGCGGCGTGCTCAACATGCTCGGCACCGGCGACGTCGACTACATGGACCCCAACGTCTCCTACTACAGCGTGGGCTACAGCGCCCTGCGCCTGTGGAGCCGCCAGCTGTTCACCTACTCCGCCGTCAAGGGCCAGACCACGACCGCCGCGCCGGACCTGGCCGAGGAGATCCCGACCACCGACAACGGCGGCATCAGCAAGGACGGCACGACCTACACGATCACCCTCCGCTCGGGCGCGCAGTGGAACACCGACCCGGCTCGGCCGGTCACCGCCGAGGACGTGGTGCGAGGGGTCAAGCGCACGTGCAACCCCGTCCAGCCGTTCGGCGGCATCCCCGACTTCGCCACCCTGATCGAGGGTTACCAGGACTTCTGCGACGGGTTCACGAACGCCGGCCAGACCCCAGAGGCGATCGCCTCCTACATCGACGGCAACGACCTGCCCGGGGTGGTGGCCAAGGACGACAAGACCGTGGTCTTCACGCTCACCCAACCGGCGTCGTACTTCGTCGACATGCTCACCCTGCCGGCCTTCTCCCCCGCACCGGAGGAGGTGCTCAAGTACCTTCCGGGCAGCCAGGACCTCGGCCAGCACCAGGTCTCCGACGGTCCCTACCAGATCGAGTCCTGGAACCCGACCAAGGAGATCGTCTTCACGCGCAACCCGGCCTGGACGGCTGACTCGGACCCCATCCGGAAGGCCTACGTCGACAAGGTGGTGGTCAACGAGACGGTCAGCCAGGAATCGGTGCAGCAGCAGCTCCAGACGGGCAATGCGAGCGCCGACATGGAGTTCGGCACCTTCCCGCCGCCGTCCCAGCTCCCGGGCCTCATCTCGGCGAACGACCCCAACCTCAACCTCGGCGAGACCAACTCCACCAACCCGTACGTCGTGTTCAACACCGTCTCCCCCAACAACGGGGGCGCGCTGAAGAACGCGGAGGTACGTCAGGCCCTGGAGTACGCCATGAACCGGGACAACATCATCCAGGTCCTCGGCGGACCGAAGGTCAACCCCCCGCTCACCCACGTGCTGCCTCCCGGCATCGTCGGCTCGCAGGACCTCGACCTCTACCCCTACGACGTGGCCAAGGCCAAGTCCCTGCTCGCCGATGCGGGCTACTCCGACGGTCTCACGCTGAAGTTCCTCTACCGCAGCTCCTCCGAGGGCGGCACGAAGGCGTTCCAGACCGTCCAGCAGGACCTGTCCGATGCCGGGATCAAGGTCGAGGGCGTCCCGTCGCCCGACGCAGACTTCTACACCAAGTACCTGCAGGAGCCCACTGCCGCGCGCAGCGGGGTGTGGGACGTCTCGCTGGCCGGCTGGGGGCCGGACTGGTTCGGCAACGCGGCCCTGTCGTTCTTCGGTCCGCTGTTCTCCGGCGAGCCGTCGTTCCCGCCCGTCGGCAGCAACTTCGGGTTCTACGACAACCCGGCGACCAACAAGCTGATCGATCAGGCCGCGGCGGCACCCGACGAGTCCACGGCCGCGTCCCTGTGGGCGAAGGCCGATGAGCAGGTGATGAAGGACGCACCGTTCTTCCCCATCACCTCGCCGCTCAACGCGAACTACCACGCCACGCAGGTCAACAACGCGATCTACCTGCCCGCCATCCAGAACTTCGACCCCGCCAACGTCTGGTTGTCCCCGGACATGCAGGGGGGCTGACCTCCATGCGCCTGCTGGAGGTCCAGGACCTGCGCGTCTCGTTCTCGACCGACGACGGCGTCGTCGAGGCGGTCCGCGGAGTCAGCTTCGACCTCGACCGCGGCCACACGCTCGGCATCGTCGGGGAGTCCGGGTCCGGCAAGAGCGTGTCCACGCAGACGATCGCCGGACTCACCCGTGGCGCCACGGTCAGTGGTCACGCCTTCTTCGACGGCGTCGACCTGCTGACCGCCCAGCCCGACGAGCTGCGGCAGATCCGTGGGAAGCGGATCGGGATGATCTTCCAGGACCCGCTCTCCAGCCTCCACCCGCTCTACCGCATCGGCTGGCAGATCCGGGAGATGATCCAGGCACACGACAGCAGCGTGACCCGGCAGCAGGCACGGACCCGGGCCGCCGAGCTGCTGGGACTGGTCGGAATCCCGCACCCCGAGGAACGCCTGGACGACTACCCGCACCAGTTCTCCGGCGGCATGCGCCAGCGGGTCATGATCGCGATGGCGATGGCGCTCAACCCCGACCTCCTCGTCGCCGACGAGCCGACGACGGCGCTCGACGTCACCGTGCAGGCGCAGGTGCTGGCGGTGATGACGCGCCTGCAGCGCGAGTTCGGTACCGCCATCGTGCTCATCACGCACGACCTCGGAGTGGTCGCCGAGGTGGCGGACGACGTGGTGGTCATGCACGCGGGGGTGGTGATGGAGCACGCGCCCCGACGCGAGACCTTCTACCACCACCACAACCCCTACACGGAGGGCCTCTTCGACTCGCTGCCCGCCGTGGGCGCGGGCCGACGCCGGCTGACCCCCATCCGCGGCACCCCACCCAGCGTGATCGAGCTCCCGCCCGGCTGCTCGTTCGCTCCGCGCTGCCCCTACGCCTTCGACCGGTGCTGGGCCGCGGAGCCTCCGCTCGCCCGCGTCTTCGGCGACGTCCACCACTGGTCCGCGTGCTGGCTGCCCGCCGACCTGGTTGCGCGCACCGCGATGCGGGACCGCCTCCGCGCCGAGACCGCCGAGGCCGCCGCGGCCGCCGCGGCCGACGAGACCGTGGAGACGGCCGAGACGGCCGAGGGGGCTGAGGGGGCCGCGTCGTGACCACGTCGACGGCAACACCGCTCCTGGAG
Source organism: Nocardioides sp. P4_G10 (assembly GCF_056401175.1). Classification (NCBI taxonomy): domain Bacteria; kingdom Bacillati; phylum Actinomycetota; class Actinomycetes; order Propionibacteriales; family Nocardioidaceae; genus Nocardioides; species Nocardioides sp. P4_G10. Next base: position 27,738 of record NZ_JBFUJV010000020.1, on the reverse strand, counting down.
GCCCGTGCGGTCTGCAAGGAGTTCCCGGCCGGCGGCACCAGCCTGACGGGACGCGCGACCGGTGTGCTGCACGCCGTCGACCGGGTGGACCTGGAGGTGCTCCCCGGGGAGACCCTCGGCCTCGTCGGCGAGACCGGCTGCGGCAAGTCGACCCTGGCACGCTGCCTGGCCCGGTTGTACGACGTCACCGCGGGCGAGGTGTGGTTCGACGGCCGGGACGTCACGCACCTCTCCCGCCGCGAGATGCGGCCGCTGCGGCGCGACATCCAGGTGATCTTCCAGGACCCCTACGGCTCCCTGAACCCGCGACGGCGGGTCGGCTCGATCATCGGCGACGCCTTCGCGATCCACGCCCTGGAGAAGGGCCCGGCCCGCAAGGCCCGGGTCCAGGAGCTGATGGAGCTGGTAGGGCTCAACCCGGAGCACTACAACCGGTTCCCCGCCGACTTCTCCGGTGGCCAGCGGCAGCGCATCGGGGTGGCCCGTGCGCTGGCGCTCCGTCCTCGCCTGATCATCTGCGACGAGCCGGTGTCCGCGCTCGACGTCTCGATCCAGGCGCAGGTGCTCAACCTGCTCATCGACCTGCAGGACGAGCTGGGGCTCACCTACCTCTTCATCACCCACGACCTGTCCGTCGTGCGTCACGTCAGCGACCGCATCGCTGTGATGTACCTGGGCAGGGTGGTCGAGCAGGGAACGGTGGAGGACCTCTTCGGCGGGGCCCGGCACCCCTACACGAAGGCGCTCCTGGGGGCGCTGCCCGCGCCCGACCCGGACGCGGCCGACAGCCGCGAGCACGTCGTCCTCAGCGGCGACCTGCCATCGGCCGTCGACCCGCCCAGCGGGTGCCACTTCCACCCCCGGTGCCCCAAGGCCCGCGCGGACTGCCGGGAGCAGCAGCCCCCGCTCGAGCCGGTCGAGGGCGACCCGGACGTCCACGTGACCGCGTGCTGGCACCCGCTCGCGCACGGCGAGAGCCTGGGCAGCGCGGTCCCCGGCCTCGAGATCGCGACCCCCGGGGAGGTCGAGCCATGACCGACCCCATCTTGAGCGTCCCGACGATGACCGACACGGTGACCACCGGGCACGTTCCCCGCACCATCGAGGGCCGCGGTCCGTGGAAGCTGGCCTGGCTCCGGCTGAGGAAGGACAAGGTCGCCATCTGGTCCCTGGTGGTGATCGGCCTGCTGGTGCTGGTCGCGATCTTCGCGCCGTTCTTCGCCTGGCTCACCGGGCACCCGCCCAACGTGCAGTACCGGGAGACCGGCCTGACTCCCGACGGCCTGCCCGTCGGTCCGAGCTCGACCTTCTGGTTCGGCACCGACGACCTGGGCCGTGACGTGCTGACCCGGGTGGCCTACGGAGCTCGCGTCTCGCTCGGCGTCGGCGTGCTGGCGACCATGCTGACGGTGATCGTGGGGGTCGTCGTCGGCCTTGCCGCCGGCTTCTTCGGGGGCCTGGTCGACCTGGTCCTCGCGCGGTTGATCGACGTCGTCCTCTCGATCCCGTTCCTGCTGGTGGCCGTCGCACTGGTGTCCATCACCGGCCCGAGCCTGCTGGTGACGATCGTGGTGATCGGCTTCTTCAGCTGGGCCTCGATGGCGCGCATCGTGCGTGGGCAGGTGCTCTCGGTCAAGGAGCGGGAGTACGTCGAGGCTGCGCGCTCGCTGGGTGCCGGGGACCTCCGCATCATGTTCATCGACGTCCTGCCCAACGTGATGGCGCCGATCATCGTCTACACGACCCTGCTGGTGCCGGTGGTGATCGTGGCTCAGGCGACGCTCTCCTTCCTCGGCCTCGGCCTGGAGGCGCCGACCGCGGACTGGGGCGGGATGATCAGCACCGCGCAGCGCTACTACCGGACCGCGTGGTGGTTCATCGCCTTCCCCGGTGGCGCACTCCTGATCACCACCCTGGCGTTCAACCTGTTCGGCGACGGCGTGCGCGACGCGCTCGACCCGCGCGTCGACCGGCTGATCGGGAGGTGAGCCCGGATGGTGAGGTTCCTCATCGTGCGGACGTTGACGGGGCTCCTGGTCCTGTGGCTGATCAGCATGACGGTGTTCGCGCTGTTCTACGTGGTGCCGAGCAACGTCGCGCGCACCCTGGGTGGACGACAGGCCACACCGGAGACCATCGCCGCGATCAACGAACGCCTCGGCCTCGACCAGCCGCTGTGGAAGCAGTACGCCAGCTTCGTCGGCGACGCGCTGCACGGCGACCTCGGCTACGACTACTACCACCAGGTCCCGGTCACCACGATCATCACCCAGGCCGTGCCCGTGACCCTCTCGCTGGCGGTGGGAGCGGCGGTGATCTGGCTGGTGCTGGGCGTCAGCAACGGTGTCGTCTCGGCCACGCACCCCCGCTCGCTGGCAGACCGGGCGTTGACCGCCTTCGCGCTGTTCTTCTACTCGATGCCGTCGTTCCTGCTGGGCCTGGTGCTCCTCTACTTCCTCTACTTCCAGCTCACCAAGGCGGGCTATGCCTGGTTCCCACCCGGCGGGTACGTGCCCGTGAGCCAGGGCATCGGACCGTGGGTCAACCACCTGGTGCTGCCCTGGGCGACCCTTGCGCTGGTGTCGGCAGCTGCCTACACCCGACTCACCCGCGGATCGATGCTCGACGTGCTCAGCGAGGACTACATCAGGACCGCCCGCTCCAAGGGCATCTCCGAGCGACGCGTCACCTACCGGCACGCCCTGCGCAGCGCCCTCACGCCCATCGTGACCCAGTTCGGCATCGACCTGGGCCAGCTCGTCGGCGGCGTCGTGGTCACCGAGACCGTCTTCAGCCTCCCGGGCCTGGGGCAGACCGCCATCGTCGCGATCACCCAGCAGGACCTTCCCGTGATCATCGGGGTCGTCCTGTTCGCCTCGACCGCGGTGGTGGTCGCCAACATCCTCGTCGACCTCACCTACGCGGTGCTCGATCCTCGCGTGCGGATCTCCTGAGGCCGCGCGGGCGTGCCGCGGTCAGCGTCGGACGAGCCTGCGACGATGCGGGGATGAAGCTCCTGCTCACCTCCGGTGGCGTGACCAACGACAGCATCCGAGCGGCCCTGGTCGACCTGCTCGACAAGCCGGTCGAGGAGTCGACCGCGCTGTGCATCCCGACGGCTCAGTGGGGTCATCCGAAGTGTGGGCCGGAGTCGCTGCGACGCTTCGTCACCGACGGGTCGCCGCCGACGATGACCGGCCTCGGTTGGCGGTCCGTCGGGTTCCTCGAGCTGACGGCGCTCCCCACGATCAGCCCCGACCGCTGGGTGCCGTGGGTCCGTGAGGCCGACGTGCTGCTCGTCGACGGCGGCGAGGCGACCTACCTCGCCCACTGGCTGGTCGAGTCGGGGCTCGCCGACCTGCTGCCCGAGCTGACCGACACCGTGTGGGTGGGCGTGAGCGCCGGCAGCATGGTGCTGACCCCGCGCATCGGCGACCTGTTCGTCGAGTGGCGACCCGAGGACGGCGACCGGACGCTCGGCCTCGTCGACTTCTCGCTGTTCCCGCACGTCGGGCTCTTCCCGGGCAACACCCTGGAGGTGGCCGAGCAGTGGGCCGCCGAGCTCGGCAACCCGGCGTATGCCCTCGACGAGCAGTCGGCGGTGCTCGTGGACGGCGACCGGGTCGAGGTCGTCTCCGAGGGCGAGTGGCGACGGTTCGGGTGAGCACGGACCAGCGGCCCACGCCCTACCTCCGGGTCGACGTCGACCGGCTGCGTGCCAACGTGGCCCGCGCGGCCGGGGCCGCCGTTGCCGGTGGTGTCGCACTGCGTCCGCACGCCAAGACCCACAAGTCCGCCGACATCGCCCGCCTGCAGCTGGAGGCCGGCGCCGTCGGACTGACGGTCGCCACCGTCGGCGAGGCCGAGGCCTTCGCCGCCGAGGGCGTGGCGGACCTGTTCATCGCCTACCCGCTGTGGCTGACCGCCGAGCTGGCCGGGCGGCTGCGATCGATCGCGTCGTCAGGCGTACGGCTCGCGATCGGCGTCGACTCCGTCGGCGGGGCCCGCACCGCCGCCGCCCTCCTGGCCGGCTCGGGGCTGGAGGTGCTGGTCGAGGTCGACTGCGGCCACCACCGCAGCGGCGTCGAGCCGTCGTCGGCCGGGCAGGTCGCGCTCGCCGCCGGCGACCTCCCCGTGCGGGGCGTCTACACCTTCCCCGGACACTCCTACTCCCCCGACGCCCGGGCCGTCGCGGCCCGCGACGAAGGCGTCGCCCTCGCGGCCGCGCGGGCCTCCGTCACCGCGGCCGGGATCGAGATCGAGGTCGTCAGCGGCGGGTCGACGCCCTCGCTCGAGCACGCCGACACCGCGGTCCTGACCGAGGTCCGGCCCGGCGTCTACGTCTTCGGCGACGCCCAGCAGTGGGAGCTCGGCTCCGCGACGCCCGACCAGGTCGCGCTCACGGCGGTGGCCACGGTCGTGAGCCACGCTGGCGGCCGCGCCGTCCTGGACGCCGGGTCCAAGGTGCTGGGCGCCGACCGGGCGCCCTACGCCTCGGGGTCCGGTCGGCTCCTCGAGCACCCCGAGGCCCGGATCGTGCAGCTGTCCGAGCACCACGCGGTCGTGGAGCTGCCGGGCCGTCTCCCGCGGCTCGGCAGGCGGGTGCTCGTCGTGCCCAACCACTGCTGCAGCGCGGTCAACCTCGCCGACGAGCTGTGGCCCACCACCGGGAGCGCCCCCTGGCCGGTCACCGCCCGCGGCCGCAACGGCTGAGCCGTCCTCGACTTCCTGCGTGCGGTCCATGCCCGGTCCACGGCAGACTGGCCCCGTCCGCCTGAGCAGCGAGCCACCAGGAGCAGAGTCATGCCTGTCACCCGAGGATTCCACCGCCGCCGCCCCGAGCCCGAGCGCGGTCGGCTCCCACCCGGGCAGTACGACACGGGCTCGTCGTGGCCGGTGCTGAGCGCCGAGGCGACGCCCCACCAGCCCGAGGAGTCGTGGACGTTCAGCATCGACGGCCTCGTCGAGTCGCCGCACACGTGGACCTGGCAGGAGCTGCACGCCCTCCCCGGCTCGACCTACTTCGGTGACATCCACTGCGTGACCACGTGGTCCAAGCTCGACACCACCTTCAGCGGCGTCAGCGTCGACGACCTGCTCGCGGTCGCCGAGCCGGACACCTCGGCGGCGTACGTCATGGCGCACTCGGTGACGGGCTACACCACCAACCTGCCGCTGGCGGACGTCACCGGCGGTCGCGCGTGGGTGGTGTGGAGCTTCGACGGCAAGCCGCTCCCCCGCCAGCACGGTGGTCCGCTCCGGCTGCTGGTGCCGCACCTGTACTTCTGGAAGTCGGCCAAGTGGCTCTCGCGCCTCGAGCTGATGACCGATGACCGGCCGGGCTTCTGGGAGCAGAACGGCTACCACGACCGCGGCGACCCGTGGCGCGAGCAGCGCTACCAGGGTGACGACTGACGTGGCCCCGGCCCCCATGGCGGCCTGGAGCGACGGCCGCATCATCGAGAAGGACCAGCCGACCACGAACACGGTCCGGCTGCGGCTGCACGTGGACGACCGGCCCCACCACCTGCCCGGCCAGCACTACATCCTCAGGCTGCGCGCGCCCGACGGCTACACCGCCCAGCGCTCGTACTCCCTGGCCTCCGACAGCGACGACCCGCTGCTGGAGCTGCTGATCGAGCGGCAGCCGGACGGGGAGGTGTCGGAGTTCCTCGCCGACGTCGCCGAGGTCGGTGACGTGCTCGAGCTGCGCGGACCGATCGGCCGCTGGTTCGTCTGGGACACGAAGTCCCGTGTCCTGTGCCTCGTCGGCGGCACCGGGGTCGTGCCTGCTGTCGCCATGGCCCGCACGGCACGCCGGCTCGGGCGCACCGACCTGCTGCGCGTCGCCGCGATGGGCCGCACGCCCGACGAGCTCGCCTACGCCCGCGAGCTCGAGCGCTACGGAGCGACGCTCGCGTTCACGCGCGCCGACGTCGGCGGCCGGCCGGCCGGGCCGTTCACGACCGCGGAGCTGGCGCCGCTGCTGGAGGGCGTCGACCTCGGCTACGTCTGCGGCTCGGCGCGCTTCGCGTCGTACGCCGAGGAGCTGCTCGTCGCGTGCGGGCTCGACCCCGCGGCCATCCGCGTCGAGCGTTTCGGCCCGACGGGCGACTGAGGCCGCCGGCCCCGCTGCGAGATCAGCGGCGGGCCCGGGTGCTCAGGATGTGAGCACCCGGGCCGCCACCAGGCAGTCCATCCCCCCGGATCGAACGCCTGGGTCCACGGTACAGCCCGGGGGGCTGTGCAAGACAGGGAACAGCGGCGCGACCTCGATCCGGGGGGAAATGGTCGCGCCGCTGCCCTCTTCCCTTCAGCGCCGTGAAGGCCGAGCGTGTTACGGGTCGGGCGCGGTCAGGGGGTCAGGGGCTCGCCGGAGTCCCAGGTGTTGCCCGACCACTGGTTGCCGGCGGCGCTGGCCTGGAACGACGTGACCGGGCCGTAGACACCGCACCGGCGGTTGGTGCCGCGCTCGAAGACGTTGCCGATGAACCGGATTCCGGTGGCGATCGGGTACCGCTTGCTGGGGCTGTAGCCGCCGTACGCGCAGTACGAGATCGACGAGGCGTTGGCCTTCAGCAGGTTCCGCTCCACGAGCACGTCGGAGACGGGACCGAAGTCGCCGAACAGCGACACGTCGGCGGTGCACCCGCCGTCCGTGCTGTTCAGGATCGAGTCGCAGTGCAGGGTGTTGTGCCGGAGCACCATGCCGCTGCCGCCGTTCGTGAGGAAGGCGTTGGTGTGGAACGCCCCACCGTCCGGGTTGTACTGGCCGTGGAGCCAGGAGTCCACGATGGTGCAGCTGTCCTCGCAGTGCGCCGAGTGCTGGCCGCCGGTGATCTCGACGCGGGTGGCCGTGATGTTCGACCCCCACAGCGCGCCGTCGGACCACGCGCCCGCCACGACGTCGCTGTCGCTGATGTCGAGGCTCTGGCCGTTTCCGGTGACCTCGATGCGGGGCACGCGGCTGTTGCGGACGGTCAGCGCGAACGGGTGGTAGGCCAACAGCTCGCCGCACTTCGCCCGGACGTCCTTGCCGTCGATCTCCGCAGAGGAGCCGTTGGACTCCCGGAAGATGCACGGACCGGTGTAGGGCTCGAGGGTCACGCCGGCCGGGACGCCGGTGGTCGCGGCGTTGGGGAAGTCACCCGCAGGCGTCGGGGTGGGCGTGGGTGTGGGGGTCGGCGTGGGKGTGGGGGTCGGCGTGGGCGTCGGGGTGGGCGTCGGCGTGGGTGTGGGGGTCGGCGTCGGCGTCGGGGTCGGGGTCGGCGTCGGCTGGTCGTTCTCGAGCGCGGTCACCCGTTGCTCGAGCGCCGTGACGCGGCTCTCGAGCGTGGGAGCGTCCGGGCCCGAGCTCGGGGCGGACTGGGCGCTGACGGCAATGGCGAGCGTGGCGATGCATCCGAGGGCGAGCCCGGCGGGCCCGTATCGGCGAAGGTGGTCGTTCATGGGGGTTCCCTTCAGGGGGCGGTGTGGCGCTGGACGTCACGTGGCCGTACGTCGCTCGCGACGGGATCCGCGCAGGTGCGCGGGGAGCCGGTAGCGGGCGCGGGCGAGGGCCACGGACGACGCGGCGGGCGGCGCGCGGGCGCGGAGGGCAGCCGTGCAGGGTCGTGGTGAGCCACGTCGGCTGCGGTGGGCGGCAGGCCGGGTGACGGGCCGCCGGCCGAGGGGGTGTCGCATGATGCGCTCTGTCCGATGAGGGATCCCCCGACCTGTCGCCGTACCCCGTCCGATCGGGTCCATGCGTGCGGGCTCGCGACATGGGGCACGGCGGCGATCGCCTTGACCGACTCGGAGACCGCTTGCTTCGCGTGGTCGTCTGTCAGCTTGCCCGTCGACACGTCGAAGACGATCGGGTTGACGCCGTTCTGCGGCGGGGGGCAGCGTTCCTCCACGAGGTCCTTGGTCGCCTCCCTGTCCGTGCCGGCCAGGGAGTGGCGGGCGCACCACGAGCCCAGCGAGCGCAGGCAGGGCAAGCCACGTCCCGAGGATCCGAGGTCACCCGAAAGAGAGCAAGGGGGCGGGATCGATATCCCCGATCTGGGGTGGGTGTTCACGGGTCCGGACCCGCGTGGTCTCGACTACGCGTGCCTCCGTCGGGAAGTCTTCATCCCGGGCGCCAGGGGTGACGAGGTCGCGCCGGCGCCGCCCCTAGCCGGCATCGACCGGGACCGAGTCTCCCTCTGGTGGCGCGGCCACGCGGGCGGCCTTGCCGGCGCCCACGAGGACCTGGAGCACGGACAGGCCCACGACCACGGCCGCGAGGGACCACCAGAACCGCTCCATGGTGATCTGGTTGCCCCAGGCCAGGGCCAGCACGCCCACAAGGACGACGACGACGCGCAGCCACCCCTGGTTGCTCCCCACCCAGCGCCCCGCTGTCCCCAGGTGGTCGCCTCCCATCCGGTCTCCGAGACTCTCGAGTCCCGAGCCCAGGGACGTGCGAAGTGCGGTGCCGTACCGGTTGGTGCCGGCGAAGCACCCTGCGACGACGAGCAGGAGCCCGAGCGCGAGCAGGACGCCCTGCCCACGCTCGAGGTAGGAGAGCAGGGTGTCGTAGAAGACCTTGCTCGCGGGGCCGAAGACCGTGCCCGATAGCTGGTTGACGAACAGCTGGCGCCCGATCGAGAGGCACAGGGCCAGCAGGACGGCATTGGCGGCGAGCACGGCGCCGATCAGCACGCCCATCCGCGGGCGACGGTGGGCCAGCACGAATGCGAGGAGGTAGAGCACCGCGACGACCGGGAGCATCCAGATGGCCACCGGATTGCCGAAGGCGTAGATCGTGCGGAGCTGCTCGAGCGCACCGGACTCCACCAGCACGATCTGCCGGTCGGTGTCGGGGATCGGGACGTTCTCGACCAAGGTCAGTCCGCGAGCGACGAGCCGCTCCTTCACCTTCTTGATGACCTCGTCGACATCGAGGACGAGCTGGTCGCCCTGGACCGTGACGGCTCCCGTCCCCTCACCTGTCAGGACGCGCTGCAGTGCCTGCTGTGCTCGGATGTTGACCTGCAGCCAGAGCTCGGCGAACTCGTCCGAGGCGATGAAGGCGCGGACCTCCCGCTCCACGAGGCTGTTGATCGCTGCCGAGAGGGGCCCGACCAGCTGCTCCAGTCGCGGCCGCTCGGTGATCACGCCCTCGAAGACGTTGTTGAGGACGGCCTCGATGTCGACCTGCTTCTCGATGGCGGCGGTCACCTTGGTGGCGATGGCGTCCTGCACCTCGGGCGAGTCGATCAACGGGTCCACGGTCGCGACGTACCGCTCGGTGTCGTTCAGGGTGCGTTGGCCCCAGTACGCGACCCCCGCGGGCGTGGTCAGGAGCCCGGCCAGCACCAGGCAGAGGACCGCCGCGATCGAGCGGCCCCGAGACGGCCTCCCGGGGGCAGGCAGCGTCTCCATCGGCGTGGTGGGTGTGTTCGGTGGCGAGAGTTGCGACATGGCTTCTCCGTCGAGAGGGCGGAAGGGCTCGACCGTGGCCGAGCCGCCTCGGACTCGAACGTAGATCGACGTCCGCGCCGATCACCTCCCCCGAGCCGGGTGAGGAAGGAGCCGGGTGAGGTCGGCGCGTCGAGGCGTGCCTCACCCTCGGCGGAGGATGCCGACGCCCCGCGCGGTCGGCGACGATCGGTCACCTCGGCGTCTCCGCGGTGCATGCCTGGCGCGAGGTGTCCTGGCCTCCGGCGGGACGCCGGCACCAGCCGGTCGTGGGTGTCGAGAGGTGGGCGGATGGACGTCGAGACAGAGCTGCAGGCGCTGCTGGTCGTGTCCGTCGTCGCCGTCGCCGCGCCCTTCGTCAGCGCGTTCCTCGCGCGACTGCTGGTTCCGCAGGTGGTGGTGCTGATCGCGGGCGGCGTGCTGATCGGACCGCAGGTCGGCGGGCTGGCGCAGCCGGAGTCCGTGGAGCTGGTCGCCAACGTCGGGCTGGGCTTCCTGTTCCTGCTCGCCGGCTACGAGCTGGAGCTCGGCCACTTCCGCGAGCGGTCCGGACGACTCGCCCTCGCCGGCTGGGCGGTCAGCGCGGTGCTCTCGATCGGCGTGACCGGGGCGCTGGCGGCCGCCGGCCTGGTGAACGCCTTCGTGCCCGTCGCGCTGGCTCTCACCACGACCGCGCTGGGCACACTGCTGCCCATCCTGCGCGACAACGACATGCTGGACGGTCCCCTGGGCCGGTTCATCATGCCTGCAGGCGCCGTGGGCGAGTTCCTGCCCATTGCCGGCATCGCGATCTTCCTCGGCTCGCAGGGTCGCCTGGTCGGTCTGTTCTCCCTCCTGGCGATGTGCGCGGTCGCGCTGGGTCTCGCGTGGCTGCCACGGCTGGCTCGGCTGCCCCGGATCGAGGCGATCTCCCGCAAGGGCGAGCACGCGACGTCGCAGATCACGCTCCGGCTCACCCTGATGCTCCTCTTCGGCCTGCTCGTGCTCGCCAGCGACGCCGGGCTCGACGTGGTGCTCGGCGCGTTCCTCGCCGGCGTGATCCTGCGCCGTTGGGCGCCGGGCGACGTGGCGGCCCTGGAGGACAAGCTGGACGCCGTCGGGTACGGGTTCTTCATCCCCGTCTTCTTCGTCTCCTCCGGCATGAGCCTGGACCTGGACTCGATCCGGGAGGCTCCGTTGCGGCTGGTCGCCTTCTTCGTGCTGCTGCTGGCGGTGCGTGGACTTCCCTCGTTCGTCCTCTACCGCCGCGACCTCGACGTGCGACGACGCGCCCAGATGATGCTGCTCACCGCGACCTCGCTCCCCCTGCTGGTGGCGCTCTCCACGGTGGGTCTGAGCACCGGAGAGATGCTCCCGGAGAACGCCGCGGCACTCATCGGCGCCGGCGTCCTGTCGGTGATGTTCTTCCCGGGCCTCGCCGTCGCCCTCGACCGCGGCGCGCCACGGCCACACCGCGCCGAGGAAGAGCCGTCGGACCAGCGCTGAAGCAGCGTGGCCCGCTTCCGGCTCATCCGGTCGTCCGTCCCGGCACGGGCTCGGGCATGCCTTCCTCGGGCAGCAGTGACCGCTGGTCCAGGACGTACAGCAGCACGAAGGCCGGCACGATGAGCACCACCGCGAGGCCCGTGGCGACCAGCACGGCCGTGATCGTTCCGGTCGGCGCGGCCGCCGCCGAGACGGTCAGCGACTCGGGGAGCACGTAGTCCCACTGGGCCACGCCCCAGGCCAGGACCACGCCGACGACCGCCCCGACCGCGGCCAGGCGCGCGCCCCGGTGGACGTGGCGGGCGACCAGCACGAGCGCGGTCACTCCCGAGAGTGCCGACAGGACCACCAGGGCCAGGGCTCGCGAGGTGAGGCCGTCGAAGAGGTACGCGGCGTCCTGCTGCATCACGACGATCCCGACCGCGGCCGCCACGCCGGCTGCGACCGCCGCGACGGTCGCCCGGCGGCGGAAGTAGGCGACCATCGTCTCGTCGGCGAGCCGGTCCGCGTCACGGACCAGGAAGAACGCGGCCAGGTACGCGTCCAGGCACACCACCAGGAGCCCGACCACCACGGACGTCGGGTTGACCCAGCTGTCCCACGGGTCACCCGCCTTGCCCCCTGATGGGACCCGCCCCGAGGCGATTCCGCCGACCACGGCACCGAAGCAGTAGGGCACCAGCACCGACGAGACCGCGAACGCTGCACCGAAGTTGCGGCGGTCCCGGGTCGCGAACACCGCCTTGCGGAACGCGAAGCTCGCTCCCCGCAGCACGATGCCGAGCGCGGCGAGGGTCAGCGGGACGAACATCGTCAGGGTGATGGACGCGTACGCCTCCGGGAAGCAGGTCCACAGCAGCACGAAGACGAAGATCAGCCAGACGTGGTTGGCCTCCCAGACCGGGGCGATGGCGTGGTCGATGACCTCGCGAGGCCGTCGCCCGCGCCTGCTGCCCCCGGCCACCAGGTCCCAGAACCCGGCTCCGAAGTCAGCGCCTCCGAGGACGGCGTACGCGATGACCGCGACGAACAGGATCACGGCAGCCGTCGTGGCCATCACACCGGCACCTTCTCGTCGTCCGCGGGGGCGGACGGGTCCGGGTCGTTCGGCCCGTAGGGCACGTCGGCCTCGCCGGTGCGGTCACCCTCCCGGAACCTGCGGCTCATCTGCCGCAGCACGAGGATCGTCGTCACGCCCAGCCCGACGTACAGCAGCACCACGCCGATGAAGGTGATCCATATCCCCGTGTTGCCGGTGGCGGCGTCCTCGACCTTCATCTTCTCGTAGACGATCCACGGCTGTCGTCCGACCTCGCTGACGACCCAGCCCGCCTCCATGGTGATCACCGCGAGCACCCCGGAGGCTGCCGAGACCCGGAGGAACCACCTGCTCCGGGGCATGTCCCGCCGGAAGATCCAGGCCGCCCACCACCACAGGGTCAGCAGGAACAGCAGCGTGCCCAGGCCGATCATCACGTCCCACGCGAGGTGGGTCACGTTCACCTGGTGATTGGTCGGGCGGTCCGCGGCGGGCGTCTCCTCGAGGCCCTGGATCTCGGTCGACGTCCCCTTGCCGGGGTCGGACAGGATCGATGCCAACCCCGGGATGGGGATCCCGCCGACCACCTCACCCTTGGAGTCGAGGTGTCCGAGGAGCACCTCCGGCACGTCGCTGCTGGTTTTGGGCACCATCTCGATCGCCGCGAACTTGGTGGGCTGGTTGTCGTAGACCCAGCGGGCGAGTCCGTCCCCGACGCCCATCTGCACGGGGGTCGCGATCGCTGCCACCGTGAAGGCGATGACGAAGCCGGTCCGGTGGTAGTGGTCGGTGCGCCCGCGCAGCATCCCCACCGCGTACACCGAGGCGACCATGAAGCCGCCCACCAGGTAGGCAGCCACCACCATGTGGGCGGCCATCAGCGGCATCGCGTCGTTGAAGATGACCCCCATCGGGTCGACGTCGGTGACCTTGCCGGAGGCGTCGAGCGTCACGCCCTGGGGCGAGTTCATCCAGGCGTTGGCCGCCACCACGGAGATGCTGCCGAAGATGCCGGCGACCGCGATGGGCACGCCGGTCCAGAAGTGGGTCCACGGCTTCAGGCGCCGCCACCCGAAGATGTAGATCGAGATGAAGACCGCCTCGGCGAAGAAGAAGATCCCCTCGAACGCGAACGGCACGCCGAAGGCCGCGCCCCACTGCCCCATGAACTTCGGCCACAGCAGGCCGAACTCGAAGGACAGCACCGTCCCGGTCACGGCGCCCACCGCGAAGGTGACCGCCATGTACTTCGACCATCGCTGCGCGAGCAGCAGGGCGTCCGCGTCGTCGTGCTTGATCCCCCGGTAGTTGGCGATGAGGGCCATCACCGACCACGACACCCCCAGCGGGACGAGGATGATGTGGAAGGCCAGCGTGAACGCCATCTGCGACCGAGCCCACGGCACCGGGTCGACGGCGAAGGCAGTGCTCGTCAGGACCTCGATCATCGCGGCGGTCACGCGTCGTCCGGGGCTGCGTCACCGGCAGCGTCTGGCCGCTCGAATGGTGGGACCACTCGAGCGATGTCGCCCTCGCCGGCCTGCTCGAGGACGACCCGACCGACCGTCTGGCGCACCGTGATCGTGCGTTCGGCGCGCCCGCCCGCCGCGAACGTCCCGGTCCAGTGGAACATCGCGGAGAGCCGGTTCCGGAAGCCAGTCAGGAAGGTGAGGTGCACCAGGAGCCACATCAGCCAGCCGAGGAAGCCGGACAGCCGGAGCTTCCTGAAGCTGACCACGGCGTGGAACCGGGAGATGGTGGCCATGCTGCCGAGGTCGCGGTAGGTGAACATCGCCGCCTCCTCGCCGTGCAGCCGGCGCTTGATCGTGTTGGCGGCGTGGATGCCTGACTGCATCGCCACCTCGGCGACGCCGGGAAGGTCGCGGAGCGCCATCATGTCGCCGATCGCGAAGACCTCCGGGTGGCCGGGAAGCGTGCAGTCGTCGTTCACGACGATGCGACCGGCACGGTCGCACGTGGCCCCGCCGGCCTCGGCCAGCAGCCCCGCCAGCGGCGACGCCTGCACGCCGGCGGCCCAGATCTTCGTCCGGCAGACGATCCGCTCGGTCGTCCCGTCGGCGTCGCGCACGTCGACCCCGAACGGGTCCACGTCCGTGACGATCGACCTGCTGCGGATCGTCACCCCGAGCCGACGCAGCTCGGCGGCCGCCTTCGCCGAGAGCCGGTCGCCGAACGTCGCAAGGATCTCCCTGCCGCCGTCGACGATGAGGACCTCGGCCTCCGAGGGGTCGATCCGGCGGAAGTTGCCCTCGAGGCCCGTGCGGGCCAGCTCCGCGATCTGACCCGCGATCTCGACCCCGGTCGGGCCCCCACCGACCACGACGAAGGTGAGCCAGGCGCGACGCGCCTCCGGGTCCGGCTCGTTCTCCGCCATCTCGAAGGCACCGAAGATCCGGCCCCGCAGCTCGAGGGCGTCGTCGATCGTCTTCATCCCCGGCGCGAAACGGGAGAACTCGTCATGACCGAAGTACGACTGCGCTGCCCCGGCGGCGACGACCAGGCTGTCGTACGCGTAGGTGCGGACCGTGCCGTCGGGTCGGTGTGCGGTGACGGTCCGGGCGGCCAGGTCGAAGCCCTGGACCGTGGCCATCTCGACGGTGACGTTCGCGTGCCGCCGCAGGATGTCCCGCAGCGGGGGTGCGACCTCGCCCTCGGACAGGATTCCGGTCGCCAGCTGGTAGAGCAGCGGCTGGAAGAGGTGGTAGTTCCTGGCGTCGACGAGCGTCACCTCCACGGGCGCCCGGCGCAGGAACTTCGCCGCGAACAGCCCGCCGAAGCCGCCTCCGACGATGACAACCTGGTGAACCGCTGTATCGGTCATGGAGCAGCGGTCTCAGGCGAGGCGTTCGGTCAGGTGGTCGCCGACACGCAGCGCGTTGGCGATGGCGGTCAGGGAGGGGTTCACGGCGCCGATGCTGGGGAAGAAGCTCGTGTCGACCACGTAGAGGTTGTCCAGGTCGTGGGCCTTGCAGTTCACGTCGAGGGCGCTCGAGGCGGGGTCGCGGCCGAACCTGACGGTTCCGGCCTGGTGGGCCGTCGCACCGATGGGCATGCTCTTGTGCAGGTAGAGACTGCGGTCCAGCAGGTGGTGTCGCTGCATCCCCAGCTCGTCGAGCATCCCGTCGAGCTTGTGACGGAGGCGCTTGACGCCCTCACCGTTGTTCTTCTCCTCGACGTTGAGGTGGATGGCACCGTCGCGGTCGAGCGTCACGCGGCTCTCCGGCAGCGGCAGGTCCTCCCCGCAGAGCCAGAAGTCGACCGCGTGGTGTGCGAGGACCTCGAAGGGCAGGTCCGGTGAGAGCCGGCCCGCCCAGCGCGGCGCCTGGGCGTGGATCTCCTCGTTGTCGGACTTGCCGAGCATCTGCATGCCCCCGAGGGGGAAGTCCCAGTCGTCCGCACCCAGGTACCAGTCGTTCATCGCGAGCGTCTTCTGGAACCTGGTGGGGTTGGGCTCGCGCGAGACGGCCATCAGGGCGACGTTGTTGTGCCTCATGTAGTGACGGCCGACCACGCCCGAGCCGTTGGCCAGGCCGTCGGGGTGGCGATCGTTGTGAGACCTCAGCAGCAGGGCCGCGGAGTTCACCGCACCACACGCGACCACCACGATGTCACCGGTGAACGTGGTGACCGAGCCGTCGTCCAGGGTGGCGACGACACCGGTGACCGTGTGACCGGACGGATCCGTCTCGAGGTGCTGCACGTGCGCGCCGGTCACGAGGGTGACGTTGTCCTGGGCGAGGACCGGGTCGACGCAGATGACCTGCGCGTCCGACTTGGCGTCGAGCAGGCACGGGAAGCCGTCCACCCGGTCGCAGCGGATGCAGGCGCTCCCGTGTGCCGCGACGCCGGGCGCCGCCTCCTGGAGGTTCACCCCGATGGGCAGGTGGAAGGGGTGGAGACCCAGCTTCTCGAGGTCGTCGCTCAGCTGCTGGATGCGGGGCTCGTGGGAGACCGGCGGATGGAGGTACTGCGCACTGGCATGACCCTCGCTCGGATCCTCGCCGTGCTCGCCGTGCACGAGGTACAGGTGCTCGGCCTGGGTGTAGTAGGGCTCGAGGTCGTCGTACGAGATGGGCCAGGCCGGCGAGATGCCGCCGTGGTGGCGCAGCTCGCCGAAGTCTTCCGGTCGCAGCCGGAAGAGGGCCGCTCCGTAGAACTTCGTGTTGCCACCGACGTAGTAGTTGACCTCGGGCTGGAAGTCGTGGCCGTGACCGTCGTACCAGACCTCTGGCGCGAGGTACTTGCCGCGGACGAACACCGCCTGCGTCTCCCAGTTGTCACGCTCCCGGGGCAGGAAGTCGCCTCGTTCGAGCCAGAGCACCTTCGCGCCCCGTGTGGCGAGCCGGTGTCCGAGGGTCCCTCCCCCGGCTCCGGTCCCGATGATCACGACGTCGTAGTGCTGGTCATCTGCCATGGCTCAACCTCGGGGTCGGCGGGCGACCTACGTTCACCCTCAGAGAACCGCTCCTACCGGCGATCTCTCGGTGCGACGCCCGTGTCGTCAGACCATCTGGACGATGCCTCGTCGCGGCCGACGGGCGCATCACCCGGATCGGGGGAGGCGCCACGTCGCGAACGCGGTGTTGCCTCGACCAAGGATGGGTCAGGTCTGGCGCTCTGCGCCGCTGCCCGGCACCGACGACCGGCACGTGCGCCCAGCCGAGGAGATGGACAGTGGCACCCACACATGGCTCCGACCAGCGCCCCGCGGACGTCCTCGTGGTCTTCGGGATCACCGGCGACCTGGCGAGGGTGATGACGTTCCGGTCGTTGTACCGGCTGGAGGCACGCGGCGTGCTGGACTGTCCCGTCGTGGGTGTCGCTGTCGACGACTGGACCAAGGACCAGCTCGTCGCGCGTGCGCGTGAGTCGATCGAGGGCACCGGCGAGACGATCGACCCTGAGGTGTTCGACCGGTTCACCGCCAGGCTGTCGTACGTGCACGGCGACTTCACCGACCCCGCCACCTACCAACGGGTCGCCGACGCGATCAAGGGCGCCGAGTGCCCGGCGTTCTACCTGGAGATCCCGCCCTTCCTCTTCGGCCGAGTGGTGCACGGCCTCGCCGAGGCCGATCTCACCCGATCGGCCCGGGTTGTCGTGGAGAAGCCGTTCGGGCACGACCAGGCCTCTGCCGGCGAGCTCGCCGACGAGCTGCACCAGTACATCGACGAGTCACAGCTGTTCCGCATCGACCACTACCTCGGGAAGATGGGGATCGACGAGATCCTGCACCTGCGCTTCGCGAACACCATCCTCGAGCCGGTCTGGAACCGCAACTACGTCTCGCACGTGCAGATCAACATGTCGGAGGACTTCGGGGTCGAGGACCGTGGCCACTTCTACGACCCCGTCGGTGCGATGCGGGACGTCATCGTCAACCACCTGATGCAGGTCGTGTCGGCGGCGGCGATGGAGGCGCCCTCACGCGGTGACCTGACGTCGATCAAGGATGCGCAGGTCGCCCTCTTCAAGGCCGTCGTTGCGGCCGACCCGGCTCACTACGTCCGGGGGCAGTACGCCGGGTATCGCGACATCGACGGGGTGGCACCGGACTCGGCGACCGAGACCTACGCCGCGATGCGGCTCGAGATCCAGAACTCGCGATGGGCGGGTGTCCCGTTCTTCATCCGGACCGGCAAGCGGCTCCCCGTGACCCAGACCGAGCTGCGCGTCATCTTCAAGCGTCCACCTCCGTTGGGCTTCGGTGTGATGGGACCGCAGACGGAACCGAACCAGGTCGTCGTCAAGCTGGACCCGTCGACGGGGATCCGAATGATCCTGGACGCACGACGCAGCGACCTCTCGGCCGTGGGGAGGATCGACCTGGACATGGAGTTCGCCGACCAGGGCGGTGAGGGCGCCACGCCCTACGAAGTGCTCCTACAGGCTGCGCTGCGCGGGGACAGCACCAGGTTCACCCGGCAGGACGGGGTCGACGAGACCTGGCGGGTCATGCAGCCGTTGCTCGACGCCCCACCTCCGGTCCACGCGTACGCCCCGGGATCGTGGGGGCCGGCGGAAGCCGACCGGCTGACGGCCGAGCACGGCGGCTGGCACGACCCGTGGATCGCGTCATGAGCGACGTGATGCCCCAGAGCGCCGCGGCGCCGTCGCCGTTCCCACCCATCGCCGACTACGCGTTCCTGTCCGACTGCCACACCGGCGCCCTGGTGGCGCCCGACGGGGCGATCGACTGGCTGTGCCTCCCGAGCTTCGACTCGCCCAGCGTGTTCGGCACCCTGCTCGACCGCCAGGCGGGCTACTTCCGACTCGGGCCCTTCGGGATCAACCACCCGACCTCGCGTGCGTACGTGCCCGGCACGAACGTCCTCGAGACGACGTGGAAGACGCCGTCCGGCTGGGTGCTGGTCCGCGATGCGCTGACGATGGGCCCGCGGACGACCGAGGACGTGGTGACGCCCCACACCCGGCCCCCGGCGGACGACGATGCCGACCACCTCCTGGTGCGGACGGTTCGCTGCCTGTCGGGGACCGTCGAGCTGGACCTGGTCTGTGAGCCGGCCTTCGACTACGGGCGGACGTCGGCGGACTGGACGCTGGTCGACGACGAGCGGCATGCCGCCGACGCGACAGCAGACGGCCAGACCATGCGGTTGCGCACCGACCTCGCGCTCGGGGTGGAGGGCAACCGGGTCCGAGCCCGACACGTGCTCTCCGCCGGCGAGGAGTGCTTCTGCGCCCTGTCGTGGGCCGACGGGCTGGCGGCGCCGGTCGACATCGACGAGGCGAACGCCCGGATCGACGCCACGGTCCGGTTCTGGCGCGCGTGGCTCGGACGGGCGCGGATGCCCGACCATCGCTGGCGCGACCCGATCCAACGGTCGGCCCTGGCCATCAAGGGCCTCACCTACATGCCGACCGGCGCCACCGTGGCGGCCCTCACGACGTCGCTGCCCGAGACGCCCGGCGGCGAGCGGAACTGGGACTACCGCTACACCTGGATGCGCGACAGCACCTTCACGCTGCAGGCACTGCACTTCCTCAACCTGGACTGGGAGGCCGACGAGTTCATGCAGTTCGTCGCCGACCTGGAGGCGACCGAGTCGGGGGCCCTGCAGATCATGTACGGCATCGACGGCCGACGCGACCTGACGGAGTCCACCCGCGACGACCTCTCGGGATACGCGGGCGCTCGACCGGTGCGGGTCGGGAACGGGGCGTTCGACCAGCGCCAGAACGACGTGTTCGGCGCGGTCCTGGACTCGGTCCTGCTGCACACCCGCCGCAGCCAGCGACTCCCGCGACGGCTGTGGCCGATCGTCCAGTCGCAGGCCCGGTGTGCCACCGAGGTGTGGCGCGAGCCCGACCAAGGGATCTGGGAGGCCCGCGGCGCACCGCAGCACTACGTGTCGTCGAAGCTGATGGGATGGGTCGCGCTCGACCGGGCGTCGAAGCTCGCGGAGATCCGGGGCGACGCGGAGCTCACGGCGACGTGGCGGGAGACCGCCGACGAGATCAAGGCCGACATCCTGGCGAACGGTGTGGACGACCGCGGCGTCCTGCGTCAGCACTACGAGACGGACGCACTGGACGCATCGACGCTGCTGGCGGCGCTATTCGGCTTCCTCCCCGCCACCGACGAGCGGCTGCGCGCCAGCGTGCTCGCGATCGCCGACGAGCTCACCGAGCACGGCTTCGTGCTGCGCTACCGCACCGACGAGACCGACGACGGACTGTCCGGCAAGGAGGGCACCTTCCTCATCTGCTCGTTCTGGCTGGTGTCCGCGCTGTCGATCATCGGTGAGGAGCAGCGGGCCCAGGACCTGATGGAGCGGCTCCTCCGGGTCGCCTCACCGCTCGGGCTCTTCGCCGAGGAGTTCGACGTCGAGACCGGCCGCCACCTCGGGAACTTCCCGCAGGCGTTCTCGCACCTCGCCCTCATCGAGGCCGCCGCACGCATCATCGCCGCCGAGAGGGCCAGCGAGCTCACGTGAGCGCGCGGCAGGACCGGGGACGACGCATGCAGGCCCCGCCCTCGGGTGAGCAGTACGGCATCGCGCACGGCGACTCGGAGGCGGTCGTCACCCAGGTCGGTGCGACCCTTCGTCGCTACAGCGTCGGCGCGCTGGACGTGATCGACGGCTTCGGGGCAGGCGCGCGCGCCACCGATGGCCGGGGACAGGTGCTCGCGCCCTGGCCCAACAGGTTGACCGACGGTCACTACGAGTACCGCGGCCGCCGATGTCAGGCGCCGCTGAACGAGATCGGTCGGCACGACGCCATCCACGGACTGGTGAGGTGGCTCGACTGGACCCTCGTCGAGCGGGATCCCGCTGCGGTCACCCTGGCCTGCGCCGTGCGCCCGCAACCCGGCTACGAGTGGCACCTCCACCTCGAGGTCACCTACGCACTGGACGAGTCAGGGTTGACGGTGACCTTGGAGGCGGTCAATGCCGATCGTGAGCCGGCGCCGTTCGGGGTGGGGTTCCATCCCTACCTCACGCTCGGCACGACGTCGATCGACGGACTCGACCTGACCGTCCCTGCTGCCGCCTTCGTCGATCCGGACGGTCCGGCTGACGGGACGTCGACCAGCGTGGCCGGGACCGCGCACGACTTCCGGCAGCCGCGCAGGATCGGACCGGTCGAGCTGGACACGGCGTTCAGCGACCTCGTCGTCGGCCGCGACGGACGTGCGGTGGCTCGTCTGGGCGACCCGGCGGACCGAAAGTCCGTCGAGCTGTGGGTCGACAACGCCTTTCGCCACCTCATGGTCTACACCGGCGACCTCGTGGGCGATGCGCACCGGCGGCGCACGGCCGTTGCCATCGAGCCGATGACCTGTCCGCCGGACGCCTTCCGCACCGGCGTGGACCTCCTCGACCTGGAGCCGGGGACACCGTGGCGGTGCTCGTGGGGTCTCCGCCAGGTCGTCGGTCCGACGCGCCCACGCGAAGCACCCTGACCGCTGGGGCGGGAGTCAGCAGGTGCTGTCGACAGCGTCGACCAGCGCGCTGATCGACGTACCCAGTGCCTTGGACGCCGCGCCCACTGCGGCGATGTTCGGAGCAGTCGGTCCTGAGACGGCTGCGTCGAGGCTCGTGCCGACGTCGGAGATGGCCTCCTCGACGGTGTCCACCTCGTCCGCGTACTCGCGCTTGGCGTCCTTCACCACCGTGCTGAGGTTCGACCTCACCTTGTCGAAGGCCTTCTGGAACGTGTCAAGAGCGCCTCGCTCGACCTGCACGTCGGTCAGCGCTGCGACAGAGGACCGCAGGGCATCGACGCTGGAGCAGACCGCGGGGGTGTCGTCCTCACCGGATCCGGATCCACACCCGGCGAGCGTCGCCACCAGCACCACGAGTGCGCCCACCCACCACAGACGGAAGCGCGCGGCTATGAGGTTCATGACCGTCACGCTGCTCCGTCCAGCGGGATCCGGCCTCCTCCGAGGCGGGTGAACCGGATGTCAGTGCCGCACACGACGGTGATCAGGCGCTACTCCCCGTCAGCGACATCGGCCACGGGCGTTGCCTGGGAGGCCCCGCCGATCCCCTGCCGGTCCCGTCCGAGCGCGAACGCCTGGTCGGCGCCCTCGACGAAGGAGAGCCGTACGGTCCGGTCCAGCACCTCGAGCTCGCGCCGGACTGCGGGCCGGTTGACGGGCAGGACCGTGTCATCGAGGTCGGCGAGCATCGCCCGCAGGCGTCGGCACACCTGGGGAGAATCTCGCCCGTACTGTCGGATCTCCGAGACACCGAGGTGCAGGTAGTCGTCCCAGGTGCGCATGCGGAAGGCGAGCCTCAGGTGTCCCTCCGCGTCGAGCAGGCTCCCGTGCCTGCCCAGCTCCCGCGCTCCGACGGCCGTGAGCACGGCGCCCAGGTAGTTGATCATCTGCGTTGCCGTGGTGGGGTCGTTCACCGCGGGCGAGAGTGCCCGGATGGCGATGTCGACGATGATCCGCACCGCGTACGCGGGGTCCTGGTCGATCGTCCGCTCGTGGCCCAGGGCGATCTTCCCTCCCAGCCGTCGCAGCACACGCTGGTCCGGTGAGCCGTACACGTCCATGACCACTGAACCGGCGTTCACGAAGTCGCCGACGGAGCACGTGAGCACGCACGCGAGGTCGTGCCGGGTGGCGAGGTCGACCATCCCGCGCGCGTCCATCGCCTGGATCGCGCCCGACTTCCTCGACCGGACCTGGACCTTGTGGCCCTGCACCGCCCGGGGACTGCGGTCCCCGGCCTGCAGGTCGATCCCGGAGTGGTCGACCTCGGTGACGACAGCCAGACCCGACCGCGCCACCGAGGCCGCGACCGCCACCGGACGCAGCGCGTGCACGAAACGGTCCAGGTACAGCAACAGCAGCACCAGGTCGACGGAGACGGCGAGGCCGGCCATCGTCACCCCGAGATTCGGCACCGATGCAGCCTCGACCGTGCCGAGCAGTGCGAACGAGAAGGCGAAGGTCGCTGTGAACGCCGCGAGCACGAGCTTCTGCAGGCGATCGCGGTACCAGAGCCGCATGAAGCGCGGCGAGAGGGTGCCGGTGGCCATCTGCACGACGAGGACGCCGACCGTGACGACGAGGCCCAGGAGCCCGATCATCGCCCCGGACACCGTCGTCAGCACGCTGCTCGCGGTCGCCGGCGAGTAAGACCACGATGCAGGCATCGTCACCCGAGCCTCCACGCCCAGGTCGACGACGGCGAGTGCCGCCCCGGCGATCGCACCCAGCAGGGGCACTGCCCACAGGCTCTGGCGGAAGTGCTGCCGCAGCTGGAAGCGGGCGGCCCAGCTCATCCGCCTCGTCTCCACCCTGCAGGTTGGGACATCGCGGCTCCGTCCTGTCGTTGCTGCACCCTGCTCTCAGGCTGGGACGACCTGACGAGTTGCGCCTCATGCAGGGTGGGTGAGACATCCGTGGCCGCGGCGGCTCGCGCGACGACTGTGCCCGCACCCGGAGCTGCGACCGCGCCCATGACGTCGACGCTGCTCGCCACGCTGCTGCTCGGCACCGACGGCGTGTCGGTCACACCGCCGGTGATCGTTGCCGTGGTCGTGGCCTTTGTCCTCACCCACGCCCTGCCGAGCCCGGACCCGCAGGCGCGCACGACGTCTCGCACCTGACAAGCACACAGATGACGCATGTCGATCCAGAGAGCTGTGTACGGATTGCGAGGCGGGCGACACACTGGTCATGTGGCTGGATCAGCGATTGAGTGTGGCGATCCTCGGGTGGCCGGCCTCCTTGCCTTCGTCGCCGCCCGTGTCGAGGAGGACAGACTCGGTGCCCAGCTGACGACGCCCGTCGACGAGTCCCTTCTCGGCATGTGTGACGTCGTCGAGCGGGTTCTCCTTGACATGGCTCGCGACGCCTGCCGACCAGGAGCGCCCTGCCCACTTCCGCAGCGTTGCCTTCGCGCGCTGGGCGAGTACGCATCTGCGTACAGCACGCACCGCGACTTCCACCCAGCGTGGCTGGCTTGGCGCATCGTGCCATGACGCGGCCCCCGCGCGACCGGTAGCGGCGCGAGATGCGAGAACCCGCAGGTCAGGTCGCCCGTGGCACTCTTTCCTCCGAGCTCGAAGGACACGTGGGCCAGGCGCAGATCGACTCGCTGGCCTGGAGCGCCCGGCGGGCCTCACGCCTCCCCAGGTGCGACCAGACCCGTCTCGTAGGCGACCACGACCGCCTGGACCCGGTCGCGCAGCTGAAGCTTGCCCAGAATCCGCGCCACGTGCGTCTTGACGGTCGCCTCCGACAGCTGGAACGCGGCGGCGAGCTCGGCGTTGCTCAGCCCCCGCGCAAGCATCTGCAGCACCTCTCGCTCGCGCGGGGTCAGCGACGCCAGCTCGCGGTGCACGACGGACTTCTCCTTGCCGCCGCGCGCGAACCTCTCCACCAGCCGACGCGTGATCGACGGCGCCAGCAGCGCGTCCCCGTCCCGCACCAGCCTCACGGCGGCGGTGAGCTGCTCCGGTGTGACGTCCTTGAGCAGGAACCCGCTGGCCCCCGCCGCCAGCGCCGCATAGACGTACTCGTCGAGGTCGAACGTCGTGAGCATCAAGACCCGGGGTGCGTCGCCGTCGGCCGCCAGGATGCGGCGGGTCGCCTCCAGGCCGTCCAGACCCGGCATGCGGATGTCCATCAGCACCACGTCGGGGCGGGTGCGCCGCACGGCGTCGATCGCCTCGGTGCCGTTGGACGCCTCGGCGACGACCTCGATGCCGTCGGCGGTGAGGATCATCCGGAAGCCGGTGCGCACCAGGGCCTGGTCGTCGGCCACCACGACCCGGACGGTGTCACTCGCGGGGTCACTCACGGGACCTCCACGGGGTCGGGGCCGGCGGGCGCCAGGGGGATGACCGCCTCGAGCCTGTACCCACCGCGGATGCGCGGGCCGGCGTCGAGCGTCCCGCCGTAGAGCGCGAGCCGTTCGCGCAGGCCGATCAGTCCCCGGCCGCTCCCGGCGTCGGCCGACAGCGGCTGCGTGCCGCCCGTGTCGGTGACCTCGATCGATAAGTGGGTGGACCCATAGTCGACTCGGACGGTCGCCGACGAGCCGGCCGCGTGCTTCACCACGTTTGTCAGCGCCTCCTGCACGACGCGGTACCCCGCCAGGACGACGCCGTCCGGCATCAGGATGTCCGGTGACCCCGTCACCACCAGCTCGACCGGCAGTCCCGAGGCCCGGACCCGGCCGACCAGGGACTCGAGCTCGGCCATCCCGGGCTGTGGGGCCAGGTCCAGCGTCTCGCCGTCCGCGGTCAGCAGCCCCATCACGTGCCGTAGCTCGGTCATCGCGGCCCGGCCGCTTGCCTCGACCGACAGCAGCGCCTCGCGAGCCTGACCCGGCGACGCGTCCAGTACCTTGCGTGCCGCCCCGGCCTGGATCACCATGACGCTCACGTTGTGGGTCACGACGTCGTGCAGCTCCCGCGCGATCCGGGCCCGTTCCTCCTCGGCCGCGCGGCGGACCGCCTCGGCGCCCTCCCGTTGCAACGTGACCACGTGCGCCTGCTCGGCGTCGGCGCGGTCCTGCATGGTGCGCAGACCCCACGCGGCGACGGCGATCGGCGCCAGGATCAGGAACGGGACGGCGCCCTGGGGCACCGCGTTGATCGCCCCACCGAGGGCCGGTTGGGCTGAGTCGTCCTGCAGCTCACCCATGAGGAAGGCGGTGACCGGGAGGCTCAGGAGCGCTGGGACCCGGTACGGGCTGTACACGGCGGCGCTGTAGGCGGCGATGACGCACACGTAGAACGAGAGCCTCAGCGCATCCGGGTGCTCCGTGACCATCGTGGCCATCAGCATCACGACCCACAGCGTCGAGAGCGGGTAGCGCCGCCGGAAGACCAGAGGTGCCGCAATCATCACGAGGAGCAACGCAGGTCCGCCCCAGTCCCAGAAGGACGCCTGGTCGGACGGCTCCGGTGGCGGGGGGAACACGGGAGGCGCTGGCACGCCCGACCCGTCGAATGGCCTGGGCTGCGGCTGGTCGGACTGGTCGTGGCTGAGGATCGCGACGAGCGCGAGCCCGGCCGCGAGGCCGATGTCGAGCAACCAGCTCCGGAAGGACCGCTGCTCGGTCGTACCGGGACGGCGCCGCACCCACTCCGGTAGGGAACGGGCCGGCCAGGCCGCGTCGCGCAGGCGCCGACTCTTCACCGACTCATTGTCCACCGTGCGAGGAACCCACGCGTCCTCCTCGGGAGCGACAACGGCCGAGGCGGACTACCCCTCGGGGATGACACTCCGCGAGCGTGGTCCTGAGGGAGGACCGGAATGCGCCATCGCGAGCGACGCGCGACACCGGGTGTCGCTCCTAGCGTTCCTCTCGCCACCAGCGACCGACGAACCGGGGGAGCCGACCATGACCGCACCACTCATCGAGCTGAAGGGCGTCACCCGCCGCTACGACGACGGCCCACCCGCCCTGGACGACGTGTCGCTGACCGTGGCCACGGGCGAGGCCGTTGCCATCCTCGGGCCGTCCGGCAGCGGGAAGTCCACGCTGCTCAACCTGGTCGCCGGCCTCGACCGGCCGACTGCGGGCACCGTCAGCGTGGGCGGCAGCCGCATCGACACGCTGGCCGAGGCCGCCTCGGCGAAGTACCGGCGTGCCACGATCGGGCTGGTCTTCCAGTTCTTCAACCTGCTGGACGACCTCACCGTGCTCGACAACGTCGTCCTGCCGGCCCAGCTGGCCGGCGGCACTCGCAGGGAGACGACCCGGCGGGCCACCGAGCTGTTGGGGACGCTGGGGATCGACCACCTCGCCGGCAACTACCCGGGTCGGCTGTCCGGCGGTGAGCGGCAGCGGGTGGCCGTGGCCCGGGCACTGATGAACCGGCCGGCGTTGCTGTTGGCCGACGAGCCGACCGGAGCGCTGGACACCGGCTCCGGCGCCGACGTACGACGGCTCCTCACCGACCTGCACGGCGACGGGCAGACGATGCTGCTGGTCACGCACGACCGGACGCTCGCGGACGAGTGCGCCACCCGGACGATCGAGGTCGTCGACGGCCGGATCGCCTCCGACACCGCGCTGGTACCGCTGCGATGAGCGCTCTGAGCCGGGTCGTCCGCTCCGGGGTGAGTCGCCGCTGGGTGCAGACCGTCGTGATCACGCTGGCCACCGCCGCCGCCGTCACCTCGGGTCTGCTGGGGGTCGGCCTGCTCGTGGCTTCGAATGCACCCTTCGACCACGCCTTCGCCGCCCAGCGCGGGGCACACCTGACGGTGCTGACGGATCCCGACCAGGCCACGACCAGCCAGCTGGCTGCCACCGCCGATGTCGACGGTGTGGCCGAGGCCTCCGGCCCCTTCGCAGTGGCGCAGGTCATGGTGCTGCCGCCACCACCACCCGGGTTGAGCGAGCCGTCCGTGGGCGCGGATGGCCCCGTCCTGACCGTCGCCGCCCGGACGGGCCCGGGAACCGGTGTCGACCAGGTGACCCTGGTCGAGGGACGCTGGCCGGGCGAGCCCGGTGAGGTCTTGCTGGCCGCCGGTGGCGACTTCCGGGTCGCCGTGGGCGACACCCTGACCATGGGTGACGGCACGAACGCCCGGGACGTCACCGTCGTCGGCCTGGCGCGGTCGGTGAGCGACACGGCGGATGCCTGGATGACGCCCGGCGGCCTGGCGGCCCTGCCCGCGATGTCCAGCGGCTACCAGATGCTGTACCGGCTCGACGAAGCCGGGACCGCGTCTCGAGTTGGCGACGTGCGGGACGCCGTCACGGCCGCTCTCCCGGACGCGGCGGTCGCCAGCGCACGGTCGTGGCTGGTCGTGAAGAAGGAGGCCAACGGCCAGACGTCGCTGTTCGTGCCCTTCCTGCTGACGTTCGGCGGTCTGAGCCTGCTCCTCTCCGTCCTGATCGTGGGCACGGTCGTGGCCGGCGCGGTCGGCTCGACGACCCGCCGCATCGGCATTCTCAAGGCGCTCGGCTTCACCCCGTCCCAGGTCGTGCGGGCGTACGTCGCTCAAGCGCTGCTGCCCGCTTCGGCCGGGGCGGTGCTGGGTGTCGTGGTTGGCAACCTGGTCGCGGTGCCGTTGCTGGCCGACACGGAGGATCTCTACGGCACCGTCGCCCTGACGATCGCTCCCTGGGTGGACGCCGCCGTGCTCGTCGGTGCGCTGGCGGTGGTCACGGTCACCGCATCGGCCGCCGCGGGACGAGCGGGGCGGCTCTCGGCCGTGGACGCGCTCGCGGTCGGCCGTACGCCGGCGGCCGGCCGCGGGCGGTACGCCGCGAGGGTCGCCGCGCGGCTGCCGCTGC
>NZ_JBFUJV010000019.1:0-81576 GCF_056401175.1 Nocardioides sp. P4_G10 | reverse complement strand
GCTGCCGCTGCCGCGGCCGATGACCCTGGGGCTCGCGCGCCCGTTCAGCGCACCGGCGCGCGCGGCGGCGATGGTCCTGGCGATCGCGTTCGGCGCCGCTGCCGTGACGCTCGCGGCAGGCCTGGCGACGTCGCTGAACCGGATCCAGGTCGCCGCCGACCACTCGGCGGCCGACCTGGTCGTCGACGGCTTCACGGACGACGGCCCACCTGGTGCCCAGCGCACGCCGAGGCCAGGAACGGAACCGGAGCCCGCCGACCCGGCGGCGGTCGCGGCCGCGCTGGAGGCCGTCTCCGGCACCGCCCGCTGGCTGGGGTACGCCGAGACGGACGTGGTCGTGCCCGGACTGAAGGGCGGGAGCTCATCCCTGGTCGAGTACACCGAGGACCCGGGGTGGGTCGGCTACGAGATCGTCGCCGGCCGCTGGTTCACCCGCCCCGGGGAGGCCGTCGTCCCCACAGAGGTGCTGCGGTCCACCGACAAGGAGATCGGGGACTCCCTCACGCTCACCCGCGACGGGGCGCCGGTGACGTTGACGATCGTGGGGGAGGTCTTCGACCCGGGCAACAACGACGGGCTCGTCCTCACCCAGGCCGACGCCAGCACGACCCTGACCGCCTGGCTCGTCTCGGTGGCCGATGGCACTGACCACAGCGAGTACGCCGACGCGCTCCAGCAGGCGTTGGACCCGCTGGACCTCGCGGCGCACCTGGAGAGTCCAGACGGCGCCGACGAGCTGGTCGTCATCATCGACGCTCTGGCCGGCCTGCTGACCCTGATGCTGGTCACCGTCGCGGGGTTGGGAGTCCTCAACGCTGTCGTGCTCGACGTTCGCGATCGCGTGCACGACATCGGGATCCACAAGGCGCTGGGCATGACCCCACGGCAGACCTTGACGACCGTGCTCTCGTCGGTCGCGCTCGTCGGCCTCGTCGGTGGCCTGGTCGGCGTCCCCTCAGGGGTGCTGCTGCACGGCATCCTGATGCCGGCGATGGGAGACGGTGCCGGGGTCGAGCTGCCCCAGGTCGTGCTCAGCGTGTTCGGACCGTGGGAGCTCGCGATGTTCGCGCTCGGCGGGTTGGTGCTCGCCACGGCCGGCGCGCTGCTGCCCGCCGGGTGGGCGGCGCGGACCCGTACGGCGACGGCCCTGCGGACGGAGTAGCGCACCCGGGTCCTGCCGATCCTCCGGCGGCTGATCGCGGCGCGAGGGCGGAACATGCGAGAACCCGCAGGTCCGGTCGACCTGCGGGTTCTTCGTCGTGCTGGTGGAGCTGAGGGGATTCGAACCCCTGACCTTCTCATTGCGAACGAGACGCGCTACCAACTGCGCCACAGCCCCATGCGCCCGGAGGCGCGACGCCAAGATACACGAGCAGTTCGACGCCGACCCAATCGCCCTGGCGTCCGCCGGAGCCGGACTCAGGCGCCGCTGGCGCGGCGGGTCTCGCCGGCCTCGCGCGCAGCCTTGGCGGACTGCTCGGCCGAGCGTGCGAGGGCCGAGTCGCCGTCGTGGTGGCCGCTCGACCAGACGCCGGTGGACTCGAGGTCGATCGTGGAGACCGTACGCCGCTGGGCGGCCGGCTTGCTGACGTAGGTCGGCAGCGTGGTGGGCACCATGTCCCAGCCGCCGACGACCTGGACCTCGCCGGTGACCACGGCGGGGGCGTCGGCCGCGGGCGAAGCCGTCGCGGGCTCGGCCGGGGAGTCGGGCACGCGGGGCTGGGGCGGGGTGACGGTGATCTCACCGGTCAGGTCGGACTCGTCGAGCTCCTCCTCGACGATCGGCGGCATGCCGATCTCGATCGCGGAGCGGAGGGCGCGCTGGCGTCGCTCGGCGCGCACCGACACCCGGCAGGCGACCAGCCAGGCGACCAGGACGGCCACCGGCACGGCGACCCACGGCCAGGCGACGACCTTCGCGACGGCGAGGCCGACCACGACGGCGTTGGCGAGGAGGACGAGGGAGAGGACGTTGCGGCGGCGCTTCGCGGCCCGGCGGGCGGACGCCCGCTCGGCGACCGGCGACAGGGCACGCGACGGCTGGCTCGACGGCTGACGGGACGGCGCAGGGCCCGTGGAGACGGTGGCGGTGACCTCGCGGGTCACCTCGGTGGTGACCGACGCGGCGACGACCTCGGGCTCGGCGTGGGCCTTGGTCTCGACCGGCGGGCGCAGCGCGGCGCGGATCGGCGAGACGACCAGGCGCGCGTTGCGGCGGTCGACGGGCTCGCGTCGGGCGAGCACGCGCATCGTGTGGGAGAACTTCTCGACGGATCGGCTGCGGACGACCTCGTCGTGGTGCTTGAGGGCCTTGGGGATCAGGTAGACGGCCCACGCCACGGCAAGGGCGACGAAGATGAGAGCGCTCAGGTCCACGTCCGAAGCGTAGGAGCGGGGAGCGTGACCGAGGCGGATGTCAAGTGGTGTGTCGCAGAACTACTGGTGTGACTGGTGGGTCTCGAGCCGCGCGACCACACCCTCAGGGGCCTCCTCGGCGGTGACCGCGAAGATCCGGTGGTCGCGCCACGCCCCGTCGATGTGCAGGAAGCGTGGGGCGTAGCCCACCTGCTCCAGACCGAGCTTCTCCACCACCCGCAGGGAGTTGGTGTTCTCGGGCCGCACGCAGATCTCGATGCGGTGCAGCCCGACGGGGCCGAGGCAGTGGTCGATGACCATGCCCACCGCGCGGGGTGCCACCCCGCGCCCGGCGACCTCGGCGGCGACCCAGTAGCCGATCGAGCCCCACTGCGCCGAGCCGCGCGCGACGTTGCTCACCGTGACCTGCCCGGCGAAGCGGCCCTCGACCTCGATCACGAAGGGCAGGCACTGCCCGAGCTTGGCCTGGTGGAGCAGGGAGCGGGTGACCACCTTGTACGACGACGGGCGCGGCGCGGCACCCGGCGGCACGGTGGCGTCCCACGGCCGCAGCCAGTCGTGGTTGCGGGCGCGCACGGCCTGCCACTCGTCGGCGTCGGACCTGCGCAGCGCGCGGACGACCACGCCCTGCGACTCCAGCCGGGCGGGCCACCCGGGGGCGGTCCCGGACAGGCCGTTCAGTGGTCGCTCCCGACGACCTGCTCGACGGCGTGGCGGACGACGGGCTTGAGGACGCCGAGGCCGTCCTTCACCCCACCCCGCGAGCCGGGGAGGTTGACGACCAGGCAGTCGCCGGCGATCCCGGCGAGGCCACGCGAGAGCATCGCCGTCGGCACGCCCTTGGCCACCCCGGCTGCGCGGATCGCCTCGGCGATGCCGGGCACCTCACGGTCGAGCAGCGGTGCAGTCGCCTCCGGGGTGCGGTCGGTGGGCGTGAGCCCGGTGCCACCGGTGGTGAGGACCAGCCGGGCGCCGGCGGCGACGGCCGCGGCGATCGCCTCGCGCACCGGGTCGCCGTCAGGCACGACGACGGGGTCGCCGCACTCGAAGCCCTGCTCGCGCAGCCAGCCGGCGATCAGCGGCCCGGTCTCGTCGGCGTACGTCCCGGCGGCGGCGCGGTTGGACGCGACGACCACCGCCGCCCGGAGGTTCATCGCTGCCACTCCCCCGAGCGACCGCCGCTCTTGCTCTCGACCCGGATGTCGGTGATGGTCGCGGCCTTGTCGACCGCCTTGACCATGTCGACGACGGTGAGCGCGGCCACCGACACGGCGGTCAGCGCCTCCATCTCGACGCCGGTGCGGTCCGTGGTGCGGACCGTCGCGGTGATGTCGACGGACTCGTCGGTGACCTCGAGGTCGACGGTCACACCGGAGATCGCCAGCGGGTGGCACAGCGGGATCAATGCGGGCGTCTGCTTGGCGCCCATGATTCCGGCGATGCGTGCCACGGCCAGCGCGTCGCCCTTGGGCACGCCCTCGCCGCGCAGCAGCTCGACGACGGCCGGGCTGACGAGCACGCGGCCGGTGGCGGCCGCCGTACGGCTCGTGACGGGCTTGTCACCGACGTCCACCATGCGGGCGGCACCGTGATCGTCCACGTGGGTCAGCCGTCCCTGCGGGTCCCCCATCAGAACTCCTCGTCGAGCTTGCGGATGGCGACCATCTCGCCGGCCGGGATCGCGGTCGTGTCGGCGGGCACCTCGATGAGGCAGTTGGCCGCCGCGAGGTCGCCGATGAGGTGCGAGCCGTGGCCGCCGACGGGCGAGACGAAGGTGCCGCCGCGGTCGGTCTCGTAGTGTCCGCGGACGAGCTGGACCTTGCCCTCCGGCGACGACAGGCCGTGGGTGAGCCGGGCGCGCCCGGCGGGCCGGACGTAGGGCAGCTTGCCCATCATCCGGCGGATCGCGGGCAGCACGAACATCTCGAACGAGACGTAGG
This sequence comes from Nocardioides sp. P4_G10, assembly GCF_056401175.1. Taxonomy (NCBI): domain Bacteria; kingdom Bacillati; phylum Actinomycetota; class Actinomycetes; order Propionibacteriales; family Nocardioidaceae; genus Nocardioides; species Nocardioides sp. P4_G10. The sequence continues at coordinate 77,260 of NZ_JBFUJV010000019.1, read as the reverse complement.
ACGAGACCGGGTTGCCGGGAAGGGTGAAGACCGGGGTGTCGTCCTCGCCGACGGTGCCGAAGCCCTGCGGCTTGCCGGGCTGCATGCCGACGCCGCCGAACCACATCGAGCCGTGGTGCGACAACGACTCCTTCACGACGTCGAAGTCGCCCTCGCTCACGCCGCCGCTCGTGACGACGATGTCGGCGCGGACGAGCTGGTCGCTCAGCGCCTCGGAGAAGGCGTGCGTCTCGTCGGGCACGATGCCGACGCGGTAGGCGATCGCACCGGCGGCGCGGGCAGCGGCGGCCAGGAGGTAGGAGTTGCCGTCGTAGATCGAGTCGCGGCCCAGCGGCGTACCTGGGTCGCGGAGCTCGGAGCCGGTGGAGATGACCACGACGCGCGGACGGGGGCGGGTGCGGACGGTCGCGCGACCCACGGCTGCGAGCATGCCGAGGTGGCGCGGCCCCAGGACCGTGCCCTCCTCCAGCAGCATGTCGCCCTCGGAGATGTCGTCGCCGGTGGGCCGGATGTGCTGGCCCGGGGTGGCGGCCCGGCCGATCCGCACGCTGGCGACGCCGCGGTCGGTCCACTCGTAGGGCACGACCGTCGTCGCGCCGGCCGGCACCGGGGCGCCGGTCATGATCTTGACCGCGGTGCCCGGCGACAGGGCCAGGATCGAGGACTGGCCGGCCCCGATCTCACCGACGACGGGCAGGGTGACCGGGGTGTCCTCGCTCGCGCCGGCGACGTCCTCGGCGACCACGGCGTAGCCGTCCATCGCGGAGTTGTCGAAGCTCGGTAGCGAGATCGGGGCGACCACGTCCTCGGCCAGGGCGAGACCGAGGGCCTCCATCAGGGGCTGCGGGAAGGCCGGCAGCGGGGAGACCGTGGCGAGGATGCGCTCGACGTAGTCGGCAACGGGCAGCAGGTCAGCCATCGGTGTCCTGGGCCGGGTCCTGCTCGCTCAGGACGGTGCCGCCCTCGACGCGCTGGGCAGACGAGGCGCCGAGCGCGACGTCGCCGACGACGCGCACGCCCTTGCCGAAGGTCCAGTCGCCCTCGACGGTGAACGACTCGGCCTCCCGCAGCGACGGGGCGCCCTCGGGGAAGCGCTTGTCGAAGTCGCCGACCAGCTTGTAGAAGTCGCCGTCCAGCGACACGAACGGCACCTCGTCGCCGGTCTGGTCGAGCACGAAGTCGCGGCCGAGGTCGTAGACGTCGGAGCGCAGCACGAGCAGGTCGTCGGTGGTCTTCACCGGGACGAAGCGGTCGCGGCCGACCTCGATCGTGAGCGCGCCCTCGAACACCTCGATCGCGGCGCCCATCGCCGTCTCGATCTGGATGACCTCCGGCGTCGAGCTGTCGGCCGGGTCGAGGTGCTTGACGTTCTTGATCAGCGGCAGGCCGAGGATGCCGCCCCGGGCGTCGAGCGCGTCGACCATCGCCTGCAGGTCGAACCACAGGTTGTTGGTCGAGCAGTACTTGTGGCGGTTGAGGTCGGCCAGCGCGTCCTTGTCGGCGTCGAGCGTCTGCGCCGACTCGCGCAGCACGATGCGGCCGTCGGCCTTGCGGCGGGCGAAGTGGCCGCCCTTGCGGTCCGAGGGCGTACGACGCACGGCCTCGATGGCGAACGGCGCCCCGCTCTGGGCGAACCAGCCGGCCACCCGCGCGTCGGGCACGGCGCCGAGGTTGTCGGAGTTGGAGACGAAGACGTAGCGGTAGCCGGCGTCGAGCAGCCGCGCCAGCAGGCCGGTGCCGCGCAGCGCGGTGTAGATGTCGCCGTGACCGGGCGGGCACCACTCGAGGTCGGGGTGCTTCGGGTAGGCCGCGGGCATCAGGTCGGCGGCGAGGAGCTTGGGCTCCTTGTTCTGCAGGAACTCCAGCGGCAGGCCCTCGACCGGGAGGTCCTCGTAGCGGGCGAGCGCGGCCATCGTGTCGGACGAGGTGCGGAAGGAGTTCATGAACAGCAGCGGAAGCGTGGCGTCGTACTCCTTGCGGAGGTGCAGCACCTGCCGGGCGATGATGTCGAGGAAGCTCAGCCCGCGGCGCACGCACAGCAGCGACTTCGCACGCTCCATGCCCATCGACGTGCCGAGGCCGCCGTTGAGCTTGATGACCGCGGTCTTGCGGATGGCCTCTGCGGCGTCGCCCTCGGCGACCTCGACGTCGGCCAGCGACTCCATGTCGAGGGGCTCGATCGAGCCCTCGGCGATCATGCCGGTCTCCCCGTGCTCGAGGAGCCGGTAGTAGTGCGCGAACGTGTCGATCGCAACGTCGTCCACGCCGGCCTGGCGCATCTTCTCGCGCGCGAGTGCGAGGCCCTGCGGGTTGCCCTTGCTTGCCATGGTTCGATCGTAGGCTGCCGGTGTGGGACCGGGACACTCGGCGGCGAAGACCGCACTGCGCGACCAGGTGCTGGCTGCCCGGAAGCGGCGCCCGCTCGAGGCCGGGGCCGGGTTCGCGGCGTCCGTCGCCGACGTGGCGCTCGCGTGGGAGCCGGTCCGGTCCGCCGCCACCGTCGCGGCGTACGTCTCGGTCGGCAGCGAGCCCGGCACCGGCCTCCTGCTCGACGCGCTCGCGGCAGCCGGCAAGCGCGTGCTGCTGCCGGTGGTGCTGCCGGGGCTCGACCTCGACTGGGCCGTCTACACCGGTCGGGAAGGCCTCGCCCCCGCGGTGCGCGGCCTCCTCGAGCCGACCGCACCACGACTCGGGCGCGAGGCGATCGCGCAGGCCGACGTCGTCCTCGTGCCGGGCACCGGGGTCTCGCTGTCCGGCGCGCGGCTCGGCCAGGGCGGCGGGTGCTACGACCGCGCCCTGCCGCGCGTCTCCCCCGGCACCCCCGTCGCCGTGCTGCTGTACGACGACGAGGTCGGGCTCGCCGTGCCCGCCGAGCCCCACGACGTGCGGGTCGGCTTCGCGCTGACGTCGCGCGGTGTCGTGGCGCTCGGGCCTGCGGGATCCCCGGATATCCGGTGATCACTCACTCGGCGGGCGTGAGCACCAGGGTGTCGGCGGCCGCCGCCTGCACGGCCTCGCGGGTGAAGGCCCAGGGCAGCGTCTCGCCGTCGACGTAGAGCTCGGTCTGGTCGGAGTAGTGCGACGACGCCGGGTGCCCGGAGACGCCGGTGAGGTTGATCCACCGCGACTCGTCCCAGTCGCCGAGCGAGACGACCATCCGCATCGACGGCGCGGCGGTGACCTCGAAGCCCTCGACGGCGTTCCAGGACGTGGCGTCGACGATGGACGAGCCGCCGCCCACCTCCCAGCCGTTGCGGTTGAAGAGGCGCTCGACCGGCGCGACGCCCGACTCGCCGAGCGTGGGGTTGCGGAGGTTCATGCGGTGCAGGCGGCCCCACTCCCACAGGCGCGGGTCGCGGGACTGGCGGCGGGTCATCTCGTCGCGGGCGTCGATGAGCGAGGCCCGCAGGATGTCGTCGCGGGTCTCGACCGTGTCGTCGGTGGTCACGTCGTCCCACCACGGGCCGGCGGGCTCGGACAGCATCTGGGTGACCACGCGGAACCACCGGTCGCCGCCGTCGGGCCAGGTGCGCTGCCGCAGCTCGTCGTGGAAGGTCTTGTCGAGGACCGTGCGCCACACGACGTTGAAGTAGGCCGCGGCCGCGCTGTCGACCGGCGAGGTGAAGTCCCAGTCGCGCAGCAGGTTCTGGGCGTTGCGGTAGTAGGGGGACGGCAGAGCCTCGACGTCGAGGAGGTAGGGCACCAGCGTCTCGGCCATGGGGTTGGTGGAGTCGAGCTGGAGCCCGGCCATCTCCGAGACGGACAGCTCGCCCTCGCTCTCGAGCACCTCGCGGATGCGCGTCGAGCGGTAGCCGTAGTCCCAGTCCTTCGTCAGGAGGTAGGGGTAGCGCTCGTCGATGACGGCCTGGTTGGCCGTCACGATGAAGCCCTCCTCCGGGTCGAGCACGCTCGGCAGCCCGTCGAAGGGGATGTACTCGCCGGTCCAGTCGTTGGCGCTGATCCAGCCCTCCACGGGCATGGTGCCGTCGTTGCCGGCCCGGCGGATCGGGATCCGGCCGGGCGACTGGTAGCCGATGTGGCCCTCGCGGTCGGCGTAGACGAGGTTCTGCGCCGGCACGGAGAAGTCGGCGGCGGCCGCCCGGAAGGAGTCCCAGTCGGAGGCGCGGTTGAGGGCGAGGATCGCGTCGGCGGTCGGCGCCGGCTCGAGGGCGGTCCACGCCAGCGCGACGGCGTAGCCGCTCCCCCGCTCGCCCGGCTCGTCGGTGGGTGCGTTGGCGCCGACGGTCGCGAACTCCGTCGAGACGTCGCTGATCAGTGGCCCGTGGACCGTCTCGCGCACGCGCATCTCGACGTCGTCCTCGCCGCGCACCTTGATCGTCTCGGTGTGCACCTCCATCGCCTCGGTCGCGCCGTCGCGGACGTAGCGGTCGTCGCCCTCGGTCTGCTCGAGGAAGAGGTCGGTGACGTCGGGGCCGAGGTTGGTGAAGCCCCAGGCGATGTCGGCGTTGTGGCCGATGACCACGCCCGGCACCCCGGAGAACGTGAAGCCCGACGTGTCGAGCGTGCAGTCGGCCGTCCGCGCGCGGCAGTGCAGGCCCATCTGCATCCAGATGCCGGGCTGGCTGATGCCGAGGTGGGGGTCGTTGGCCAGGATCGGCTCGCCGGTGGCGCTGTGCTCCCCGTCGACGACCCACGAGTTGCTGCCGATCCCGCGGCCCTTGCCGATGAGCTCGGGCATCGCGTCGAGCCGGTCGCGCACCCGCTCGAGGGCCGCGACGACGCCGGGCGCGTACGCCGGCCGGCGGGGGTTGCGGGTCGCGTTGCCCGAGGCGTTCTGCTCGAAGACTCCGTCGACGACCCCACCGCCACTGACGATCGGCGGATGCTCGTCGAAGGGATAGGCGGGCCACAGCGAGGCGATCTCGTCCTCGGTGTGGTCGAGCGAGAGCAGCACCCGGTCGACCTCGGCGTCCATGTTGCCGCGCAGGTCCCACGCCATCGCCTTGAGCCAGGCGAGCGAGTCGATCGGGTCCCACTCCGCCGGGGAGTAGTCGAGGCCGGTGAGCCCCAGCACGCTGTACTCCACCGCCAGCTGCGACGGGCTGCGGTCGGCGATGTAGGCGTTGACCCCGGCGGCGTAGGACGTCAGCGCGTCACGCGTCGCCGGCTCCAGCAGCGCCCACTCGCGCTCGGCGACGCGTCGCCAGCCCATCGTGCGGATGAAGCGGTCGGTCTCGAGGGTGTCGGGGCCGAAGATCTCCGAGAGCCGGCCCGCGGTGACGTGGCGGCGGAAGTCCATCTCGAAGAAGCGGTCCTGCGCGTGCACGAAGCCCTGCGCGAACATCAGGTCGTCGTCGGTGTCGGCGTAGACCTGCGCGATGCCCTGCTCGTCGCGCACCACCTCGACGCTCGCCGACAGCCCGGGAACCTCGATCTCACCGTCGGTCTGCGGCAGCGGGCGGCGTACGACGACCACGGACACCGCGGCGAGCACCAGGAGCAGCACCACGAGGCCCAGCGCGGTCCACGCCGTCCAGCGCACCGCCCGGGGCGCACGCTTGAAGGCCTGCCAGCGCGAGCCGCGGACGGGCTCATTGGTCTGCTCGGTCGTGGCAGCCGAGGCAGCGGCGGCGGGGGCGGAGTCGGGGGTGGAGTCGGGGGTGGAGTCGAGGGTGGAGTCGGGGGTGTCGGCAGGCTCGGTCATCGCTCGACCATTGTGCCGTACCATTGGCAGTCGAAGGGCCCGAGTGCCAGCGCGTCGCGCCGGCCCGGCCGATCCCGCACCACCGTCGCTGCCCCGACGCTCCCAGAGGACCCACATGCCGACCTACCAGTACGCCTGCACCGAGTGCGGCCACTCGTTCGAGCAGTTCCAGAGCTTCAGCGAGGACGCACTGACCGTCTGCCCCCAGTGCGACGGCCGGCTGCGCAAGCTCTACAACGCCGTGGGCGTGGTGTTCAAGGGCTCGGGCTTCTACCGCACCGACAGCCGCGCGGAAGCGGGCTCCTCGACGCCGGCTTCGTCGTCCACCGGCGCCGGCACCTCCTCGTCCTCGACCCCGTCGACCAGCACGACGAGCTCGTCGTCCAGCTCGTCGTCGGGTTCCTCCTCCAGCTCGTCGTCCAGCTCGTCGTCCAGCTCGTCGTCCAGCTCGTCCTCCAGCTCGTCCGACTGACCCACCGCGGGTCGAGGAGGTCGCGCAGCGACCGTCACGAGACCCCTGTGGAGAGGCCGAGCGGGCGGCGGGCGCCCCGGCCTAGCGTCGGTGCATGTTCCCGGGACTCCCGCCGGCCAGGCGCCGGCTGCGCGCCCTACGCCACCAGCTGCGGCGCCGTCGTCGGCTGATCGCCGCCGCGCTCACCGCCGTCGCCGCCCTCGGCGCGCTGCGCACCCTCGCGCCGCCGCCGGCCGAGACCGTCGAGGTGCTGGTCGCCGCGCGCGACCTGCCCTCCGGGTCGCTCCTCGCCGACGACGACCTCGTCACGCGCGAGTGGCCGGCAGACCTCGTCCCGGGCCGGGCCGCGTCCGCTCCGGCCGGCCGGGTGCTGGCCGCGGCGATCGGCCGCGGCGAGGTCGTGACCGACGTACGCCTCGTCGGGCCGGGCCTGGCGCTCGCCCAGCCCGGGGAGACGATCGTGCCGGTGCGGCTTCCCGACGCCGGCATGGCCGCCCTGCTGCACGCCGGCGACGAGGTCGACCTGCTCGCCACCGATCCGGGCACCGGCGACGCGTCCCTCGTCGCGCGGGACGTCACCGTCCTCGCCACGCCGACGGCCGTGCCGGACGGGCCCGCAGGCGGGTCGGGTGGTGCGCTCGTCGTGGTCGGGGCGAGCGCCGAGGAGGCGGTCACGATCGCTGGCGCGTCGCTGACGAAGTACCTCACGGTGTCGTGGAGCCGATAGCGTGACGTTCGTTCACGTCCTCGGCCCTCTCGGGCCCCCACCAGAGGGAGATCCAGCATGAGCGGCTTCAAGGCCTTCGTCCTCAAGGGCAACCTGATCGAGATCGCCACCGGCCTCATCATGGCGCTCGCCTTCGCAGCGGTCGTCACCACCTTCACCGCGTGGCTCACCGGCCTGCTGCCCAGCTCGGATGAATTCTTCACCGACGAGACGGGCAGCTTCGGTGCCTTCCTCAACGCCCTGATCGCGTTCCTCATCATGGGCGCGGTCGTCTACTTCTTCATCGTGGTGCCCTACACCAAGGCCCGCGAGCGCTTCTTCCCCACCGAGGAGGCCGGTGCGGCGCCCGACGTCGCCCTCCTCGAGGAGATCCGCGACCTGCTCCGCGCCCGCGGCGGGGCCGTCTGACCCTCGTCCGCCAGGACCTCGTGCGGCCCGTCCCCGAGCGGGGGCGGGCCGTTCGTCGTCCCGCCGCGGGTGCGCGTCCCGCCGGGCGGTGGCTGACCCACATTCCCAGGCGTACGAACGTGGCTGAGCCACCGCTCGAGGTGGAGAAGGATCAGCCGTGGTGGGGCGGCACCTGGTCGCGATACCAGTCGTCGCCCATGCCCGAGCGGTCCTCGCCCGGGTCGCGGTCGTCGCTCGTCTGGTCGGGACCGCTGTCGCCGAAGACCGCCGCCAGCCGGCGGCGGCGCTTCCACTCGGGCTCGCGCTCGGCGGGCTCGGCAGGCGCCTCAGCCTCGGCGTCCGGCTCGGCAGGGGTGTCAGGATCCACGGGAGCGGTCAGGCGCAGATGCCCGGGACGGGGTCGGGCTCGTTGGTCGCGGGCGCCTCGGGAGAAGCGGTCTCGCTCGGCGAGGCCGTCTCGGACGGGGTGTCCGACGGGGTCTCGGACGGGGTCTCGGAGGGGGTCCCGGACGGACTCTCGCCGTCCGCGCTCGGCGACGGCGTGTCGGAGGATCCGGGCGGTCCCTCGGCGCTCACCGAGTTGCCACCGAGCAGCCGCGGCGGGATGACCTTGTCCTCGTTGATCAGCTTCCAGATCTGCTCCGCCTCCGGCGTCCACTTGACCTTGCCCCAGAACTCGGAGTCGCGCGGGTAGTACTCGGTCGGCAGCGTCACGAACTGGACCTTGTCGAGGCCGATGCCCTGCAGCTGCATCGCCACCTTGCCCAGGCGGGTGACCGAGGCGAACTCCTCGTCGGTGGTCAGCGACTTGGTCGCAGCGTCGAGGAACTTCACGACCTTGTCGAGCCGGGTCAGCGTGCCCGCCGACTGCACCTCGCGCACGAGGGCGCCGATGAACTCCTGTTGGCGCCGGATGCGCGAGAGGTCGTTCTGCTGGAGCTGCTCGCCGACGTAGCGAGCGCGGACGTAGTCGAGGGCCTCGTCGCCCGAGAGGACCGACGGGTTGCCCTTCGGCACGAAGATCTGGTGCTCGCGGTCGACGATGTCCTCGGGCACGCAGACCGGGACGCCGCCCACGGCGTCGACCATGTCGCCGAAGCTGGCGAAGTCCACGACGATGAAGTGGTCGACGAAGATGTCGGTGTTGGACTCGAGCTGGTCGAGGGTGCAGACCGGGCCGCCCACGCCGTAGGCGGCGTTCCACATCACGTCGGTCGCAGCGGCGGACTCGCCGGCGTTGCACTCGGGGCGGTCGATGATCGAGTCGCGCGGGATCGAGACGGCGTACGCCCGGCTGCGGTCCGCGGAGAGGTGCACGAGGATGGTGGTGTCGGAGCCGCCGCCGCCCTCCTTGTCGATGTCGCAGCCCTCGCAGTCGCGCGAGTCGGAACCCATCACCAGGATGTTGAGCGGCTCGCCGTTGCCGGTGAAGACCTTCTCGGGCCGCTCGTCGTCGCCGAGCGCGTCGAGCGAGAGCCCCTCGATGTTGCCGTTGAGGTGGCGGATGAAGTAGACGGTGCCGAGCCCGGTGATGAGTGCGAGCACGAGCGCGCTGATCAGGACCACGCGGCCGACGGTGTGCTTGCGGGCCACTTTCCCCCGGCGCTTGGGTGCGCCGTCGGACGGCTCAGGGCGCGGCTCGTCCGACACGGGCTCACCTTCGTTGGGGTGGGGAGGGGCTGACCGGACTGAACCTACTTCACCACAGCAAGATTTCCGCTCCCGCCGAGCAGCAGCCGCGCCGGGCAGACGCCCTGCTGATGCCCGACGGCGTACGACGTCGTGGCAGGATGCTTCCCGCCGCGCCACCTCGGGTGCCGCGGTGCCGCCCCAGTAGCTCAGTGGATAGAGCAGCCGCCTCCTAAGCGAAAGGTCGCAAGTTCGACTCTTGCCTGGGGCACCAGAACCACGTGTATCGCCCGCCCGGTACTAGTGCTTCCGGATCCTGTGGTCCTCCACGTGGGTCCACGCGTGCTCGAAGTCCACGGTCGCCGCTGCGGCGCGGGCCTCCTCGATCGCGTGCAGGCGGCCGAGGGTGAACCCGTTCATCCCGTCGAGGTGCATGCGCGCGCCCTGCTCGCGCAGGAACCTCCGCGACATCACCGTGTCCTGGTGCTCCCCCAGCGCCTGCTGCACCTCCTCGGCAGCGGAGGCCAGCCCCTCCGCCGGCTCTCCCAGGGCCGGGACTGCCAGCTCGGCGGCGTAGCGCAGCCGCTTCGCCTTCTTGCGCGCGTTGTGGAGCGCCGTGTCGTGCGCCTCGCCGGCCTCGGCCTGCCGAGCGGCCCGGACCGCGCGCCGCAGGCGCCTGGCGTCGCGACGGAGCAGGCGGGGGATCACGTCGCCCGCCGGCCCGGCGGCCTCCTCCGTCATCGGGAGGTCGCGCACGAGATCGTCGAGGTCGCCCAGCAGGCGGTCGTAGCGGGAGTCCCCCAACGCGTCGAGCGCTCGCTCGCGCCCACGCTGCTCGGCAGCGCTCAGCTCGTCGTCGATCAGGACGTCCACCGGCCCCATCACGAGCTCCGGAGGCTGGGTCGAGACGAGGAGACGGAGCCGCTCCCGAAGCACCTGGGCGTCGCGGGCGCCGCTCAACGCGCGTCCGAGCCAGCGCAGCTCGTCACTGAGGGCAGCGGTGCTCTCCTCGAACAGCGGCTGACACGTGCGGAGCGCCGTTCGGAGCCGTCGTGCGGCGATGCGCATCTTGTGGACGGCACTCGTCTCGCCCGACCGGACCCGGGCCCCCTCCTCGTGCAGCCGGGCGACGTTCTCGGCCAGGTGGGTGCGCACCACCTCGACAGCCGTCCCGTGCCCCTGGCCCGTCATCACCCCATCATCCGGCAGGTCAGCCGGCGAGCGTCTCGAAGCGGATCCCTGCCTTCTGCAACCGGTCGAGCAACGCATCGCCCATGGCCTGGGCCGGCGTGACCTGTCCGGCCGTCCCGGGGTTGTCGTCGAGGGCGAGGCACAGCGCGGCCTCGCCCAGCATCTTGGCGGTCTCGGTGTAGCCCGGGTCGCCGCCGGAGACGCGGGTGCGAACCGTCTGCTCTCCGGCCTCGCCGAGGAAGTCGACGGTGAACCACGACTTCGCGCGCTTGGCGTCGTCGGGCCCGGAGCCCTGCGGCACCTTGGACGTGATGAGCTCGCGCAGCGGCTTCACCTGGGCGGCGAGGGTCAGCGCGCCGACACCCACGGCACCCCCGGCGGCGTAGCGCAGGGTCTTGGTGCCGACCCAGTGGGAGTAGCGGAACTTCGGACCGTACGACGCCAGCGCGGCGCCGGTGCGCGCCACGATGATCGGGTCGATCGTCGGCAGCGGGAGCAGCCAGTAGCCGAGCACCGGGTCGCGGTGGGGCTTGCCGCGCACCGCCCGCGACGACCGTCCCTCGGGTCGTGCCTCGGCGCGCCGGCGGGCGGCGTACGTCGCGCGCATCTGCTTGGCCCGGGCGAACTGCTCCATCGCCGAGTGGAACGTGCCGCCCGAGAAGGCGCCGCCGGACCGGACGACGCCGCGCACCGAGATCGGCTCGTCGTCCGGCAGCTGCTGCACGGTGTAGTAGGCGCCCAGGTCGTGCGGGATGGAGTCGAAGCCGCAGGCATGGACGAGGCGGGCGCCGGTGCGCACCGCGGTCTGGTGGTGCTCGAGGAACATCCGGTCCACGAACTCCGGCTCGCCGGTGAGGTCGAGGTAGTCGGTGCCGGCCTCGGCGCAGGCGGCGACCAGGGGCGCCCCGTGCTCGAGGTAGGGCCCGATCGTGGTGGCGACCACGCGGGCGCGGCGGGCGATGTCGGACAGGGCCGCGGCGTCGGTCGCGTCGGCGACCAGCACCTCGACGTCGTCCGCCCCGGCCTCGGCGAGCCGTCGGCGTACGGCCTCGAGCTTGTCCGCATTGCGACCGGCGATCGCCCAGCGCAGCCCGGCTGGCGCTGCGTCGGCGAGGTAGTCGGCGGTCAGCCCGCCGGTGAACCCGGTGGCACCGAAGAGGACGAGGTCCAGGTCGCGGTCGGGGCGGCTGTCGGCGCGGCGGTCGCTCATCGCGCCATCGTGTCACGCGGAACCGCGCTCACTGGGGTCCCGTCCCACCGCCATGCCCACTGCGCAGCGCGTTCGCAACCTCGTCACCGGTGCCACGGTCGCCACCAGCCTCGCCGCAGCCGTCGGCGTCGGCTACGCGCTGGGCAACGACCCCGATGGCGGCGGCCGCCCGCCCGGCTCGCCGCCGATCGTGCTCGCCAACGCCGACCTCACGGTCGCCGCGGGGTGCGACGAGCTCCTCGCCTCGTACGTCGACCGGGCGCTCGAATCGGTCGGTCCCTACGGCTGGGGCGGCGACGTCATGTACGACGTCATGACCAGTGGAGACGCCGCAGGATCCGCGGCGGCGCCCTCCTCGGAGGCCGCCCGGTCGTCGGTCAGCACGTCGCGCAGCACCAGCAACGAGTCCGGCACCAACGTCCAGGAGGCCGGCGTCGACGAGGCCGACGTGGTGAAGGTGTCCGGCAGCCTGCTCCTGCGGCTCCGCGACGGCGAGCTGCTGGCGTACGACGTCTCGGGCGACGAACCGCGCCTGCTGTCCTCCACCCGCCTCGAGGACGCGCGCGGCAGCAGCGGGTGGGTCGGCGATCCCGGCGGCGAGATGGTCCTCGTCGACGGGCGCGCGGTGGTCACCGGCACCTCGACGGACGGGATGTCGACGACGATCACGACGGTCGACCTCGCCGACCCCACCTCGCCCACGGTGGTCGACGCGACCACGGTCCGGGGCCGGGCGTCGGCGGTGCGCCTGCACGACGACGTCGTGCGTGTCGTGCTGCAGAACGGCCTGCCCGAGCTCGACTTCTCCGCCCCCGACGGGACCCTGGGCCAGCTCCGGGCGCGGCTGAGCAACCGCGCGCTCGTGCGCGACACCACGCTGGCCGACTGGCTCCCCACGGTCGACGGCGCACCGGTCGTCGACTGCGAGGACGTCGCGATCCCCGACGACGACCTGGCCCTCGGCACCACCACCCTGCTGGCCTTCGACCCCGCCGAGCCGACCGCGCGCAGGACCACCGCCGTGGCCACCGACTCCGCCATCTCCTACTTCTCGACCGACCGGTTCTACCTCGCCGCGTCCGCACCCCAGTGGGGCTGGGTCGACTGCATGAACTGCCGCCCGGCCGGCTTCCCCGGCACCGACGGCACGACCCCCCTCTTCGCCTTCGCCCTCGACGGGACCGACGCGACGTACGTCGCCTCGGGCGAGGTGGAGGGCACCATCGCGGACCGCTGGTCAATGGACGCCGTGGGCGGCTCGCTCCGCGTCGCGGTCGGGCCGAGCAGCGAGACCGGCAACTTCAACTCGGTGCTGACGCTCCGCGAGGAGGGCTCGGAGCTCGTCGAGGACGGCCGGGTCGACCAGCTCGGCGTCGGCGAGGAGATCAAGTCCGTGCGGTGGTTCGACGACCTCGCCATCGTGGTCACCTTCCGCCAGACCGATCCGCTCTACGCGATCGACCTCAGCGACCCCACCGCGCCGCGGCTGGTGGGCGAGCTGAAGATCCCCGGCTTCTCCGAGTACCTCCACCCGCTCGGCGAGCAGCGGCTCATCGGGATGGGCCAGGATGCCACGCTCGACGGCGTCACCCGCGGCGCACAGGCGGCGCTCTTCGACGTCACCGATCTCGCCGCCCCGCGCCAGCTCGACGTCGTCCGCTACGACGAGGGCACGCAGGCCGGGGCAGCGACCGACCCGCGCCAGTTCACCTGGCTGCCCGAGCAGCGCACGGTCCTCACCGTCGTCAGCCAGGGCTGGACCGGCACCACCGGCTGGGTCTCGGTCCTCTCGCTGGCCGACGGGTCGATGAGCAACCGGATGGTCGAGGTGGAGCACGGCACCGACGTCGCCGACGTACGCCTCGTGCCCCTCGCCTCCGGCAAGGTCGCGCTCGTGACGGGCGAGGACGTCACGTTCTTCGCCCTGTGAGCGACGGCCACTGCGTCGTACCCTCGGAGCCATGTGCCGCAACATCCGCCCGCTCAACAACTTCGAGCCGCCCGCGACGCGTGACGAGGTCACCGCGGCCGCCCTGCAGTACGTGCGCAAGGTGGCCGGTACGACGAAGCCGTCGCAGGCCAACGAGGAGGTCTTCTACGCCGCGGTGAAGGAGATCGCCCACATCACCGAGCACCTGCTCGACGACCTCGTCACCGCCGCCCCGCCGAAGAACCGCGAGATCGAGTCGGCCAAGGCCCGCGCCCGCGCCCAGGCGCGCTACGCGTGACCCTCACGGCCCGCCTCTCCGCCGAGGACGAGGCCCTCGACCTGCTCGCCTCGCGGCCGCTGGTCGTGCTCACCGGCGCCGGGCTGTCCACCGACTCCGGGATCCCCGACTACCGCGGCCCGGGCGCACCGACGCGTGCACCGATGACCTACCAGGAGTTCGTCGCCACCCCCGACGCGCAGCAGCGCTACTGGGCGCGCAGCCACCTCGGGTGGCAGCGGATGGGCCGCGCCGAGACCAACGCCGGCCACCAGGCCCTCGCCGCCCTCGACCCCGGGCTGCTCATCACCCAGAACGTCGACGGCCTGCACGAGGCCGCCGGGTCACGGCGCCTCGTCGCCCTCCACGGCCGCGTCGCCGACGTCGTCTGCCTCACGTGTCGTACGACGACCTCCCGTGCCGCGCTCGAGCGCGAGCTCGACGCCCTCAACCCCGGCTGGCTCGAGCGGCACGGCTGGGTGGAGTCGCGTCCCGACGGCGACGTCGACCTCGACGACACCCACGACTTCGTGGTGCCGCGCTGCCCGTGCGGCGGGCCGCTCAAGCCTGACGTGGTCTTCTTCGGCGAGAACGTGCCGGCCGACCGGGTGGCGCGCTGCTACGCCGCCGTCGAGGCGCTCGACACGTCGGGGGCGCTGCTCGTCGCCGGGTCGTCGCTGACGGTGATGAGCGGGCTGCGGTTCGTCAAGCGGGCGGCCCGGGGCGGGACGCCGATCGTCATCGTGAACCGCGGGGCGACCCGCGGCGACGAGCTGGCGTCGTACAAGCTCGAGGTGGGGTGCAGCGAGTTCCTCACCGCGCTCGCGGATCGGGCGACCTAGCGGCGGACGAAGATGTGCTCGGCCGCCTCGACGAGGAGCTCGGCGGTCTCGCCGCCGGACCCGATGAGGATGCCCTCCTCGGTGCGGGCGATCGTCACGGTCTTGCCGGGGAGCGCGCCGACGCGGCGGAGCAGGCCCATCAGCTCCTCGTCCTTCTGCATCTCCTCGGAGATCCGCTTGACGTGGACGCGCTGGTCCGCAGGCCCCGCGGCACCCGAGAGCGGCTCGACGTTGTCCATGAAGTCCTCGCCGCCGACATCGCCCAGCTCGTCGAGCCCCGGGATCGGGTTGCCGTAGGGCGACTCGGTCGGGTGGTCGAGCAGCTCGAGGAGCCGGCGCTCGACGGTCTCCGACATCACGTGCTCCCAGCGGCACGCCTCGGCGTGGACGAGCTCCCAGTCGAGGCCGATGACGTCGGTCAGCAGCCGCTCGGCGAGCCGGTGCTTGCGCATCACGCGGGTGGCCAGGAGCTGGCCCTCGTCGGTCAGCTCGAGGTGGCGGTCGCCCTGCACGGTGAGCAGCCCGTCACGCTCCATCCGGGCCACGGTCTGCGACACCGTCGGGCCCGACTGGTGCAGCCGTTCGGCGATGCGGGCACGCAGCGGCACGATGCCCTCCTCCACGAGCTCGTAGATCGTGCGGAGGTACATCTCGGTGGTGTCGATCAGGTCACTCACGGTGGTCATTGTGTCCCATCCGGCAACTGCGAGCCGCATGCACGTCGTGGCACAGTGAACCGGTGACCGAGCTCATCGTGCCCCGACGCTTCTGCGGACCTCCCGATTCCGGCAACGGTGGCTGGACCGCGGGCGCACTGGCCGCCCTCGACGACGCCGACGCGCCGGACGACCACTGCGGCAGCTGGCCCCCGATCGAGGTGTCTCTGCGCCAGCCGCCGCCCCTCGACACCCCCCTCGACGTCACCGCCGAGGCCGGCGTCACGACCGCGTCGTTCGGCGGCGCCCCGATCGCCACGGCGCACCGCGTCGACCGGGTGCTCGCCGAGGTGGAGCCGGTCGACCCGGACGCCGCCGCGGACGCCTCGTCGTCGTACCCGGGCCACACGTTCCACCCCTTCCCCACCTGCTTCGCGTGCGGCACGGCGCGTGAGGAGGCCGACGGGCTGCGGATCTTCCCCGGCCCGGTCGGCGAGGGCCCCGACGGCCATCGCGTCGCAGCCCCCTGGACGCCGCACCCGAGCCTCCACGAGGACTGGCACACCTACGTCGACGAGCACCCCCGCGCGTCGGTCGCCGTCACCTGGGCGGCGCTTGACTGCATCGGCGGATGGGCCGGCGACCTGACGGAGCGGCTCATGGTGCTCGGGCGGATGACCGCGCGCATCGACGACCTGCCGGTCATCGGCGAGCCCCACGTCGTGGTCGGCGAGGGCCGCGGCCGGGACGGTCGCAAGACGTTCACCGCCTCGACGCTGTACGACGCCGACGGCCGCGTCGTGGCCAGTGCCGAGCACACCTGGATCGCCGTCGACCCGGCGATGTTCGGCGGACGGGCCCCGTCCTCGGATTGACCGGCCCCGCCGGCCGTTTGAGAGGATGGGACCATGGCTGATTTGAACGATCCAAAGACCTACTGGTGGCGCAACGCGGTCATCTACCAGGTCTACGTCCGGAGCTTCGCCGACAGTGACGGCGACGGCATCGGCGACCTGCCGGGCATCACCTCGCGCCTGCCGCACCTCGCCGACCTCGGCGTCGACGCCTTGTGGATCACGCCGTTCTACACCTCGCCGCAGCACGACCACGGCTACGACGTCGCCGACTACCGCGACGTCGACCCGCTCTTCGGCTCGCTCTCCGACGCCGACGACCTGGTCGCGCGCGCCCACGAGCTCGGCCTGCGCGTCGTGGTCGACCTGGTGCCCAACCACACGTCCGACCAGCACGAGTGGTTCCAGGCGGCCCTCGCCGCCGGTCCCGGCAGCCCCGAGCGCGGCCGCTATCTCTTCCGCGACAGCCCTGAGGGGATGAAGGACGGCACCCCGCCCAACAACTGGGAGTCGGTCTTCGGCGGCCCGGCCTGGACGCAGGTCGACGACGGCCAGTGGTACCTCCACCTCTTCGACTCCACGCAGCCCGACCTCGACTGGCGCAACCCCGAGGTGCCGGCGATGTTCGAGGACGTCCTGCGCTTCTGGCTCGACCGCGGCGTCGACGGCTTCCGCGTCGACGTGGCGCACGGCCTGTTCAAGGAGGCCAGCCTCCGCGACCAGGTGGTCGCCGAGGGCGGCCGGGCCAGCTCCGGCCAGGTCAACACCGACCACTCGATGGTCTCGCGCGACATCAAGGACGAGCCCATGTGGGACCAGCCGGAGGTCCACGACGTCTACCGCGCCTGGCACCGCGTCCTCGACGAGGCCGGCCCGGACCGGATGGCCGTGGCCGAGGCCTGGACCCAGACGCCCGAGTCGATGGCCGCCTTCGTGCGACCCGACGAGCTCGACCAGGCGTTCAACTTCGCCTGGCTGCTCGCCGACTGGTCGGCCGAGTCCTTCGCGACGGTCATCACCGACACCCTCGCCGCGGTCGAGCCGGTCGGCGCCTCGCCGACCTGGGTGCTCAGCAACCACGACGTCGTACGTCACGTGACCCGCTACGGCGGCGGCGCGAAGGGCCTCGCCCGCGGCCGCGCCGCGACGCTGGCGATGCTCGCGCTCCCCGGCTCCAGCTACCTCTACCAGGGCGAGGAGCTCGGCCTCGAGCAGGTCGACGTCGCCCCGGAGGACCGGCAGGACCCGTCCTACCTCCGCACCGGCGAGGTCGGCCGCGACGGCTGCCGCGTCCCGATCCCGTGGGGCGGCGGCGAGGCGCCGTACGCCTTCGGACCCGGCGACGGCCAGCCGTGGATCCCGCAGCCGCCGGACTGGGCCTCGCTCACCGTCGACGCCCAGACCGGCGCCGAGGGCTCGACGCTCGAGTTCTACCGCGCCGCGCTCGCGACCCGGCGCGAGTTCGCCTGGACCGCCGGCGAGGAGGTCGAGCTGCTCGACCTCGGCACCGACGTGCTGGCGTTCCGGCGCGGTCCTCTCACGGTCGTGCTCAACTGCGGCGCGGCCGACGTCGAGCTCCCCGCGGGCGAGCTGCTGCTGGCCAGCGGCCCGGTCGACGGCGGCAGGCTGCCCGGCGACACCGCCGCCTGGCTGCGCTGACGCACGCCTGGGAACGACGCCGCCTCCGTCGCTGCGTCATACGGATCGGCACCCATGGGTGCGGGTCCGCATGACGTCGGCGGCGGAGGCGGTGGCCTGTCGGTCGGTCAGTCGTCGCTGAGGGCGCGGTTGTACGCCGACAGCTGGTCGCCGAACCCGGCGAGCTCGTCGTCGCTCCAGGCGGACAGCCGCTCGTCGAACCTGTTGCTGCGGTTGAGGGTCATCGCCTCCAGCCGCCGGCGACCTTCGTCGCTGGCGTCCAGCAGGATCGCGCGACGGTCCTCGGCGGCCGGTTGGCGCTCGACGAGACCGAGGTCGACCAGCGTCTGCACCTGCCGGCTGACGCCGCCCTTGTCCATGCCGAAGGCGTCGGACAGGTCAGCGGCACGCAGCGGGCCGTGCTGCGCCAGGTGGGTGAGGATGAAGTACGTCATCGGGTGCAGGTCGGGGTGGACCTCGCGGGCCCGCTCCCCCATGACCCGCTTGACGCGGCGGATCAGCGTCCCGACCTCGGCCTCGATGCGGCGCAGGTCGTCGTACCTCGTGGTGGTCACGGAGGAGATCATGCCTGCGCGGCCTCCGCCACGAGCTCGTCCTCGCGCTTCACCGACGTGCGCAGGGGCACCTCCTTGATGAAGAGGACGGCGATCAGCGCGCCCACCGCGAACGGCAGGGCCACCAGGAAGATGTGACCGGTCGCGTCGCCGAAGGCGCTCTCGAAGATCGCCCGGACCGGCGCCGGCAGGGTGGACACGTCCGGGATGCTGCCGGTGTCGTGGGAGACGGCCGAGGCGTATTCCGGGTGGACCATGAGCAGCTTGGTCAGGCCGGACTGGACCGCGTCGGCGACCTGGTGGGCCAGCACGGCGCCCAGTGCGGCGATGCCGATGGAGCCACCGAGGGAGCGGAAGAACGCGATCACCGAGGAGCCCGCGCCCATGTCGGAGAGGGCGATGGTGTTCTGCACGGCGAGCACGAGGTTCTGCATCGTGGCGCCGAGGCCCAGGCCGAGGACCGCCATGAAGAGGCCGGTGCGCCACAGCGGGGTGGAGGCGTCAATGGTGGCCAGCAGGCCGATGCCGGCGATGACGGCGACCATGCCCCCGACGAGCCAGCGCTTCCACACGCCTGTGGCCGAGATGATCCGGCCGCTCAGGATGCTCGAGACGAGGAGGCCGCCGACCATGCAGATCGACATCAGGCCGGCCTCGGTGGGGCTCATGTCCTTGGCGCGCTGGAAGTAGAGGCTCAGGTAGACCGTCGAGCCGAACATCGCGACGCCGATCAGCACCGAGGCGACGGTGGCGAGGGTGAGGGTGCGGTCCTTGAACAGGCGCAGGGGGATGACCGGGTCCTTGGCGACGTTGGCCTCGACGTGGATGGCCGCACCGATGACGGCGACGGCGCCGACGACGAGCAGCGCGCTGGTCCAGGAGAGCCACTCGAAGTTCTGGCCACCGAGCGAGACCCAGACCAGCAGGATCGAGACGCCGCCGACGAGCAGGAAGGCGCCGAGGTAGTCGATCGAGACGTCGTCCCGCTTCACGACCGGGAGGCGCAGCGTCTTCTGCAGCACGACGAAGGCGAGGGCCGCGACCGGGAGACCGGCGAAGAAGCACCAGCGCCAGCCGACGGTGTCCACGAGGACGCCACCGACGAGCGGTCCGCTGACCGTGGCGAGCGCGAAGACGGCCCCGATGTAGCCGCTGTAGCGACCGCGCTCGCGCGGGGAGACCATCGTGGCGATGACGACCTGGACGAGCGCCGTCAGGCCGCCGACGCCGAGGCCCTGCACGACGCGGGCGCCGATCAGCACCCCCATCGACGGGGCGAAGCCGGCGATGAGCGAGCCGACCGAGAAGATGATCAGGGCCGTCTGCACGAGCAGCTTCTTGTCGAAGAGGTCGGCGAACTTGCCCCAGATCGGGGTGGTCGCGGTCATCGCGAGCATGGTGGCGACGACGACCCAGGTGTAGCCGGTCTGGCTGCCCTGCAGGTCGTCGACGATGGTCGGCAGCGCGTTGCTGACGATCGTGCTGGACAGCATCGCGACGAACATCGCGAGGAGGAGGCCGCTGAGAGCCTCGAGCACCTGACGGTGCGTCATCTCGCCGGTCTGCTCGGCGGTCACGGGGGGAGCCTGGGTCACTGCAGTCCTTCGTTCGGTTGTGATCAGCAATAGTTGCTCTCCACAACCATACGCGCGGCGGGTTTGTTCCACCATCCGACGGCGACGAGACCTGGATCACCCCGAGCTCGCGCTGGGCGGGCGGAGCCCGGAAATGCAGCGACCCGCAGGCCTGCTGCCCCTCTGGGAGGGGCCCCGGGGGATGAACACCGGGAGCCTGCGGGTCGGGTGGCTGCGATGGATTCGCCGGCAGCTGTCGGCGGACCGGGCTGCCTTAGCGGGCAGCCACCTCACTCATCCGAAAAGAACTCATTCTTCGGATCACCTCCCTTCTGTGTGCCCCAACCGTACGTCGGAGCGCGGGGGCGCTCAATGCATTAACCGGGCGGACCTGAGACGACGACGTCCTCGACGGCCGCCTCGAACTGCGAGCGGTAGAGCCGGGCGTAGGCGCCGTCCACCTCGAGCAGCTGCTCGTGCGAGCCCTGCTCGACGATCGATCCGTCCTCCATGACGAGGATCAGGTCGGCGTCGCGGATCGTGGAGAGACGGTGCGCGATCACGAACGACGTCCGGTCCGAGCGCAGCGCCGCCATCGCCTGCTGGAGCAGCAGCTCGGTGCGGGTGTCGACCGACGAGGTGGCCTCGTCGAGGATCAGCAGCGCCGGGTCGGACAGGAAGGCCCGCGCGATCGTCACCAGCTGCCGCTCGCCCGCCGACAGGTTCGAGCCGTCCTCGTCGATGACGGTGTCGTAGCCGTCGGGCAGCGAGTGGACGAAGCGGTCGACGAAGGTGGCCCTCGCGGCCTCGAGGATCTGCTCCTCGCTGGCGTCGGGGCGGCCGTAGGCGATGTTGTCGCGGATCGTGCCGGCGAAGAGCCAGGTGTCCTGGAGCACCATCCCGATCCGGCCGCGCAGCACGCCGCGGGGGATCGAGGTGATGTCGACGCCGTCGATGAGGATGCGGCCCGACTGCGGGTCGTAGAAGCGCATCACCAGGTTGACCATCGTCGTCTTGCCGGCACCCGTCGGGCCGACGATCGCGACCGTGTGGCCGGGCTCGGCCACGAGCGACAGGTGCTCGATGAGCGGCCGCTCCGGGTCGTAGGAGAACGACACGTCGTCGAAGCGCACCTCGCCCCGTGCGTCCGCGGCCGAGGCCGGACGGCCGGTCGCGTCGGCCGACTCCTCGTCGGCGTCGAGCAGCTCGAAGACCCGCTCCGCGGATGCGACGCCCGACTGCAGGAGGTTGAGCATCGATGCCACCTGCGTCAGCGGTTGGGTGAACTGGCGCGAGTACTGGATGAACGCCTGCACGTCACCGAGCGACATCGTCCCGCTGGCGACACGGAGACCGCCGAGGACGGCGATGACGACGTAGTTGAGGTTCCCGACGAACATCATGATCGGCATGATGAGGCCGCTGACGAACTGGGCGCCGTACGACGCCTCGTAGAGGTCGTCGTTCTGCTCGGCGAACACCCGCTCGGCCTCGTGCTGACGCCCGAAGACCTTGACGATCGCGTGCCCGGAGAAGGTCTCCTCGATGTGGGCGTTGAGCGTGCCGGTGCGCCGCCACTGCTGGATGAACATCCCCTGCGAGCGCTTCATCACCGCACCGGTGATGAACATCGCGATCGGCACCGAGACCAGCGCGACCGCCGCCAGCAGCGGCGAGATCCAGAACATCATCGCCAGCACCGCGAAGACCGTGAGCACCGAGTTGAGCATCTGGCTCATCGTCTGCTGCAGCGTCTGGCTGACGTTGTCGATGTCGTTGGTGACGCGGCTGAGCAGCTCGCCGCGCGGCTGCTTGTCGAAGTAGCCCAGCGGCAGCCGGTGGACCTTGTCCTCGACCTCGGAGCGCATCCGCAGCACGGTGCCCTGCACGACGTCGTTGAGGAGGTAGCCGCCGAGGAACGACAGCAGCGACGCGGCGACGTACACGGCGAGGACGACCAGCAGCACGTCGGCGACGGCCGAGAAGTCGACGCCGTCGGTGAGGTCCATCGAGGCGAGCATGTCGGCCTGGTTGTCCTCGCCCCGGGCGCGCAGCGCCTCGATGGCCTGCTCCTGCGTCGCCCCGGTCGCGAGCACGTCCCTGCCGATCAGCCCCGCGAAGATCAGGTCGGTCGCCCGGCCGAGGATCCACGGGCCGATCGCGGTGGCGATGACGCTGAGCACCGTCAGCACCAGCACGGCGTACGCCTTGTGGCGCTCGGGGTGCAGCCGGGACAGCAGCCGCTTGAGCGAGGGCCAGAACGTGTCCGCCTTCTGCCCGATCATGCCGCCGCCCATCGGGCCGCGGCCGGGACCGCCCGGTCCGGACTGGACGCGCTCGGTCTCCTTCAGCTGCCCGTCCTTGACGGGCGCTTCCTTCGTGCTCATGCCACCTCCTCGGCGGTCAGCTGGGACTCGACGATCTCGCGGTAGGTCGTGCAGGTCTCGAGCAGCTCGTCATGCGTACCGCTGCCGACGACGGCGCCGTCCTCCATCACCACGATCCGGTCGGCGTGACGGATGGTCGCGACGCGTTGGGCCACGATCACCACCGTCGACTCCCGCGTCACCGGCCTCAGCGCCGCCCGCAGCCGGGCGTCGGTGGTGAGGTCGAGCGCCGAGAAGGAGTCGTCGAACAGGTAGATCTCCGGGCGGCGGATCACCGCACGCGCGATCGCCATGCGCTGGCGCTGCCCGCCGCTGAGGCTGGTCCCGCCCTGGGCCACCTCGGACTCCAGCCCGTCGGGCATCGCCTCGACGAACTCCTTCGCCTGGGAGATCTCGAGCGCCGCCCACATCTCCTCCTCGGTCGCGTCGGGCTTGCCGTAGCGCAGGTTGTCGGCGATGGTCCCGCGGAAGAGGAAGGCCTTCTGCGGCACCAGGCCGAGCCGGGACCACAGCGTCTCGGGGTGGATGTCGCGTACGTCGACCCCGCCGACGCGCACCGCTCCCCCGGTCGCGTCGAAGAGGCGCGGGACGAGGTTGACGAGCGTCGACTTGCCGGCGCCGGTCGACCCGACGATCGCCACCGTCTCCCCGGGCCGGGCCGTCATCGTGACCTCGCGCAGCACCGGCTCGTCGGCGCCGGGGTAGGCGAAGGTGACCGCGTCGAGGTCGAGGGCGAGGCGCTCGGGCAGCTCGGTGACGGCGTCGGCCGGCGGGACCACCGACGAATCGGTGTCGAGGACGTCGGTGATCCGGTCGGCGCACACCGCGGCGCGCGGGACCATCATCAGCATGAACATCGCCATCATCACCGACATGACGATCTGCATCAGGTAGGAGATGTAGGCGGTGAGCGCCCCGACCTCCATGTGGCCGGCCTCGACGCGGTGCCCGCCGAACCACAGCACCCCGACGGTCGCGACGTTGGCCACGACCATCACCGTCGGGAACATCGCGGCCTGCCAGCGGCCGGCGCGGATGGCGACCTCGGTCAGCTGCGCGTTGGCGTCGGCGAACCGCGTGGTCTCGTGCTCCTCGCGGACGAACGCCCGCACGACGCGGACGCCGGTGATCTGCTCGCGCAGCAGGCGGTTGACCTCGTCGATGCGCTCCTGCATCAGCCGGAAGCTCGGCACCATCTGGCGGATGATGAGACCGATGGAGATGCCGAGGACCGGCACCACGGCGAGGACCAGCCAGGACAGGCCGATGTCCTCGCGCGCGGCCATGATGATGCCGCCGACCATCATGATCGGGGCGGCCACCATGAGCGTGCCGCCCATCAGCACGAGCATCTGCACCTGCTGCACGTCGTTGGTCTCGCGGGTGATCAGCGACGGGGCACCGAAGTGCTGCACCTCGCGGGTCGAGAAGGAGCCGACACGGCGGAAGATGGCGGCCCGGAGGTCGCGGCCGAAGCCCATCGCGTTGCGGGCGGAGAACCACACCGCGGCGATCGAGCAGACGACCTGCACCAGCGAGACCGCGAGCATCAGCCCGCCGTGGCGCACGATGTAGCCCGTGTCGCCGGTGACGACGCCGTTGTCGATGATGTCGGCGTTGAGGCTGGGCAGGGCGAGCGCGGCCATCGTGCCGACGAACTGGAGCGCGACGACGGCGGCCAGCGGGGCGGCGTACGGCCTGAGATAGGTACGGACGAGTCGGAGCAGCATCAGGAGTCCTTGTCCTGCCGGGGCTTGAGCACGCCGTTGAGCACGGTGTCGACGATCTCCTCGGCGGACAGCGGGTTGCCGTCGGAGATGTGGGGATGGGTTCCGGAGAAGGTGAGCAGCCTGACCATGTGCATCAGCTGGCTCGGCGGCACGCGCAGGGAGTCGCGGTGCCGCTCGGCGAGACCCTCGAGGATCACGGCCACCCGCTCGCGCTCGGCCTCCATGTGCCGGTGGGCCTTGGGCGGTCCGACCATGCCCATCCGGCTCATCAGCTGGAACACCCGGGAGAAGCGCCGCTGGAAGAGCTCGACGACCTCCAGCAGCATGGCACCGAGCTCCTGGTCTGGCTCGACCTGCTGGAGCTGGGCGATGAACGGGTCGAGGTCGAGCGCGTGCTCGAGGGCCGCCAGGACCAGGTCGTCCTTGGAGTCGAAGACCCGGAAGATCGTCCCCTCGGCGATGCCGGCGGCGTCGGCGATCTGCCGGGTGGTCACGGTGCGCCCGTGCTCGAGCAGCAGCGGGACGGTGGCGTCGACGAGGGCTGCGCGGCGGTCGTCGGGCGAGAGGGGCTTGGCGCGAGGCGGCACGCGCTCCACTGTAAGTGAGTGAGTGCTCACTCACCAACTCTTTTTTTTCGCCCCGGTCGGACGCGCCCCTCACTAGAGTGCGCTCGTGATGAAGCGGGGGCTCCAGGTCGTCCTCACCCTCCTGGTGCTCGGCGCACTGGGCGCGGCGACGGCGTACGGCATCTCGAGCGCGCTGGGCATCCGGGTCGAGCCCAAGGAGGTGCCGGCCGAGGTGCTGCGCGCGGCACCGCCGCGGGAGTCCGTCGCTCCCCCGCGCGTGCGCGTCACGGCACCCGACGGCGTACGCCTCGACGCCGCGCGGGCGGAGCTGCGCGACGCGACCGCCGACGGCGAGGGGGCGGCGACCCTGCGGGTCCGCTTCGGCGACGGCGATGATGACGACGACTCCTACCGCCTGACGGGCACCGCCGACCAGCTGCGGATCCGTGCGGCGTCCGAGACCGGGGCGGTCCGGGGCGTCTACGACCTCGCCCAGGCCGCATGGGCGCACCGGCCGCTCACCGAGCGGCTCGGCGAGACGGTGACCTCCCGGTTGCCGTTCCGGATGGTCGACCTCGGCGCGGCGGGGGTCGACCCCGACCCCGAGCAGTGGCGCGGCGGCACCGACTACTCCCACTACTCCCGCGCGTTCGAGGACGTCCTGCTGCCCGAGGCGCCGTGGATCGACGAGGCGGCCCTCGCCGCCGCCCGCGAGGACCTCCGCGACTTCGCCGAGCACGTGCTGGCGCAGGGCTACAACGCCGTCACCGTGCCCGGCTTCCTGGAGTACGTCACCTTCGCGGAGGTGCCGGAGGTCTACGCCGACGACCCGGAGTACGTCGCCCGGGCAGAAGCGGTGCGGGACGCGTTCGGCCCGCTGTGGGCCGAGCTCGACGAGCTGGGCCTCGACGTCTACCTCCGCACCGACATGCTCGTGCTCAGCACCCCGCTCGAGCGCCACCTCACCGAACGGTTCGACCTCGACCCGACCGACCCCGGGCTGTGGGACGTCTACGAGGCGGCGCTCGACGAGCTGTACGAGGAGCTCCCGCAGCTGTCCGGTGTCGTGCTCCGCATCGGCGAGGGCGGGTCGATCTACAACACCCCGGGCATCGACTACTTCTCCGAGATCACGGTGACCACGGCGCCCGCCGTCCGGGCGATGCTCGACGCCTTCACCGGGCAGGCGGAGCGCGCCGGCAAGGACGTCGTCTTCCGGACCTGGAGCGTCGGCGTGGGTGCGGTGGGTGACATGCACACCAACCCCGAGTCGTACGACGAGGTGCTTGCGGGCGTCGACTCCCCGCGGCTGGTGGTGTCGACGAAGTACAGCCTCGGCGACTTCTACTCCTGGCTCCCGCTCAACGAGACGCTCGAGCAGGGCACCCAGCGGCGCATCGTCGAGATGCAGAGCCGACGCGAGTTCGAGTCGTTCGGGACGGTCCCCAACGACCTCGGCGTGCTCCACCAGCTCGCACTGCGCCGCTTCCTCGCAGCCAACCCGCACGTCGAGGGGGTCTGGACGTGGACCCAGGACGGCGGTCCGTGGCGCGCCGGGCCGAGGTCGCTGCTGCTGACGACCGGCTTCTGGCAGCTCTACGACCTCAACACCGAGGTCGCCGGCAGGCTGGCGCGGGACCCGGACGCCGACCCCGCCGAGCTCACCGCCGACTGGGTGCGGCGCTGGCTCTCCACCGACCCCGACACGGTCGCGAAGGTCACCGAGGCCCTCGCCCTCTCGCGCGAGGCGGTCACCCACGGGCAGTACGTCCCGCAGTTCGCCGAGGTGCGCGCCTTCGCCCTCGGCCTCGAGCCGCCGCCGCAGATGCTGCTGTTCGAGTGGGACATCCTCACCGGCGACAGCGCGGTCCTCGACGTCCTCTACGCCGTCACCCGCGACTCCTCCCCTGCGAACGGCACCGTGGAGGGGGTGACGGAGGCCATCGACGACGGGCAGCACGCGATCGACGTGGCCATGACCATGCGCGACCTCGTCGACGACACCGACCAGACGACCTACCGCGACCCCGCGCTGCGCGAGCAGCTGCTCGCCTCGCTCGACTACCAGGTCGACCTGCACGCCCTCCTCGGCGCCTACCGCGAGATGGTGCTGCGCCACGCGCAGTGGCTCGACACCGGCGACGGCCGCCACGTCTGGGAGAGCGCCCGTCGGCGGTTCGACGCCGCCGCAGCGCAGCACGAGGAGACGTACGGCGACGACCTGGCACTGCCGGCCTACAACCTCACCGCCGCCCGGATCGGCGAGGAGCGCGCGGCCCGCGACCTCCCGATGGCGTGGCTGGCCCGCGCCGGCCTCGTTGCTCTCCTGCTCGGCCTCGGCCTGACCCGCACCGGCCGCACCCTCGTCCGCACCGCGGTCACGCCGTGGCGCGACCCCGGCCCGGTGTCGCGGTGGCTGGTGGTGGCGCTGCCGGTGGCCGCGGTGGCGTGGAGCCGACTGGTGCTGACGTGGTTCCTGGCGCCGAGCCACCTGCTCGCCGTCGGCCTCGGCTGGGGCGTGCTCGCCACGGTCGTCGCCGTCGCGACGTGGCGCACCCGGTCGTGGCACGTCGCGACCGCGGTCGGCGGCGCGGTGGTCCTCCGGTCGCTGCTGCTGCTCGCGGTCCTGGCCTGGCGTGGCCCGGGTGGCTACTGGTTCGTCTTCTGGACCGAGCCCCTCGTGCGGACGGCGTACGTCGTGGTGGCGGTCGTCCTGGCCGGCTGGGTCCTCGCCGCCCTGGTGTGGTCACTGGCCGCTCGGTCCGTGGGTCGGCGGGCCGCGGCGACGGCGGCCGGCACCGTCGGTGCCGTGATGCTCGCGCTCGGTGCCCTGCTGGCGGCGGTCGGCCTCGAGGACTCGCTGACCGTCTGGAACGACCAGCTCGCGCTGCTCCCGTGGGGCATGGCGCGCATCCTCGGGATCACGACGTTCCTCGGCATCCCCACCGGCCTGCCCACCTGGCTCGCGGCGGCCGGAGCCGGGGTGGTGGTCGCCGCGCTCGCGCTGGGCCTGCCGCGGCGGCGCGCTGCCTGAGGCGACCCTCAGGCCGCGGGCGTGTCGGCGAGCCACGCCGGCCAGGACATCGGCGCCGCTCCCCTGCTCGTCTGCCCGAGCACCTCGTGGGTCATCCAGGCCCGCAGCGCGCGCAGCTCGGCCGGGGACGCCAGCGTCAGCAACCGGCCCTCCTCGCACAGCCGGTCGGCCCGGGCGACGGCCCGTTGCAGCTGCTCGACCAGCACGCCGAACTCGCGGGGCATGGCCATCTCGACGTCGACGAACTCGAGGTGGTCGTCCCGTGCCTGCTCGGCGGCCCGGCGACCGGTGAGCCGGGCGTGGGTCGGCGAGACCAGGAGCCCCCGGATCTCCTCGGCGATGGCGGCCGACTCGCTGTTGTGCTCGTCGACACCCAGCAGCTGCAGCTCGCGGACCAGCTCGTCGAGGTGGCTGTCCTGCCGCAGGCTCAGCGCGACCGGGCACTCGACGAGGCGCACGAGCGCCCAGCCGGGCGGCAGGTCGCCGTCCACGGGTCCGGCGTCCGGCTCGGCGCGCTCCGGGTCGAGCGCGGCGTGCGCCGCTCCGCCGTCCAGGTCGGCCCACACCCGCTTGCCACGCGTGGTCTCGTCGACGCCCCAGCGTCCGGCCAGCATGGCGACGATGGTCAGCCCACGGCCCGTCGCGTCGAGCTCGTCCCAGTCGAGGTCGTCGCCGGCGAGTGCGCGCGGCAGCACGGCCTCGACCCCCACGGGCCCGTCGTCCTCGACCGCGACGCGGACACCGACGGCGGCGGCGCCCGGCCGCTCGAGCGTCACGTGCATGAACTCCGCGCTCGCGTGCAGTGCGGCGTTGCTCGACAGCTCGCTCGCGACGAGCTCGGCGGCGTCGACCAGTCCGCCCTCGCCCCAGGCGTTCAGGCCGTCCGCCACGAACCGGCGCGCGGCCGGGACGCTGGCGGCGTCGGCGGCCAGCCGCACCTGCAACCTGCTCGGCGCACCCTGCATGGCTCAGAACCTAGCCCTACGGGGCGCTGTCCACACGCGAGAAACGGGCGGTGTTCCTCCGAGATCTGCCGGGCTTTCCACGCGGCTCCCCGACCCGCCGCGGCTCAGGGAGCGAGTCGCTCCGTGGTCCAGCCGTCGTCGTCGCGGCGGTAGACCAGCCGGTCGTGCATCCGGCTCGGGCGTCCCTGCCAGAACTCCACTACCTCCGGGCGCACCCGGTAGCCACCCCACTCCGGCGGCACCGGCACCGGACCGTCGTCGCCGAACCGCTCCTGCACCCGGGCGTACGACGCCGCCAGCGCGGATCGCGAGGCGACGGGCCGCGACTGGTCCGAGGCCCACGCCCCCAGCTGGGCGCCGCGCGGGCGGGAGCGGAAGTAGGCCTCGACCTCGTCGTCGGGGATCACCGATGCGGCACCCTCGATGCGGACCTGCCGTTCGAGGGGGTGCCAGGGGAACAGCAGCGCGCACCGCGGGTTGGCGGCGAGCTCCGCGCCCTTGCGGGACGCGTGGTTGGTGTAGAAGACGAAGCCGTCGGACCCGACGCCCTTGAGCAGCACCATCCGGCTCGACGGCCCACCCTCGGGCGTTGCCGTGGACAGCACCATCGCGTTGGGCTCGTGCACCCCGGCCTCGACCGCCTGGCGGAGCCAGCCCTCGAACATCTCGATCGGGTCGTCGGCCAGGTCCGGCAGGTCCAGCCCGCCTCGCCCGTACTCCTCGCGCAGTCCGGACAGGTCCATGTCACGACCCTAGTGGGGCGCGAGGAACGAGCGCCGGGTGCACAATGACCGCCATGACCGAGATCCAGCACGGCCTCGAGGGTGTCGTCGCGTTCGAGACGCAGATCGCCGAGCCCGACAAGGAGGGCTCGGCCCTCCGCTACCGCGGCGTCGACATCGAGGAGCTGGTCGGCCGCGTCCCCTTCGAGAACGTCTGGGGCCTGCTCGTCGACGGCTCCTACAATCCCGGCCTCCCGCCGGCCGAGCCCTACAACATCTCGATCCACACCGGCGACGTCCGGGCCGACGTGCAGGCCGCGGTCGCGATGCTCGCGCCGATGCTCGGCATGGGCCAGACCTACGACATCTCCGACGAGCAGGCGCGCCTCGACCTGTCGCGCGTCGCCGTCATGGTGCTCTCCTACGCCGCCCAGTCGGCGCGCGGCCTCGGCAAGCCGGTCGTCACC
Source organism: Nocardioides sp. P4_G10 (assembly GCF_056401175.1). Classification (NCBI taxonomy): domain Bacteria; kingdom Bacillati; phylum Actinomycetota; class Actinomycetes; order Propionibacteriales; family Nocardioidaceae; genus Nocardioides; species Nocardioides sp. P4_G10. The sequence continues at coordinate 47,741 of NZ_JBFUJV010000019.1, read as the reverse complement.
CAGGCCGAGGTCGACCAGGGTCGGACCCTCGCCGAGCGGTTCCTGATCCGGTGGCGCGGCGAGGCGGACCCCCAGCACGCCCACGCGATCGACGCCTACTGGTCGTCCGCGGCCGAGCACGGCATGAACGCCTCCACCTTCACCGCCCGCGTCATCACCTCCACCGGCGCCGACGTGGCGGCCGCCTTCTCCGGTGCCATCGGCGCGATGTCGGGCCCCCTCCACGGCGGCGCGCCGTCGAGGGTGCTCGGGATGATCGAGGAGGTCGAGAAGCGCGACGGCGACGCGTCGTCGTACGTCAAGGAGCTGCTCGACAACGGCGAGCGGCTGATGGGCTTCGGCCACCGCGTCTACCGGGCCGAGGACCCGCGGGCCCGCGTGCTGCGGCGCACGGCCCGCGAGCTCGACGCCCCGCGCTACGAGGTCGCCGAGGCGCTGGAGAAGGCCGCACTGGAGGAGCTGCGCTCGCGTCGACCCGACCGCGTCCTGGAGACCAACGTCGAGTTCTGGGCGGCGATCGTCCTCGACTTCGCGGAGGTGCCCGCGCACATGTTCACCTCGATGTTCACCTGCGCGCGCACCGGTGGGTGGTCGGCGCACATCCTCGAGCAGAAGACCACGGGCCGGCTGATCCGGCCGTCCGCGGTCTACGCGGGCCCGAGCACGCGCCCGGCCGACGAGATCGAGGGATGGGACGCGAGCTGGAGCGCCTGAGCCGTCAGACGGGTGGCTCCTGGGCGTAGTACCAGGACGTGATGCCCTTCGCGCCCTGCCGGGTCAGCGAGACGTGCAGGTGGTCGCGGTGCCGCAGCGTCGGCGAGCAGGTACGACGGTTGCGGCAGCCGGAGCTCAGGTAGCGCTTCTCGACGAACCCGTCGTAGGACGCCCACATCCGGTCGTTCCAGATGATGTACATGATCCCCATCCGGCGCGCGAGCGCGTGCGGCTGGCCGGTGTCGTCGGGGGCGAGGACCTCGTCGAGCAGGGCGGCGGCGAGCGCGGCGTCGGCGGGATCGGTCGCGTCGAGGAGCCAGTCGAAGGCCCGCGACTCCTTGTGCTCGCTGCGGCTCGAACCCGCGCACGACCGGCTGATCGGGCCGTATCCCCCGCCGCGTGCGACGAGCCAGTCGGCCAGCATCAGCACGCCCGGCTTGGGCGTGCGTCGGCAGGACGTCTGCGGCTGGTAACCGGCGTACGGCTCCATCGGCATGAGGAACGGCGCCGACGCCGTGACGGTCCCGCGGCGGCTGCTGCTCCCGTCGGCCGAGGCGGCGGTGAGGCTGCCCGCGAGCAGCGCGAGGAGCAGGGTGCAGATCCCCGCGACGAGTGCGGCAGCGCGCAGTGACGCTCGCATCGAGTCGTCCCACCTTCCCCTGAGATCACATGTGGCACAGGGACCGTAAGCGGCCCCACGAGCCACCGTCAGGGGATCGTCAGAACATCACTGCTGTAGTTCGCAGGCGGCCGTCCCGCCGGGCAGGCGGTGCCGGTTGGCGGCCACCCAGGCGTAGGTGCRCCGGGCGATCGGGTCGACCGGACGGGACTCGATCAGCCGTCCGACGACCCGCCAGGGCAGCGGCCCGGTGCGGAGGATCGAGGCGAAGGCCCGGTGGCCGTAGTCGACCCGGCCGTCGGGGTGGACGTAGGGCATCTCGACGACCGCGCGCACCGGGTCGACGCCCAGCGCCTCGAGTTCGGCAGCCTGGACGGTCGAGCTGTCGACGTCGACCCCGAGCCTCGGCACCAAGCGGGCGGTGCGCATGCAGAAGCCGCAGTCGGCGTCGTTCAGCATCAGTCCGCGGGTCACGCGGGCAAGGCTACGTCGACGTCAGACGCGGCGGGCGAAGCAGCGGCTGAGGTCGGAGTCGCTGTAGTAGCCGAAGCCCGGGATCGGTTCGTAGCCCGACGACAGGTAGAGCTCGATGGCCTCCGGCTGCTTCATGCCGGTCTCGAGGACCAGCGCCTGGATGCCGGCGTCCGCCGCCGTCGCCTCGAGGTGGGCGAGCATCCGGCGGGCCACCCCGCGCCGCTGCGCCGCGGGGACGACGTACATCCGCTTGACCTCGGCGGTGACGTCGGCGCCGAGCGCGGTGACCGACGACCGTCGCCATGCGCCCGTCGCCACCGGGGCGCCGTCGAGGTAGCCGACGAAGAACTGCCCGAGCGGGTCCTCGAAGTCGCGTGGGTCGACCGGCGACTCGTCGCGCCCGCCGTAGCGGGCGACGTACTCCTCCTGGACGGCCTCGACCAGCAGCTGGGCGTCGGGGTGCGTTATCGGGAGTCGCTCGATGCGCGGTGCAGCGACGGACGGGCGGTCAGGCACGCGTGAAATCCCCCGATGTGAGATGCGGTCGAGCAGGTGACAGGATAGGACCCGCTGACAGCGTCGTCAGGACCCACCGTTCCGCATCCCACGTGAGGCCATTCGATGACCGACGCCCAGTCCGACCACACGCTGAAGATCCCCGCGGACCTTCTTCCCGCCGACGGCCGCTTCGGCGCTGGTCCGTCCAAGATCCAGACCAGCCACCTCGACGCGCTCGCCGCGACCGGCTCGACGCTGATGGGCACGTCCCACCGGCAGGCCCCGGTGAAGAAGACGGTCGGCCGGGTCCGTGAGGGTCTGGCAGCACTGTTCGACCTGCCCGACGGCTACGAGGTGGTGCTCGGCAACGGCGGCGCGACCGCCTTCTGGGACATCGCCTGCTTCGGCCTCATCCGCGAGAAGAGCCAGCACCTGTCGTTCGGTGAGTTCTCCTCCAAGTTCGCCACGTCGGCCAGGAAGGCGCCGTGGCTCGCGGACCCGACGGTCATCACCAGCGAGCCGGGCTCGCGTCCCGACGCGGTCGCCGAGGACGGCGTCGACGCCTACGCGTGGGCGCACAACGAGACCTCGACCGCGGTCATGGCGCCGGTGCTCCGCCCCGCCGGCGTGGCCGACGACGCGCTCGTGCTGGTCGACGCCACCTCCGGTGCCGGCGGCCTGCCCGTCGACCTCGACCAGGTCGACGCCTACTACTTCGCCCCGCAGAAGTCCTTCGCCTCCGACGGCGGCCTCTGGATCGCCCTGATGTCGCCGCGGGCGCTGGCGCGTGCCGAGGAGATCGCGGCGAGCGACCGCTACATCCCGCCCTTCTTCGACCTGCCGACCGCGATCGACAACTCCTCGAAGAACCAGACCTACAACACCCCGTCGGTGGCCACCCTCTTCCTGATGGCCGAGCAGCTCGACTGGATGAACAGCCAGGGCGGGCTCAAGGGCATGGTCGAGCGCACGACCGCAAGCTCGGACGCGCTCTACGGCTGGGCGGAGCGCACCTCGTACACGACGCCGTACGTCGCCGAGCCGGCCGACCGGTCGCTCGTGATCGGCACCATCGACTTCGACGACTCGATCGACGCCGCCGCGATCGCCGCCACCCTGCGGGCCAACGGCATCGTCGACACCGAGCCCTACCGCAAGCTCGGCCGCAACCAGCTGCGGATCGCGATGTACCCCGCGATCGACCCGGCGGACGTCGAGAAGCTCACCGCCGCGATCGACCACGTCGTCGCCAACAGCTGACCGGTCGCTCAGGCTGCCAGCAGCTTGAGCACGGCGCGCTCGAGTGCCGCCTGCCGGGCGTCGTCCGTGTCGTACTTCCCGCGGACCTTGACCGTGCGGCCGCGCTCGTAGGCCTCGACGACCCGGGGGTCGACGTAGGCCGTGCGGGCCAGGGTGGGCGTGTTGCCGAGGAACTCCGAGACCTCCTTCATCGCGCCGGAGACCGCGCGCTTGCGCGAGGCCTTCGTCTGCCCCGGCTCGTCGGTCTCGGCCAGCGCGGACGCGGCGATCACCGTGGCGTGCCAGGTGCGGAAGTCCTTGGCGGTGGCGTCGATGCCGAAGCAGGTGCGAATGTAGTCGTTGACGTCGGAGGACGAGAGGTCCTTCCAGTGCCGGCCGTCCTTCCACGCGAGTAGCCTGTCGCCGCCGCCGCGCCGGCGGCGCATGACGTCGAGCGCCTCGGTCGCGGAGGGGTCGTCGATGGTGATGTCGTGCTCGATCCCGGACTTGCCGGTGAAGGTGAACCGCAGCCCGTCCTTGGTGCGCGAGACGTGCTCCCGGAGCATCGTGGTGAGGCCGAAGGAGCCGTTGGCGTCGGTGTAGACGTCGTTGCCGATCCGGAAGTAGCCGAGGTCGAGCAGGCGTACGGCGACCGCGCACGCGCGCTCCTGCGACATGCCCTCGGCGCCGATGTCGGCGAGCACCCGCTCTCGCGCCTTGGAGAGCGCCTTGCCGAACACCAGGATCCGGTCGAACTTCGCCGCGTCGCGGCTGGCGCGCCACTGGGGGTGGTACAGGTACTGGCGGCGACCGGCGTCGTCGGTGCCGACGGCCTGCAGGTGGCCGTTGGGGTGGGGCGTGATCCACACGTCCTTCCACGCCGGTGGGATCACGAGGTCCTTGCACCGCTGCACCTGGTCCGCATCGAGGCGGTTGCCGCGCTCGTCGAGGTAGGTGAAGCCCGAGCCGGACCGGCGGCGGGTCCAGCCCGGCTGGTCGGGGAACGTGCGCCTCAGTCGCGGCATGCGGTGAACCTAGCGAACGCTCCCGCCCCCCGCCGTCACCCTGAGGGAGGTCTGCTCGAGAGGGCTGCCGCGATCTCGTCGAACGCCTGCCGGCCGAACGCCACCAACCGCGCCTCCTCCACCGATGTCGGCGTCGCTTGCAGCGTGTCGATCGCCGCTGCGATCGCGTCGTCCTTGGGCCAGCCGTAGATGCCTGCGCTCACGAGGGGGAACGCCACCGTGCGGGCGCCGAGCTCGTCGGCCACCACGAGCGCTCCGGAGTAGCACGACTCCAGCAGCGACCGGTCGCGCTCGCCGCGGTTCCAGTTGGGCCCGACCACGTGGATCACCCACCGGGCCGGCATCCGGCCGGCGGTGGTCCACCCGGCGGCCCCGGTGGCGAGCCCGTCGGGGAAGCGTCGTCGGCAGTCCTCGAGCACCTCGGGACCGCCGGCCGCGTGGATCGCGCCGTCGACCCCGCCCCCGCCGCGCATCCGGCGGTTGGCGGCATTGACCACGGCGTCGACGTCCTGCGTGGTGATGTCGCCCTCGACGACCGTGACCTCCACGGGTCAGGCCTCCCAGCCGGAGGTCGAGCCCGTCGCCGGGTCGGGGCGCAGGATCCGCCGCGCCAGCTCGGCCTGGCTGGCCGTCAGCAGGTGCTCGGGCACCCGCACCGGGTCACCGTCGTCGACGGTGAAGGTGTAGACGAACATGTCTGGCCGGGGCGGACGGTCCGAGGTCGCTGACGCCAGCACCGCCTCCGTCACCAGCTGCCCGAGGCCCGGGTCGTCGACCTGGCCGAGGTCGACCTCGGCGGTCTCGGTGCGGCCGGCGAAGCCGCCGCTGCGCTCCACGCGCAGCCGGCCGCCCGGCTGCGGCGACGGGGGCTGGGGCTGGGGCGACGGGGGCTGGGGCTGGGGCTGGGGCGACGGCGCCGACGGGGGCGATGGGGGCTGGTCGATCTCCCCTGCCGCGGCGTCGATCTCGACACCGACCTCGGCCCACGCGCCCTGGACGGCTTCGGCGTGGTCGCCGGCGGCTGCGACGGTGGCCGCCGCGAAGGTGGCGAAGGTGGCGCCCGAGGGCACGTCGCCGCCCACCAGGGCGTCGTACCAGACCCGGCCGGCACCGGAGATCGACGTGCCACCGATGGCGACCGCCGCGAGCTGGAACGCCTTGTTGGGGATGCCGGAGTTGAGGTGGACGCCGCCGTTGTCGGCGGTGGTCTCGACGTAGTCGTCCATGTGGCCGACCTGCGGGTCGGCGCCGATCTCGGGGTCGTCGTAGGCGGTGCCGGGCGCGGCCATGTCGCGCAGGGCGCGGGCATTGATGGACGGCGTGAAGATGCCCTGCCCGATGAGCCAGTCGCCCTCGCCGGCGTCCTGGCCGAGGAGCCGCTGCTTGAGGCAGGAGGCGAACGCGTCGGCGACCGACTCGTTGAGCGCGCCGGACTGGCCCCGGTAGGTGAGGTCGGCCGTGTGCTCGACGACCCCGTGGGAGAACTCGTGGGCCAGGACGTCGACCGGCTTGGTGAACCGCTCGAAGACGCGGCCGTCGCCGTCACCGAAGACGAGCTGGGTGCCGTCCCAGAAGGCGTTGTTGTAGCGCGAGCCGTAGTGGACGGTCAGGCTGACCGGGGCACCGGCGCCGTCGTAGGAGTCGCGCGCGAGGTCGTCGAGGAACATCTGGAGGGTCGCCTCGATGCCGGTCGCGGCCTCGTCCACCGCCACGTCGCCGGTCTCGGGCTCCCCGGCGCTGCGGGCGGGCGTGCCGGGCAGCGTGGTGCGCGACTCCGCGTCGTGGACCGTCCAGCCGGGCGCGGCGACCACTCCCTCGGCCGACGGGGGCGTCGGCCGAGGGGCGCGTCCCCGGAGGGCGCGCTCGCGTCGGAGCTCGTCGTCGCGAGCCGCCCGCTCGGGGCCGTCGACCCGCTCCACCAGCCATGGTGGGATGAAGGTGCAGCGGGCCGCCCGAGGTGTCGTCATGACACCTGTCTACTCCCCACCGCTGACAGCGGGAAGTGGACAGGTCAGGCGCAGGACGACGCGGTGAAGGTCAGGTCGGTGAGGAAGACGCCCTGCAGGCCGCGCGACGCGAGGGTGCCCGTCTGGTCGTTCCAGTAGGTGATCGTGTAGACGGCGCTGGCCGGCTTGTTCACGTAGCTGACGTCCACGTTGCCCTGGGCGCCGCTGACCGGGTTGTACTCGGTGTTGGTCCCCGTCGGACGCCACGGGCTGCCGGACGTCCCGGCGCCGCTCAACCCGCCGGCCCGGGTGCCGGCGGGCGCCCCGGACACCCAGATGCGGTCCTGGTACTGGCCGTTGGCCTGCGGCGGGTCCATCGAGTCGATGTCCGTCAGCTTGAACTTCAGGTTGGACACGGGCCGGTTGAACTGGAGGGTGACCTCCTGCCGGTGGCTGCTCCGCGTGCCGGAGAACGACGTCACACCCGGCTTGGCCCGCTGCATGATGGTGAGACCACGCATCGTGGTGCCACCGACCGTGCGCGGGGAGAGCGCGAAGTTGGAGTAGGTGCCGTCGGTCGTCGCCGTGCTGCCCGCCTCCATGTCGCCGAAGAAGCGGCTCGTCACGCTCAGGGTCAACGCCGCGCTCCCGACGGTTCCCGCTCCGGCGGCGCTCACCAGGCCGGCGACGGCGGTCCGCGACTGGGCGTTGTAGTGCGACGCCCACCTGACCTGGTAGTTGGCGTCAGCGCAGGCGACCGGCGACGACGCAGCGGCGTACGCCGGGACGGCCACGACGACGGACACCGCGGGTGCGGTCCAGGCGGCGGCGCGGAGCACGGTGCGACGGCTCGGGACGTACGAATCGGGTGTGGCAGGTCGTGAAGACGTGATGGTCATGCAGATCATCCCTCCCGGATGACAGTGCGACACCGGGCCCGGCCACATCCCCACGCGGCCCCTCCCGGTCTGTGGACCAGACGCTACTGACGGGTACTCCGGCCTCGAGACGGTTTGGACGTGCAGTTGCCGTCCCGTGCGCGAACTGTCTCCTCGCCGTGGCCAGCGGGCGTCGGGATTGAGTGCCTCACCGGTGCCGCCGGTAACCTTGACCAGCGATCTGTGCACTCGTGCGTTCGGCTCTCAGCCGCGTCGCCACCTCATCTCCGCCCGGAAGGCCCCTGCATGCCCACCCAGTCCCGTTCCGACCTGCGCAACGTCGCGATCGTCGCCCACGTCGACCACGGCAAGACCACGCTGGTCGACGCGATGCTCCGCCAGGCCGGCGCGTTCACCGCGCACCAGGCCGAGAGCGTGGCCGACCGCGTCATGGACTCCGGCGACCTCGAGCGCGAGAAGGGCATCACGATCCTCGCGAAGAACACCGCCGTCCACTACGCCGGTCCGGCCGGCGGCGGCCAGCCGATGGTCATCAACATCATCGACACCCCGGGTCACGCCGACTTCGGTGGCGAGGTCGAGCGCGGCCTCTCCATGGTCGACGGCATCGTGCTGCTGGTGGACGCCTCCGAGGGCCCGCTCCCCCAGACCCGCTTCGTGCTGCGCAAGGCGCTCAACGCCGACATGCCGGTGATCCTGGTCGTCAACAAGACCGACCGCAGCGACGCCCGCATCACCGAGGTCGTCGACGAGTCCTACGAGCTCTTCATGGACCTCCTCGACGAGTCGCACAGCCAGGACGCCCTCGACTTCCCGGTCGTCTACGCCTCCGGCAAGGCCGGCATCGCCTCGCTCGAGCAGCCCGAGAACGGCACGATGCCCGAGGGCACCGACCTCGAGCCGCTGTTCAAGACGATCCTCGAGACGATCCCGGCCCCGCAGTACGACGAGGGCGCGCCGCTCCAGGCCCACGTGACCAACCTCGACTCGTCGCCGTTCCTCGGCCGGCTCGCGCTCCTGCGCGTCCACCAGGGCACCCTGAAGAAGGGCCAGACCGTGGCCTGGATGCGTCGCGACGGCGAGGTCAAGAACGTCCGCATCACCGAGCTCCTCGTCACCGAGGGCCTCGAGCGCAAGCCCGGCGAGTCCGCCGGTCCCGGCGACATCGTCGCCATCGCCGGCATCCCGGAGATCACCATCGGCGAGACCCTCGCCGACGCGGAGAACCCGATCGCGCTGCCGCTCATCCACGTCGACGACCCGGCCATCTCGATGACCATCGGCACCAACACCTCGCCCATGGTCGGCAAGGTCAAGGGCGCCAAGGTCACCGCCCGCCTGGTCAAGGACCGCCTCGACTCCGAGCTCATCGGCAACGTGTCCCTGCGCGTCCTGCCGACCGAGCGACCCGACGCCTGGGAGGTCCAGGGCCGCGGCGAGCTGGCGCTGGCGATCCTCGTCGAGCAGATGCGCCGCGAGGGCTTCGAGCTCACCGTCGGCAAGCCGCAGGTCGTCACCAGGGAGGTCGACGGCAAGGTGCACGAGCCCTTCGAGCGGCTCACCATCGACGCCCCGGAGGAGTACCTCGGCACCATCACCGAGCTCCTCGCGACCCGCAAGGGCCGCATGGAGGGCATGACCAACCACGGCACCGGCTGGGTCCGCATGGACTTCGTCGTCCCCTCGCGCGGCCTGATCGGCTTCCGCACGGAGTTCCTCACCGAGACCCGCGGCACCGGCATCGCCCACCACATCTCCGAGGGCTACCACCCGTGGGCCGGCGAGATCCGCTCGCGCAACAACGGCTCGCTGGTGGCCGACCGCTCCGGTGCGGCGACGGCGTACGCCATGACGTCGCTGCAGGAGCGCGGCGTGCTCTTCGTCGAGCCCACCACCGAGGTCTACGAGGGCATGATCGTCGGCGAGAACTCCCGCGCCGACGACATGGACGTCAACATCACCAAGGAGAAGCAGCAGACCAACATCCGGTCCGCCACCTCCGACAACTTCGAGAAGCTGATCCCGCCGAAGCGGCTCTCGCTCGAGCAGTGCCTGGAGTTCTGCCGCGAGGACGAGTGCGTCGAGGTCACGCCCGAGATGGTGCGCATCCGCAAGGTCGTGCTCGACGCCAACGCCCGCGCCAAGACGGCGTCGCGGGCGCGCAAGGCCAACAAGTAGTCGCCCCGTGGCCGAGGTGCCCGACGTCCAGCCCGCGCTCGCAGCAGAGCTCGCGGGCTGGCTCGAGCACCTCGGCCTGAGCGGCCAGCTGGCCGCGGCCGGGCTGCCGACGTACGACCGCGACGGCGACGTCGTGCACTGGCGCGACCCGGCGACCGGCGAGGAGCTCGACGCCGAGCGGCTCACCGAGCTCGACCGGGCCCTCCGCTCGATGGGTGACGACCCGGCCCACGGCGTACCCGTCGAGCTGGTGCGGCTGCGACGTGACGCCGAGGTGCGGCAGTCCCTCCTCGACGGCGGCTGGCTGGACTACGCCGGCGTCGGCAGCCTGCGCGGCACCTCGGAGAACGCCGCCCGCTTCGCCCTGCACAAGGCCGCCCAGCGCCGGACCGTCCTCCTCGTCCAGCACGAGGGCGGCACGCTCGTCCCCGCCTTCCAGCTCGACGACACCGGCGAGGTGCGCGAGGAGCTGCTGGCGGTGCTGGAGCCGCTGCTCGCCGCCGGCGTCGACCCCTGGCGGGCCTGGATCTGGCTGACCACGCCGGCCGCCCTGCTTGGCGGAGCGGTGCCGCACGTGGCGGCACGCGACCCCGAGGAGCTGTCCGTCGTGCAGCACGCCGCGGTCGCCCTGGCCGAGCGGACTCGCTCGGCGCAGGGCTGACCCGGCGTCCTCCTACGTCAGCCGGTCTTCTTGGTGGTCACCACGGCGACGCCCTCGATCCGGACCGGCTTGTTCTTCGCCACGACGACGCGCAGCTTGCCCTTGCGGGCCCGGGGCAGCTCGAAGGTGCGGAGCTGGCTGAACTTCTGCTTGCCGGCGAACTTCACGACACCCAGCTTGCGCTTGCCGAGGAACACGCGCGCCGTGCCGCCGTTCTTCACCTTGCCGATGACGAGCACGATGCGCTCGGTGGTCGGCACGCGGGTGACGAGCTCGGAGCCCTTGCGCCGCGAGGTGATGTAGTCGCCGAACATGGCCCGCTTGTCCTTCTTGCGGTTCCAGGTGCCCTTCCTCGCGAAGGTGCTCTCGTCGCGGGGCACCGTGAACGAGACGGTCGCGGGAGTCGGGTCGGCGACACCGGCGGCGTTGACCGCGGCGACCCCGAACGTGTGCGTGCCGGCCCGGAAGCGGCTGGTCACGCCGAAGGCGTCGCACGGCAGCATCTCCTCGTCGACCGTGCACCTGAAGGTCGCGGGCGCGACGCTCGAGGAGTATCTGAACTTCTGTCGACGCTCCAGCACGATCGACTCGTCCGCGGGTCCGGACGTGATCGTCGTGTCGGGGGCCGGCGTGGCCTTCAGCGCGAACTCGGCGGCGTTGACGGCGAAGAAGTAGTTGTCGACCGCCTCGACCTTGATGCGCACCTTGGCCGCGTCGACGTTGGGCATGACCACCGTCTCGGACCCGTCGTTGGGCGTGCTCGCGGTGAGCACCGTGCCGAACGTCGAGCCGCCGTCGGTGGAGAGCGAGATCTTCACGCTCTTCGCCAGCCGGTCGGTGCCCTTGACGTCCCAGGTGACCGGGACGGACGAGCCGCCGGCCACGGTCGAGCCTGCGGCGGCCTGCGACGTGACGAGGAACGGGCCGGCGCTCGGGTCGACCGTCAGGGCCACCTCGTCGTGGGCGAATCCGCCGCCGTTGGGGAAGAGGTCGCGCGCGGTGAGGCGGAAGCGCATGACCCGGTCGTCGGCCTCGAAGCTGCCGAGGTAGTCGGGCGTCGGCAGGAACTCCGAGTAGCAGTCGAGGAACTTGTCCGGCATCTGGAACCGCTCCGGCGGCACGGTCACCGGCGGGGTCGGGCAGGTGCCGGTGGCTGCGTTGGTGTTGCCGATCAGGACCTGGGCCATGTCCGGGAACACCCGCGTCGGGTTGCCGTCGGCCAGGTTCTCACCCGGCGAAGGCGACTTCAGCGAGTCCTCGTAGCTGACCACGGCGTCGTCGCCGAACACCCGGAACAACGGTCCGTAGACCTTCGTGTTGTCCGCAAGGCGGGTGCCGTCCTCGTCGCCGAAGTTGGTCTGCTCCCAGAGGTAGACGAGGTCGTCCCCATTCGGGTCGGTGGCCGAGCCGGTCAGCGCGAACGGCGTGCGGACCGGGATCGTCTTGGGGTCGGGTGCGTCCACGGCGGGCGCCGCGTTGTCAGCGACCTGCCCCGGTCCGGTGTCGGGCAGCACGATGCCGTCGTTGGTGGCGGGCCCGCCCTGGGCGGTCTCCCCGGTGAAGCCGGTCACCCCCGTGCTCGACGCATCCACGGCCACCAGCTCCGTCACGTCGACGTCCGAGCCGTCGGCCCCGACCACCGTGGCCTCGTCGTTGAAGATGATCTGGAAGCCGGTCTCGTCGGGCTCCGTGGGGGGCACGTAGTTGACCTCGTAGGAGTTGAACTCGTCGTAGCCCCACTGCGCGATGGAGACGTCGCTGCCGGTGACCGCCTCCACGGCAGCCTCGACGGTCGCAGCGTCGTAGTCGGCGAACGGGATCGACGCGGTGGTGCCGTCGAAGGACAGCACCAGGGTGTCGCCGGGGCCGAAGTCGCTGAGCGAGACAGTCTGCACCTCGATGTTGGGATAGGTCCCGGCGCGGTAGGCGTCGACCTCGTCGATCGTGCGGAACGAGAAATAGGGGTCGGTGTGGGGCTGCAGGTTGTCCTGCCGGCAGATGCCGGCGTAGGCCATCACCGACGAGCCGGAGCCCGGCTCGACCGAGGCCTCGGAGATGTTGCCGCCACAGGCGCCGAGGGCGCCGTTGAAGGTGTGGTTGCCGGCGAACTGGTGACCGATCTCGTGGGCGACGTAGTCGATGGCGAAGAAGTCACCCTTCGGCTCCGGAAGACCGGTGCAGCCGCCTCCCTTGTAGTCGCCGCCGACCACGCCGAGGTAGGCGATGCCGCCGCCGTCGACGCCGAGCGCGATGTGACCGACGTCGTAGTTCGACGCGCCGATGAGTTGACCGAGCACGGTGCGGTTCTTGCCCAGCGTCGAGACGCCGCAGTAGTCGAGCTCGCCGTCGGTGTCGTCACCCGGCGCCGGGGTGCCGTTGTCGTCGTAGGGCTCGAAGCACGGTGAGGCGCCGCACGGCCCGTCGGGCCCGGTGGCCTCGGCGTCCGTGTCCAGGTTGAGCTTCTCGGTGTCGTTGACCAGGCGCAGCTCGGTGGCGAGGTCGTCGTTGTAGATCTGGTTGACGCGGTTGATCAGAGTCACCTTCTCGGCCAGCACGTTGGCGGTGCCGAAGTAGGCGGCGTAGGACGGGTCGGACGTCAGCGCCAGGCGGTAGTAGTGGCGCTGGACGGCCTGCCCGGGCTCGGTCGACCGCTCGGCCGCGGAGACAGTCTCGCGGATCGCCTGCACCTCGCCCTCGGCACGCCGCTGGTCGGCTGTCGGCAGGTCGACCGAGCGGTAGCTGAGGTGCGCGGTCGTGCCGGGGCGGTTGTAGGCGGGGTCGACGTACCAGTCGCTCCGGCCGCCGGGCGTGCGCACGAAGGCGTGGAAGCCCATCTGGGTGATGTCGAGGGCGATGGAGGCACGCGGGTCGGTGACGCCGACGCCCGACCAGGTGGCGATCTCGGAGTGGGCCGCGGCGAGCTCGGACTCCATCCGCTGCGTGCGCTCGACGCGGAACGACTGGGACCTGCCGTCCGGTCCGGGGATCTCCACGACCGCGGAGCCGCCAGTCCGGGGAAGCTCACCTCGCAGGGCGCCGAGGTCGACGCGCGTGGCGGCGTACTCCTTGGGCTCGACGCGGACCTTCGCGCCGGCCGGCTCGAAGCCGCGGAGGGGTGCGAAGGCCTGGTCGTCGGGGGCGGCCGCGACCGGAGCGATCGAGCTCAGTGCACCTGCTCCCACGACGAGGGCCAGACAAGCGGCAAGACGGCGAGAGCGAGATGGCACACGAGCTCCTTCGAAGGCGGAACTCGCAGCCTAGGTAGGCGCACTGACACGCGCCATACCTCTTTGGTAGCGAAAGCCGTCAGGCGTCGACCGGCTCGGCGCGCAGCGTCGGGGCCAGCACGACGAGCCCGAGCAGCGGGAGGGCAGCGAGCACGAGCAGCGCCGCGGGCATCCCCAGCGGCCCGCTGAGGCCGGCCACCACGGCCGAGCCGACGCTTCCGCCGATCAGGAACAGCAGCGTCGAGACGCCCATCGCCACACCTCGTACGTCGTCGTGCACGGCGTCACCGACCACGGCGCTCAGGGCCGGCTGGCCGAGGCCGAAGGCGAAGGTCACCAGGATGATGCCGGCGACCAGCACGGGCGCGCTCGCCCAGAGGGCGCCGACGGTGGCGACCAGCAGCGCCGCCGAGGCAGCCAGCCCGGCGACCGCCAGGGACCGGCTCGGCCCGACGCGGGTCAGCATCGGCCCCGCGACCTGCGGCACGAGCAGTGCGACCGCGGCGCTCGGGACCATGGCGAGGCCGACCTGCCACGCCTCCCAACCCTCGGCCAGCAGCACCGCGGGCAGCGCGATGAGCATCGCGAACCACGCCGCCGGGACCGCCGACGCGGCGACGGCGCTGCGCACGACGGTCGCGTTGCGGATCACCTCGACCGGCAGGAAGCCGTCGGGGCGACGTCGTACGCTCGCGCGGACCGCCGGCACGCCCAGCACGAGCAGGCTCGCGCCGATCGCGGCGACCAGCAGCCCGGCCGAGGGCGACTGCACGAGCAGCACCATGCCGGACGCGGTCAGGGCGACCACGATCGCGCCGACGACGTCGAGGCGGGCCCCGCTGCCGCCCGTGGGCAGCGCGCGCCACAGCAGCGGCACGACCAGCGCTCCGAGGATCGGCAGCGCCATGACGGCGCGCCAGCCCCACACCGCCTCGACGAGGCCGCCGATCAGCGGGCCGAGGCAGCTGACGGCGGCCGCGACGCCGGCGAGGCGGCCGAAGGCGAAGCCACGGACCTCGCCGGAGTACTTGGCGGACAGGATGGTGACGCCGAGGGTCGGCACGGCGGCAGCGCCCGCGCCCTGCAGCATGCGCGCACCCAGCAGCACCTCGAAGGTCGGTGCGAGCGCCGCGACCAGCGCGCCCACCGACATCAGCACGAGCCCGGCGAGCAGTGGGGCGCGGACGCCGATCAGGTCGGAGATCCGCCCGTAGAGCGCCGTGGTGACGGCCAGCATCAGGACGTAGAGGCTGATCGCCCAGGCGGCCAGACCGGCGCTCACCCCGAGGTCCTCGGCGAGGAGCGCGAGCGCCACGGCGGCGCTCGAGGAGCCCATCCCGGCGAGGCCGAAGAGGAGGCCCAGGAGCATCGAGACCCGCCTGGAGTCGTCCGGGGCGTCGGTGCGGCTGGTGGCCGGGCTCGGTGTCGTCATCGACGTGGGACAACAGCGAGCGCGCCTGCGCCATTCCCCGCGGATCCGCCGAACACGGCCTCGCGCCCCGCACTGGCGCCGTACCCTGTGGCGCATGAGCATGCCGTACGACGCCCCCTCGGGACCGGGCGACCCCGGGCCTGACGAGGCCTACCGACGGTGGCGGCTCCTCCAGGAGCAGGCCGACGCCCAGCACGACGCGCTGCTCGTCTCCGACGCCGAGCGCGACGGGGTGTGCCGGCGGCTGTCCGCCGCCTTCAGCGAAGGTCGCATCACCTCGCCGGAGCTCGACGACCGCACGTCGCGTGCCCTCGCCGCGCGCACCTACGGCGACCTCGAGGACGTGATGGCCGGGCTGGAGCCGCCCGCCACGACGTCGTACCGCCCCGTGGTGCCGGGCTATCCGCTGCCCCAGCGGAGCGTCCTTCCGCGGCTCGTCTTCTGGCTGGTCGGGCTGGTCACCGCTCCCTTCATCCTCGTCGGCACCCTGCTCACGTTCTCCGGTGAGTCGGTCTTCGGCGTGGTCCTGCTCCTGCTGTTCCTGCCCGGGCTGATCGCGCTCTACCGGTGGGCCCACCCGCGCACCTGACCGATCGGTCGGTCTCGCTCCGTCGCGGGTAACGTGCGTGACATGACCGCTCGCCGCCAGCTGCCCACCGACGAGGCCCGCGACCTTCTCGCCCTCACCCGCGAGATCGCGACCAAGGAGCTCGCGCCGCGGTCGGCGGAGGCGGAGGCCACCGAGACCTTCCCGCGCGACGTCTTCCGCATGCTCGGCCAGGCCGGCCTGCTGTCACTGCCCTACCCGGAGGAGCACGGCGGCGGCGAGCAGCCCTACGAGGTCTACCTGCAGGCCCTCGAGGAGATCGGCGCCGTGTGGTCCTCGGTCGGCGTCGGGGTCTCCGTGCACGCGCTCTCCTGCTTCGGCCTGGCCTACTACGGCACCGACGAGCAGCGCGCCGAGTGGCTGCCCGACATGCTGAGCGGCGACCTGCTCGGTGCCTACTGCCTCTCCGAGGCGCACGCCGGCTCCGACCCCGCGGCGATGCGTACGACGGCCCGCCGCGACGGCGACTCCTACGTCATCAACGGCGCGAAGGCCTGGACGACGCACGGCGGCCACGCCGACTTCTACAAGGTGATGGCCCGCACGTCCGACGACCGCAACGGGATCTCGTGCTTCCTGGTGCCGGCCTCCGCCGAGGGCCTCAGCGCCGACCCGCCGGAGCGCAAGATGGGCCTCACCGGCTCGGCCACCGCGACGATGCGCTTCGACAACGTCCGCATCGACGCCTCCCGCCGGCTCGGCGCCGAGGGCGAGGGTCTGAAGATCGCGCTCGCCGGGCTCGACTCCGGCCGCCTCGGCATCGCTGCCGTCGCGGTGGGCCTGGCCCAGGGGGCGCTCGACTCCGCCGTCGCCTACGCCCGCGAGCGCGAGACCTTCGGCACCCGGATCATCGACCACCAGGGCCTGGCGTTCGTGCTCGCCGACATGGAGGCCGCCATCGTGTCGGCCCGCGCCACGATGCTCCACGCCGCACGGCTGCGCGACGCCGGGCTGCCGTTCTCGCGCGAGGCCTCGGTCGCCAAGCTGATCGCCACCGACAACGCCATGAAGGTCACCACCGACGCCGTGCAGGTGCTCGGCGGCTACGGCTACACCCGCGACTTCCCGGTCGAGCGCTACATGCGCGAGGCCAAGGTCATGCAGATCTTCGAGGGCACCAACCAGATCCAGCGGATGGTCATCTCGCGCTCGCTCGCGAAGGACAACGCCGGGACCATCGGGTAGGTCGCTCCACCCCTTGGTGTGTTGTCGGCCCACTGTGTGCGAGCGACGGTGGAAAGCATGTCCAAGCGCATCGCATTCCTGACCGCATCCGAAGGCGTCGAGGAGGTCGAGCTCACCAAGCCCTGGCAAGCAGCGGTCGACGCCGGCCACACCGCCGAGCTGCTCTCCACCGACGAGGGCGAGGTGCAGCTGTTCGAGCACCTCGACAAGTCCAGCACCCAGCGGATCGACCGACGGGTGTCCGACGTCGCCGTCGCCGACTACGACGCCCTCGTCCTGCCCGGTGGCGTCGCCAACCCCGACGCCCTCCGCATGGACGAGGAGGCGGTCGCGTTCATCCGTGACTTCGTCGACTCCGGCAAGCCCGTCGCCGCCATCTGCCACGCCCCCTGGACCCTCGTCGAGGCCGACCGCGTGAAGGGCAAGCGCCTCGCCAGCTGGCCGAGCCTGCAGACCGACATCCGCAACGGCGGCGGCGAGTGGGTCGACGAGGAGGTCGTCGTCGACGGCAACCTCATCACCAGCCGCAACCCCGACGACATCCCGGCCTTCTCGAAGGCCCTGCTCGACGCTCTGGGCTGAGGCTCACTCCACCAGCCAGCGCCCCAGCAACGTCCCGTCCTGCTCCAGCAGCAGGGCGGGACGCAGCGTCACGTCGACCTCGGCGCCCGTGGCGATGCGTACGGCGCCGCCGCCCGTCAGCCTCGGCACGAGGGTCCAGCACAGCTCGTCGACGACGCCCGCCGCGAGCATGTCGGCGAACAGCGACGGCCCGCCCTCGCACAGCTGCTCGGTCCACCCGCGCTCGGCCAGCGCGGCCTTGAGCGCGACGAGGTCGATCTGGTCCTCGCCGAGGACGAGCACGTTGTCCTCACCCAGGCTCGCGCGCGCCTCCGCCAGCCCGTCCGAGGTCGCGACCGTCGCCATCAGCACCCGCCCGGGCGGCGCCTCGGCGAGCGTCGGCGGGACGTCGGCGGACCGGCTGACCACGACGATCGGCACCCGCGGGACGTCGTACTCCTCCTCGCGGATCGTGCCCGCCCCGACCACCAGGCAGTGCGCGCGCCGCCGGAGCGTGTCGAAGACCCGCTTGTCGGCATCGTTGTTGATCGTGCCGCTGAGCCCGTCCGACCCGGTCGCCGCACCGTCGACGGTGCTGACGAAGTTGACCCGCAGCCACGGCTCGCGCTCCGGCGTGTACGCCGCCGCGAGCTCGTCGTCGGACAGGTCGGCGAGGTGCTGCAGCCGCAGCTCGAGGGGGTCGCTCACGGCCTTCATCCTGCCGCCTACGCTGGACGGCGTGATCACCCTTGCGGATCTGGCCGCCCTGCACGCCGAGCACGGCGCGTCGTGGGACAGCCCCGTCACGCCGGTCGTCCTCGACGGACCCCGCGGACCGGTGTCGATCGGCGACGGCCCGGTGACGCTGATGGGCTGCATCAACCTCTCGCGCGACTCGACCTACCGCGAGAGCGTGGCCACCGGTCCCGCCGACGCCGTCCGCATGGGCCGCGTCCAGGCCGCGCAGGGTGCCGCGCTCATCGACCTCGGCGCGGAGTCGAGCAACGCCCGCGCGGCGCGCGTGTCGGCCACCGACCAGATCGCCACCCTCGTGCCCGCCGTGAAGGAGCTCGCCGCCGAGGCCATCGTGTCGGTCGAGACCTACGAGCCGGAGGTGGTCCGCGCCTGCCTCGATGCCGGCGCCCGCGTGCTCAACATGACCGGCCGCCAGCACGAGGACGACATGCTCGCCCTCGCCGCGGAGTACGACGCCGCTGTCGTCATGTGCTTCGGCACGACCGCCAACGTCCGCGACATCGCCGACGTGCCGCCCGACGCCGATCCGATGCCGGTGCTGCTCGACCACTTCGGACCCCGCCTCGAGCACGCCCGCTCCCTCGGCGTGCACAAGGTCGTCGTCGACCCCGGCATGGGCTTCTACTACGGCAACCTCGTCGACCCGATGACCCGCGCGCGCCACCAGGCCCGGGTGCTCGCCCAGACCTTCCAGCTGCGCCCCCTCGGCGCACCCGTCTGCAACGTGCTCCCCCACACCTACGACATCTTCGGCGACGAGTTCCGCAAGGCCGAGGGCTTCTACGGCGTCCTCGCCGCCCTCGGTGGCTCCCACCTCCTCCGGATCCACGAGGTCGCCCACCTCCGCGTCGTCCTCCGCGCGATGGCGGAGCTCGAGGTCCACTGACCGAGCCGGACGTTCTGAATTGACGTCAGTTCAGGAAGCGGCGCACCCCGGAGACCAGGCCGCGGGCGTAGCGGGCGCGGCCCGAGGGCGAGGTCATCACCCGGGCCTCGGACGCGCTGCGCATGTTGCCGAGCTCGACCATCACGGTGGGGACGTCGGAGAGGTTGAGCGTGCCGAGGTCGGAGCGTACGTCGATCCCGTCCCCACCGGCCGTGTAGGTCGCGACGCCGAAGCGCTGGGACAGCAGGCCGGCCTTCACCGAGGTCGCCAGCCGCATCGACGGCCGGTGGATGTCGGCGGTCCACGGCGCCCGGTCGGGCGGGGCGATGACGTGGAAGCCGCGCGCGCCGGAGGCGTACGAGCCGTCGGCGTGGACCGACACCTTGAGGTCGGCGGCGGGACGGGACGAGGTGGCGTTGCCGGCCCGGCCGCGCTCGTCGACGCACGGACCCCAGCGGTCCTGACGGTTGCTCTGCCGGGTCAGGCGCACCGTCGCGCCGAGCTCGCGCAGCCGCGCCGCGACCAGCCGGGACACCTGCCAGACGAAGGTCGCCTCCGGGTAGCCGCCGTTGGTCGCCGTGCCGGTGGTGTTGCAGGGCTTGGTGAAGCCGCCGGCGGGCACCGGTCGGTGGATGCGTCGCGGGAAGTTGTGGTTGCCGAGCTGGTGGCCCGGATCGATGACGACCAACCGGCCGGCCAGGGGCTTCGACGCCTGCACCTCGACCACCGACGACGCCGGCGGTACGGGCAGCAGGCAGCCCAGCAGGAGCACGACCGCGGCCCGGCGGAGCATCAGCCGGCGAAGCCCCGGGGGTTCTGCGACTGCCAGCGCCACGTGTCGGCCGCCATGTCGTCGACGGTCTTCACGGTGCTCCAGCCGAGCTCGCGGTTGGCCTTGGACGGGTCGGCGTAGGACGTCGCGACGTCGCCGGGGCGGCGGTCGACGATCTCGTAGGGGATCTCACGGCCGACGGCCTTCTCGAACGCGCGGACCATCTCGAGCACGCTCGTGCCGTGGCCGGAGCCGAGGTTCCAGGTGTGGACCGCCTCGTCGGTGTCGGCGAGAGCCTTCAGCGCGGCGATGTGTCCGGCGGCGAGGTCCTCGACGTGGATGTAGTCGCGCACGCCGGTGCCGTCGACCGTGTCGTAGTCGCCGCCGAAGACCATCAGCTTCTCGCGCTTGCCGACCGCGACCTGGGCGATGTAGGGCACGAGGTTGTTGGGGATGCCCGACGGGTCCTCGCCGATCGTGCCGGAGGGGTGCGCGCCGACCGGGTTGAAGTAGCGCAGCAGCGCGAACCGCATCCGGGGACGGGCGATCGCGACGTCACGCAGGATCTGCTCCTGCATGACCTTGGTCCAGCCGTAGGGGTTGGTCGCGTAGGTGGGGCGGTCCTCGGTCGCGGCGGCCTGGTCCTCGCCGTAGACCGTCGCGCTGGAGGAGAAGACCAGGTTGTCGACGTCGTAGCGCTGCATCGCCCGCACCAGCGCGAAGGTGGAGACGAGGTTGTTCTCGTAGTACTCCAGCGGCTTCTCGACGCTCTCGCCGACGGCCTTGTGGCCAGCGAAGTGGATCACGCCGTCGAAGTGCTCGGTCGCGAAGAGGTGCTCGGTCTTGTCGTGGTCGGTGAGGTCGAAGGAGTGCAGCGTGATCCGCGTCCCGGTCAGCGCCTCGAGCCGCCCCGTCACCGTCGGGTGGGAGTTGCTGAAGTTGTCGACGATGACGACGTCGTAGCCTGCGGCGACGAGCTGGACGACGGTGTGCGAGCCGATGTAGCCGGCGCCGCCGCTCACGAGGATCTTCATGCGGCCACCCTAACGAGACGGCGCCCTGACAGAATGCCGCGCATGCCCAGCGCGCTCATCACCGGGATCACGGGGCAGGACGGGCTCTACCTCGCCGAGCTCCTGCTGGAGAAGGGGTACGACGTCCACGGCCTGCTCCGCGGCCAGAACAACCCGCGGCGCGCGTTGGTCGAGGACCTCGTCCCGGACGTCCGGCTGCACACCGGCGACCTGACCGACCTGTCCAGCCTGATGCGGGCGATGCGCGACTCGGATCCTGACGAGGTCTACAACCTCGGCGCGATCTCCTTCGTCGCCTACTCGTGGGAGAACGCCTTCGTGACCAGCGACGTCACCGGCATGGGCGTCCTCAACATGCTCGAGGCCGTACGCCTCCACGCCGGCGACGACCCGTCGGCGATCCGCTTCTACCAGGCCTCGAGCTCGGAGATGTTCGGCAAGGTGCAGGAGGTGCCGCAGTCCGAGCGGACCCTGCTGTGGCCCCGCTCGCCCTACGGGGTCAGCAAGGTCTACGGCCACTACATGACGATCAACTACCGCGAGTCCTACGGCATGCACGCGTCCTCGGGCATCCTCTTCAACCACGAGTCGCCACGTCGCGGGCCCGAGTTCGTCACCCGCAAGATCAGCCAGGCCGTCGCCCGGATCCACCTCGGCCAGCAGGACTCGGTGGCGCTCGGCAACCTCGACGCGCGACGCGACTGGGGCTACGCCGGCGACTACGTCGAGGCGATGTGGCGGATGCTGCAGCAGGACGAGGCCGACGACTACGTCATTGCCACCGGTCAGACGTGGTCGATCCGCGACTTCCTCGACGTCGCCTTCGCCCACGTGGGCATCGACGACTGGACCAAGCACGTCACCCAGGACCCCCGCTTCATGCGCCCGGCCGAGGTCGAGATGCTGATCGGCGACGCGAGCAAGGCCCGCGACCGGCTCGGCTGGACGCCCACCGTCTCCTTCCACGAGCTCGTCGCGATGATGGTCGACGCCGACATCGCCGCCGCCAAGGCGGGCTGGTGACCGCGACCGCGTTCATCACCGGCATCGGCGGACAGGACGGCAGCTACCTCGCCGAGCGGCTGCTCGCCGACGGCATGGAGGTGCACGCGCTGGTCCTCGAGGCCGACGGCCACCCGGCCCACTGCCCCGACGAGGTGGTCCTCCACGCCGGCGACCTCGGCGACGTCGGGGCCACCCGGCGGCTGGTGCGCGAGATCGCACCGCGCGAGGTATACAACCTCGCCGCGATCAGCTCGGTCGCGCAGTCGTGGGGCGAGCCCGACCGCACCGCCCACGTGAACGGCCTGGCCGCGGTGGCCCTGATGGAGTCGGCGCGCGAGGTCGCCGGCGTACGCCTCGTGCAGGCGTCGAGCGCGGAGATCTTCGGCGATGCCGCGACCTCGCCCCAGGACGAGGCCACGCCCATCGCGCCGGTCAACCCGTACGGCGCCGCGAAGGCCTTCGCCCACCTGTCCGCCCGCGTCTTCCGCCAGCGCGACCTGCACGTCTCGAGCGCGATCCTCTACAACCACGAGTCGCCGCGCCGGCACCCGCGCTTCGTGACCCGCAAGATCACCTCGACGGTCGCCGCCATCGCCCGCGGCGAGGCCGACGAGCTGGTCCTCGGCAACGTCGACGTACGCCGCGACTGGGGGTGGGCCCCTGACTACGTCGACGCGATGATCCGCGCCGCCCGCGCGGACGAGCCGGGCGACTACGTCGTCGCGACCGGGATCGCCCACTCCGTCCGGGACTTCGTGGCCGCCGCCTTCGCGGCGGCCGGCATCGACGACTGGGAGCACCTCGTGCGGCAGGACGCAGCGTTCTTCCGGCCGGCCGACCCGGCCGAGCTGGTCGGCGACGCGAGCCGCGCGCGCGACGAGCTGGGTTGGGCGCCCACGGTGGACTTCGCCGAGATCGTGCGGCGCATGGTCGCCACCGACCTCGCCTGAGCGACCGAAGAGTCAGTCGAGGGGGATGTCCTCGGAGTTGTCGCGGTCGACCGGCTCGGAGTCCTTGGGCACCTCGACCTCGCCCTCCTGGTCGAGGGTGAGCACCAGCTCGCGCTCGCCGACCTTGGTCCACCCGATGGTGGTGCGGAAGTCGTCGCGCTCGAGCTGCGCCCACGGCTCGGAGGCGTCGAGGCCGTCGGAGGTCCGCTTCCACCCGGCGTCCTCGAGCGCCGTCGCGGCCTGGTCGACCTGCTCGCCCTCGGCACCCTCGCCGACGACGACCGCCGACGCCTTGTAGTCCTCGGCGCGGTAGGTCGACATGCCCTCGCTCTCGACCCGGCCCTGCGCGCGCTCGAGGGCGAGGCCGGCGCCGGTGATCGCTGCGGCCATGTCGCGGAGCTCGGCGTTGACCGCCTGCTTCATCGACGCCAGGTCGTCGGCGGCCTGCTCGGGGTCGGGGTCGCCGCACGACCCCAGCCCCACGGCGAGCGCGAGGGCCAGGAGGAGCCGGAGCGGGAGGAGTCTCATGCGCTCCATCCTCACCGGTCGGGGCTCGTGTCGGAACGACCGGGCTGGTTGGCGGTCGGGTCGCGGTCCCACTCGGGGTCCTGCGGCGGGCCCCACCACGGGTCGTAGCTCTGCTCCGCGGTGTTGATGTCGTCGCCGTGACCGTCGACGACGCGCCCGATGTTGTAGAGCGACTCGGTGTCCTGGTCGAGGTAGGAGCTGTGCGCGTCGCCGGTGTTGCGGTGCCAGCTGCGGTCGACGTCCTCGGCCTCGAAGCGGTTGGCGTCGAAGTCCTCCGACGACGGGTCGGTGCCCAGCCCGATGCCGAACTTGCCGACCCACCCCTCGTCGCCGAGCACGGCCACGAAGTCGCGGCTGTCGCGACCGACGTAGACGTGGTCGGCGCCGGGACCGAGGTCGCTGGCGTGGTCGGCCGGACCCGCTCCGGGGCTGCCGATGAGGACCACCTCGTCGACGTCGGACGTGTCCCCGTGGGTGGCGTACGACGTCGTGGTGGAGCCGTAGCTGTGGCCGACGGCGGTGAGGTGGGCGGGGTCGTCGGGCCGGGAGGCACGCAGTCCGTCGATGGCGTCGGCGAGGTTGCGGCCACCCTCCTCGGCGCGTCCCTCGCTGAGGGTCGCGAGGTCGGTCGGCCCGTGGGGCGCGTCGTAGCCGAGCCAGAACATGGTGGCGACGCTGGAGCCGTCGCCGTTGTAGCGCGTCGACTCGTAGAGGTTCATCATCCGGTCGGTGTAGTAGGTCGTGTCGCCCATGTCGGTGTTGATGCCCGGCGTGAAGACCGCGACGTCGGTCGCGTGGTCGAGGTCGCCGACCGCGACGGCGACCCGGCCGTCGCCCTCGTAGGCAGCGGGGTCGTAGAGCCACAGCACGCCGCCGGGCTTGAGGTCGGGGTCGAGCGGGTCGGTGTAGGCGTCGGCGTTGGCGAGCGCGTCGCGCGCCTGTCCCGCGTTGGCGAGCATCTTGCGCTCGAGCGGCGAGATGGTGCCGTCGTCGTCCTTGGCGGCGAGCCGCGCGAGGTCGTCGTCGAGGAGCACCCGGTTGGCCTGGTCGCGGGCGCCGGCCGGGAGGCCGTCACCCTGGCCGATCCGCTCGGGGTAGGCCGCGATCACGGCCTCGCGCTCGGCCTCGGTGAGGCTGTCCCACCAGCGCTGCACCTCCTCGGGCGTGGCGCCGCTGCCGGGCGCACCGGGACGGTTCATCGCCGACTCCGCCATCGGCGGGATGCCGCCGTCCGACGACAGCGCCTCCGGCAGGGTGTCGGCGGCCTGGAAGACCTGGCGCAGCAGCGTCTCGTTGTCGCGGACGCGTCGCTGCAGGTCGTCGTCGGCGGTGACCAGCTCGGAGTAGTCGATGCGCAGCTCGACCGCCCGCTCGCGGAAGGCGGCGATCTCGTTGTCGGTGGCCTCGGTGGCGGCGTTGATGTCGGCGATCAGCGCGGTGCGCCGGTCGTCGAGACCGCGCTTGCGCTCGACGAGGTCCTCGTGGTCGCGCAGCAGGTCGCGCAGGGTGTCGGCGAAGGCGGTCACCCCGCGCCCGACGCGGCGCACGGTGGTGGCCATCGCCGAGTGCTCGGTCGACGCCTCGCCGGAGGCCTCCTTGTAGGACTGGTAGGCGATGCCGGCCCAGCTGCCGAGCTCCTGCAGCTCGCGGCAGCGGTCGGCGAACTCCTCGTAGCGCCCGGCCGCGGCGTAGATGGTCGTGGCGAGCCCGTCGGCCCCGCCCGCGTCGCCCTCGGGCTTCTTGATCTGCGCCGGGACCGACGCCGGGATCTCGATCGTGACGGTCATCGGGCCGACCCCAGACGTCCGTCGAGGTCGCTGAACTGCCGGTCGGTGGCGTCGTCGGTGGTCGAGTAGTCGTCGGCGGTCGCGTGCAGCGCGCCCACGAAGCCCTGCGCGATGGCGGCGCTCTCCCCGGCGTAGCCGGACCACCGCGTCAGGAACGTCGTCGCCGCGCCCTGGACGCTCGGCGGCAGCGACGAGGCGGCAGCGCCGCCGAGCTCGCGCGCCGAGGTCTCCATCAGCGTCTCCTGCGACTCCCACCCCTGGGTGCCGCGGCGGAGGGTCTCCATCTGCCAGACCAGCGGGTCGCTCATCGCGCACCCCCGCCGATCGCCTCGGCCACAGCAGCGTCGCCCACGACCACGAGGGCGGAGCGGATCCTCAGCACCACCCGCCTGGCGGCGGGCGCCAGGACCTGCACGTCCTCACGGCCGATCGTCCCGGGGCGTCCGGCCAGCACACGGGGTACGCCGTCGGGCGGCGCCAGCACGTGCCACCCGTCGGACTCGTCGAGCAGGTCCTGGGCGCGCTGGAGCGCGCCGGACGCGACGACCGGGTCGAGGTCGTCGAACGTCGCGGTGCCCTGCCACCGAAGGGTGCCGGGCGCGGACCCGGCGAACCACACGTCGTCGAGGTGGATCGGCTCGGCGTCGAGGCCGAGGGCCGCCCACAGCCCGGCCATCCGGGCTCGCAGCTCCTGACGCGCCGCCTCGGGGTCGACCGTCGGCTCGCCGGCCGGGACCTCGGTGCGATCGGGCGACTCGGGCGGGAGCACCACGAGGTCGACGTCGTCGTGGCGACGGAGCACCGTCGCCCAGAACGGGTCCTGCAGCACCTGTCGGGCCGCGGGCGCACCCGAGACGAGGTCGAGCGAGGTCGGATCGGGCACGGGGCCTCCTTCAGGATGCGGCTGGGGTGCTCTCCGCTACTCCTGACCCTCCCCCGCCGGGGACCCGCCCAAACGCGGTCAGCCGTGCTTGAGGAGGCCGAGCAGGTACTCGCCGTAGCCGCTCTTGCGCAGCGGCTCTGCGCGGGCGACGAGCTCGTCGTCGGAGAGGAAGCCCATCCGCCAGGCGACCTCCTCGGGCGCGCCGACCTTGAAGCCCTGGCGGCCCTCGATGGTGCGGACGAAGTTGGAGGCGTCGTTCAGCGAGTCGAAGGTGCCGGTGTCGAGCCACGCGGTGCCACGCGGGAGCACCTCGACGTGGAGACGACCCTCCTCGAGGTAGCGCCGGTTGAGGTCGGTGATCTCCAGCTCGCCGCGCGCGGACGGCGCCAGCTCGGCGGCGTACTCCACCACGTCGTTGTCGTAGAAGTAGAGGCCCGGCACCGCGAAGTCGCTCTTCGGGTGCTCCGGCTTCTCCTCCAGCGACAGCGCCCGGCCCTGGTCGTCGAACTCCACCACGCCGTAGGCGCGGGGGTCGGCGACGTGGTAGCCGAAGACCGCGGCGCCGTCGAGCTCGGAGAAGCGCAGCAGCTGCTGGCCGAGGCCGGAGCCGTAGAAGATGTTGTCGCCGAGGACCAGGGCGGACCGCTCGGAGCCGATGTGGTCGGCGCCGATGATGAAGGCCTGCGCGAGGCCGTCGGGGCTCGGCTGCACCGCGAAGGTCAGGTTGATGCCGAACTGCGAGCCGTCGCCGAGCAGACGGTGGAAGCCGTCGGCCTCGTGGGGCGTCGTGATGATCAGGACGTCCCGGATCCCCGCCAGCATCAGCGTGGAGAGCGGGTAGTAGATCATCGGCTTGTCGTAGACCGGCACCAGCTGCTTGCTGATGCCCTGGGTGATCGGGTGCAGTCGCGAGCCGGTACCACCGGCCAGGATGATTCCGCGCATGGGTGAACCCTAGGGGGTGCGTCCGGGATTCTCGTGGGTCCTCACCCCTTTGGCACCATGTGCGCATGCCATCCACCCGTCGCGCCGCGCCGCGACGGCTGATCCGGCCGGCGACCGTCATCGGCGGGCTTCTCCTGCTGCTGGTCGTCCTGGTCCTGCTGGCCATCCCGTTCCTCTCGGCCCCGGGCCATGCCGAGGACGCGCGGGCCGAGCTCACCGCCGCCAAGGACGCGCTGGACGCCGGTGACACCGACGCCGCGGTCGCGGCCGTGGAGCGCGCCCGCTCGGAGACCGACGACCTGCAGGGCTCGGTCCAGGGCATCGGCGGCGACGTGTGGAGCTGGGTGCCGGTCGCCGGCGGCCCGGTGCGCGACGTACGACGCCTCGGCAACGCCCTCGACCAGCTCGTCGCCGTGGCGGAGACCGGCGTACGCATCCTGCCGCAGGTGCGCGGCGAGGAGTCGACCCTGGTCAACAACGGCAACGTCGACATCGACGTGCTGGAGGACGTGATCGACGACCTGCGCGGGGTGTCGACGCGACTGGCCGACGCGCAGGCCGAGCTCGCCGACGTCGCCGACTCCCGTGTCGTGGTCGGCGATCGGCTCGCCGAGGCGCGCGACCAGGCGCAGGGCGAGGTGGACCCGCTGGCCGACGGCCTCGAGACGATCGACCCGCTGCTCGACCAGCTGCCCAAGGTCCTCGGGCGCGACGCCAGCCGGCAGTACCTCGTGGCGCTGCTCAACCCCGCCGAGATGCTCTACTCCGGCGGCACCCCGCAGACGTTCGTGCCGGTCGACCTCGACCGGGGCCGCCTGTCGATGGGCGAGACGGTCGACCTGTCGACCGCCCCCGGCGCGGCCCAGCCCCGCTACTGGAAGAAGGTCAGCGGCAACCCGCTCCACCGCGGGCAGATGAAGCCGGCGCTGGCGACCATGGCCCCCGACTGGGAGGTCTCGGGCAACGAGCTGGCCAACGCCTGGCGCAGCCTGCGTGGCCGCCGGCTCGCCGGCGTGGTGGTGATCGACGTGGTCGCGCTGTCCAAGCTGCTCGAGGTCTCCGGTCCGATCGAGGTGCCCACCCTCGGCACCCTGACCGGCGACAACCTGGTCGAGAAGCTCATCGGCAGCTACGACGACTACCCCGACCCCGCCGCGCGCAAGGCGGTCAACCGCGCACTCGCCCCGGTCTTCGTCGAGCGACTGCTCTCCGGCAACGACCCGGTCGGCACCGGCCGCGTGCTGGGCGAGGCCGCCGACGAGCGACGCTTCGCCCTCTACTTCCGCAGCCCCGACGAGCAGGCGGCCTTCGACGGCCTCGGCCTCACCGGCCGGCTCTCCGACACCGAGCACGACTACATCGGCGTCTTCACGCAGAACAAGGTGCCCAGCAAGTCCGACTACTGGCAGCGCCGCACCGTCAGCACCGACGTCGCGGTGCGCGAGGACGGCAGCGCGCGCGTGCGGATGGAGGTCGAGGTCCACAACGACTCACCGGCCTACGTCCAGCCGGTGCCCGACCCGCGGCAGGGCTACTTCACCCGCTGGAACACGCTCAGCGTCGCACCGTTCCTCCCCACCGGCGCCACCTTCGACTCCGTCGAGGTCGACGGCGAGCCCGTCGAGACGTCGCCTCGCAACTTCTTCGGCCGCTACTTCATCCGCCCCGAGATCGAGTTCGCGCCGCAGGCCCGCCACACCCTCGCGGTGACGTACGACGTCCCTGCCGCCGCGGTGCGCGACGGCGACGGGCTCGCCTACCGGCTGGCGCTCGACCCGCAGGGCATGGTCGACCCGCAGGACGTCCGGGTCCGGGTCAGCTTCCCGCGCGGCTACGCCGTCGAGGACGGCCCGTCCGGCACCGGCCTGCCCGACGGCTGGTCGACGCGCGGCGGTCGCGTGGCGACGTACACCACCGACGCGCTCGAGGTGGCCGAGTCGTTCGAGATCGTCGCTCGCCCCTAGACTCCGCGGCATGGAACGCCTTCTTGTGACCGGGGGCGCGGGGTTCATCGGGTCGAACTTCGTGCACCACCTCGTCGACCACACCGACCTGACGATCACGGTGCTCGACAAGCTGACCTACGCCGCCTCGAAGGAATCCCTCGCAGGTCTGCCCGAGGACCGCGTGCAGCTGGTGGTCGGCGACATCGCCGACGAGGACGTCGTCGACCCGCTGGTGGCGGCCCACGACGCGGTCGTCCACTACGCGGCCGAGTCGCACAACGACAACTCGCTCAACGACCCGAGCCCGTTCATCAAGACCAACATCCTCGGGACCTACACGATCCTCGAGGCGGTGCGGAAGCACGACAAGCGCCTGCACCACGTCTCGACCGACGAGGTCTACGGCGACCTCGAGCTCGACGACCCCAAGCGCTTCACCGAGGACACCCCCTACAACCCGTCCTCCCCCTACTCCGCCTCCAAGGCCGGCTCCGACCACCTGGTGCGTGCGTGGGTCCGCAGCTTCGGCGTGCGGGCGACGGTGTCGAACTGCTCGAACAACTACGGGCCCTGGCAGCACATCGAGAAGTTCATCCCGCGCCAGATCACCAACGTCATCGACGGCGTGCGCCCCAAGCTCTACGGCTCGGGCGAGAACGTCCGCGACTGGATCCACGCCGACGACCACTCCTCGGCCGTGCTCACGATCCTCGAGAAGGGCAGCATCGGCGAGACCTACCTCATCGGTGCCGACGGCGAGAAGAACAACCTCGAGGTCGTCCGCCTGATCCTCAAGCTGATGGGCAGGTCGGAGGAGGACTTCGACCACGTCAACGACCGCGCCGGCCACGACATGCGCTACGCGATCGAGTCGGGCAAGCTGCGCCAGGAGCTGGGCTGGCAGCCGCAGTTCCAGGACTTCGAGGCGGGCCTGGCCAACACCGTCGAGTGGTACCAGAACCACGAGGACTGGTGGCGTCCCCACAAGGACGCGACGGAGGCGAAGTACGCGGAGAAGGGCCAGTGACCCTCCCCTCCCTCGAGACGACGCCGATCCCGGGCCTCGTCGTCGTACGGCTCGACCGCCGCGACGACGCCCGCGGGTTCTTCAAGGAGAACTGGCAGCGCGAGAAGATGCTCGCGATCGGCCTGCCCGACTTCGGGCCGGTCCAGAACAACGTCTCCTTCAACGCCGACCGCGGCGTGACGCGCGGCATCCACACCGAGCCGTGGGACAAGTTCGTCTCGCTGGCCACGGGCCGGATCTTCGGCGCCTGGGTCGACATGCGTGAGGGCGACAGCTTCGGCGCGACGTTCACCCTCGACATGGACACCTCGGTCGCGGTCTTCGTGCCGCGCGGCGTGGGCAACAGCTACCAGGTGCTGGAGGACGCGACCGCCTACACCTACCTGGTCAACGCGCACTGGCGCCCCGGCATCGCCTACCCCGCCCTCTCCCTCGACGACCCCACGGTCGCGATCGACTGGCCGATCCCGCTGAGCGAGGCCATCATCAGCGAGAAGGACCAGAACAACCCCGGCCTCGACCCGTCGACGGCGATCCCCGCCAAGAGGACGCTCGTCCTCGGCGGCGGCGGCCAGCTCGGCCTCGCCCTCGCGGACGCCTTCCCGGGCTGCGACTCGGTCACCCGCGCGGAGCTCGACGTCACCGACGCCGAGGCCGTCGCTTCCTGGCCGTGGCACGAGTACGCCGTCGTGCTCAACGCCGCGGCGTACACCGCCGTCGACGCGGCGGAGACCCCCGAGGGGCGGGTCGCCGCCTGGGCGGCCAACGCCACCGGCCCCGCCACCCTTGCCGGCCTCGCCCGCCAGCACGGGTTCACCCTCGTCCACTTCTCCTCGGACTACGTCTTCGACGGCACCGCGCCCCTCGAGCCCGGCCACACCGAGGACGAGCCGCTCTCACCGCTCGGCGTCTACGCGCAGACCAAGGCTGCCGGAGACGTCGCCGTCTCGCTGGCCCCGCGCCACTACGTCCTGCGCACCTCGTGGGTCATCGGCGAGGGCAAGAACTTCGTCCGCACCATGCAGTCGCTCGCCGAGAAGGGCGTCTCCCCCAGCGTCGTCGACGACCAGGTCGGCCGGCTCACCTTCACCGACGAGCTGGTCCGGGCCACCCGCCACCTGCTCGACAGCGACGCCGCGTTCGGCACCTACCACGTGTCCAACGGCGGCCCCGCCATGTCGTGGCGCGAGATCGCGCAGGCGGTCTTCGAACGCTCCGGCCGCAGCGCCGACGACGTGTCGGGCACGAGCACCGCGTCGTACGCCGAGGGGGTGCTGGCGCAGGGCAACCCGTTCGCCCCGCGTCCGCTCAACTCCGCGATGTCGCTGGAGAAGCTCCGCGCCACCGGGTTCGAGCCCGAGGACGCGACGGCCGCCCTCGACCGCTACCTGGCGGGCTGACGCCCGCCTCCCCCGCTGGTTGAGGAGGTCGTGGACTCCCCCGCTGGTTGAGGAGGTCGCGCAGCGACCGTCACGAAACCAGATCTCAAGAAGTAGAGCCCTTCCCGCGCGCCCTGAGGGCCTCCCAGCTGCGGCTCGAGAGCATCCCGAGCTCATCGGTCCGGTCGTCGATCAGCGCCTGGCGCTTCGCGCGGGACCAGCCCTGGATCCGCTTCTCCATCGCGAACGCGTCGGCAATCCGGTCGCACTCACCGGTCCAGACGAGCTCCACCGGCCGCCGCCGACGGGTGTACGCCGCCCCGACTCCCTCGTTGTGCTCGAAAACGCGTCGCTCGATCTCCCACGTGCTGCCGACGTAGAAGCTGTCGTCGGAGCAGCGAAGGATGTAGACGTAGGGCATCCGCCGAGCGTGACCCCTGCGGTGGCGTGCCAGCCAGTGGTTGCTGCGGATCTGTGGATGACCGCACCCCGCTGGTCGAGGAGGTCGCCCCGCGACCGTCACGAGACCCCGTCCGTGGCCAGATGGTCTCGTGACAGGACGACGTCCTTCCTCGACCAACGGAGGAGTCAGCCCAGCACCCCCGCTGGTCGAGGAGGTCGCCCCGCGACCGTCACGAGACCCCGTCCRTGCTCAGAGGTCTCTTGACAGGACTACGTCCTTCCTCGACCGACGGAGAAGTCAGCCCAGCACCCCCGCTGGTCGAGGAGGTCGCCCCCGCGACCGTCACGAGACCCCGTCCGTGCTCAGAGGTCTCGTGACAGGACTACGTCCTTCCTCGACCAGCGAAGGGGTCAGCGGCGTGAGGTGACCTCGGCGAGCGCGGGGCGGACGTCGGCGATGTAGACGAGCGAGGCGATGGTGAAGACGAGGTGGATCAGCCCGAGGGGCGAGGAGCCGATGAGGATCAGCTGGGCGGCGAAACCGAGGCCCGTGATCGCGCACCACGCCTGCTTGGTGAGCTTGCCGGCCGCCTCGTAGGCCTCGGCCGAGTAGGTCAGCGAGTTGATGAACGCGAATCCCTTGACCGCGAGCAGCACGACGAGCACCACCAGCATGAGGGTGCTCTGGAACGCGTAGATGTTCACGCCACGAGGGTAGTCGACGTAGCGAGACGTGACGGTGACGTCACGTGCCCGAAACAGCGGCTGCCTACGTTGCGTGGGTGCACCTGACCCCCTCCGACACCGAGAAGCTGCTGCTCGCCGTGGCCGGCATGGTCGCCCGCGACCGGCTGGCCCGCGGCGTCCGCCTCAACTACCCGGAGTCCGTCGCGCTGCTCAGCACCTGGGTGATCGAGCGCGCCCGCGAAGGCGCATCGGTCGCCGAGCTGATGTCGACCGGCCGAGAGGTGCTCACCTCGGTCCAGGTGATGCCCGACGTGGTGCCGATGCTGACCGAGGTGCAGGTCGAGGCGACCTTCCCTGACGGCCGCAAGCTCGTCACCCTCCACGACCCGATCGGCTGAGAGGCGAGCCATGGCCACCCACACCGAGGGCCCCGGGGCGATCCGGTGCGCACCGGGTACCCACGTCCTCAACGCGGACCGGACCCCCGACGAGCGGCGTACCGTCGTCATCACCAACACCGGCGACCGGCCGGTGCAGATCGGTTCCCACGTTCACCTCCCGCTGGTCAACGCGGCCCTGGACTTCGACCGGGACGCGGCAGAGGGGTTCCGGCTCGACGTCCCGTCCGGCACGTCCCAGCGCTTCGAGCCAGGTGCGTCGCGGTCGGTGGCGATCGTCGCGCTGCGGGGCCGGCGCGTGGTGCCCGGGATCCAGGTGCGGGCCGATGGTTGAGATCAGCCGCGAGGCGTACGCCGCGATCTACGGGCCGACTACCGGCGACCAGGTCCGCCTCGGTGACACCGACCTGTGGATCGAGGTCGAGGACGACCTGACCTTCGGTGGCGAGGAGGCGGTCTTCGGCGGGGGCAAGTCGATCCGCGAGTCGATGGCGCAGTCGGCGGTCCCACGCTCCGGGGGTGCGCTCGACACGGTCATCACCAATGCGGTCGTGCTCGACCACTGGGGCGTCGTCCGCGCCGACGTGGGCCTGCGCGAGGGTCGCATCGTCGCGCTCGGGCGCGCCGGCAACCCCGACATCGCCGACGGCGTGCACCCGGACCTCGTCATCGGTCCCGGCACCGACGTCATCTCCGGCGAGGGCAAGATCCTCACCGCGGGGGCGATCGACGTCCACGTCCACCTGCTGTCGCGCTCGCAGGTCGTGGAGGCGCTCGCGACCGGGACGACCACGATCGGCGGCGGTGGCACCGGCCCCTCCGAGGGTTCGAAGGCGACCACGGTCACCCCGGGAGCCTGGCACCTCCGGGCCGTCCACCGAGCGCTGGACGAGCTCCCCGTCAACGTCCTGCTGATGGGCAAGGGCAACACGGTGTCGGCGGAGGGCCTGGCCGAGCAGGCACTGGCCGGCGCGGCGGCGTACAAGGTGCACGAGGACTGGGGTGCGACGCCCGCGGCGATCGACGCCGCCCTGCGTGCGGCGGACGAGTTCGGCCTCCAGGTGGCGCTGCACTCCGACAGCCTCAACGAGGCCGGCTACCTCGAGTCGACGCTGTCGGCGATCGGCGGCCGCTCCATCCACGCCTTCCATGCCGAGGGCGCCGGGGGCGGGCACGCCCCCGACATCCTCAAGGTCGCGTCGCACCCGCACGTCATCCCCGGCTCCACCAACCCGACGCTCCCGCACACCGTCAACACCGTCGCCGAGCACCTCGACATGCTCATGGTGTGCCACCACCTCAACCCCCGGGTGCCCGAGGACCTCGCGTTCGCCGAGTCGCGGATCCGGGCGACGACGATCGCGGCCGAGGACCTGCTGCACGACCTCGGCGCGCTCTCGATCACGTCCTCCGACGCGCAGGCGATGGGACGGATCGGAGAGGTCATCTGCCGCACGTGGCAGGTCGCGCACGTCATGAAGGCCCGCCTCGGCTCCGTGGGGGGTCCCGCCGACAACGTCCGTGCCCGACGCTACGTCGCGAAGTACACGATCAACCCGGCCGTCGCACACGGGATCGCCCACGAGGTCGGGTCGGTCGAGCCGGGCAAGCTGGCCGACCTGGTGCTCTGGGACCCGCGGTTCTTCGGGATCCGGCCCCAGGCGGTCATCAAGGCAGGGGCGCTGGTGTGGGGCGCGCTGGGCGACCCCAACGCGTCGATCCCGACACCCCAGCCGGTGCTGATGAGGCCGACGCTGGTGGGGGCGGACGGTGCCGACCACGCGGTGACCTTCGTGGCGCCCGCGGCCCTCGAGGCCGGGCTCGCGTCGGCGCTGGGGCTCCGTCGACGGCTCGCGGCGGTGACGCCAACCCGGGACGTCGGCAAGGCCGACATGGTCAACAACGACGCCCTGCCCGCCATCGACATCGACCCCGAGACGTTCGCCATCACCGTCGAGGGCGAGCTGGTCGAGCCGTCGCCCGCGACCACGCTGCCCCTGGCGCAGCTCTACTCGATGTTCTGATGAGCGCCCTCGCCCTGCTCCTCGCCGACGCGCGGCTGCCCGTCGCCGGCCACACCCAGTCCGGGAGCCTCGAGCCCGCGCTCGCCGCCGGACCCGTCGACATTCCGGCCTACCTCGCCCTGCGTCTCGCGACGGTGACGCGGACCGAGGCCGCCACCGCCGTGGTGACCCTGGCCCACCTGCGCCGGGGCGAGGGTCTCGACGCGGTGCACGACGCCTGGGCCGCCCGCACGGCCAGTGCCGCGATGCGCGACACCTCGCGCGAGCTGGGCCGCGGGCTGCTGCGCCTGGCTGACGTCCTGTGGGACCTGCCGCCGGTGTTGACCGGGCTGCCCCGGCCGATGGTGCTCGGCGCCGTCGCGCACGTCACCGGGCTCGCCGCGACGGACGTGGCCGAGGTGATCGGGTACGACGACCTGCAGACCGTCGCGTCGGCGGCCCTCAAGCTGCGGCCGCTCGACCCGGCCGTCGCCACCGGCTGGGTCGTGGCGGCGCTGCCGCGGCTGGCGGTCCTGGTCTCGCAGGTCGCGCACCTCGAGTCACCCACCGACATCCCCGCCACCGCATCACCGTGGATCGAGCAGCTCGCCGAGGACCACGCCGTCACCACCAGGAGGTTGTTCCGTGCCTGAAAGTCCCCGCGAGCTCCGGCTGGGCGTCTGCGGCCCCGTCGGCACCGGCAAGTCCTCCCTGATCATGCTGCTCTGCGCCCACCTCGGAGACGAGCTGGAGATCGGGGTCGTCACCAACGACATCTACACCGACGAGGACGCCCGGATGATCCGGGCCGCGGGCGTGCTGGACCCCGCGAGGATCGTCGCGGTCGAGACCGGAGCATGTCCGCACACCGCCATCCGTGACGACATCACCGCCAACCTGCTGGCCGTCGAGGACCTCGTCGCCGAGCACGGGCCGTTGGACCTGGTGCTGGTGGAGTCAGGTGGGGACAACCTCACCGCGACGTTCTCACCCGCCCTCGTCGACGTCCAGGTGTTCGTGATCGATGTCGCCGGGGGTGGTGACGTGGCCCGCAAGGGCGGACCGGGCATCGAGCGTGCCGACCTGCTGGTCGTCAACAAGACCGACCTCGCTCCCCACGTCGGGGTGGACGTCGACCTGATGCGCTCGGACGCCCTTGCGGCCCGCGACGACCGGCCGGTCGTCGCCCTCTCCAGGCACGACCCCGACTCGGTCACCCGGCTCCTGGACTGGGTGCGGGCCATGGTGGCCCGGCAGCGGACCGGCGACCTGGTCCCGGCCGACCCCGGTCCGATGGCGCCGCACGTCCATGCCGAGGGGAGCCGGCACGACCATGGCGACCACGTCCACGCGCACTGACGCCTGCTCCTTCACCGTCGCCCGCACGAGCGACGCCCGCGTCCGGGTGACCGCTCGCGGCGGTCCCTTCCGTGTCGTCACGCTCTCGGCGGAACACGGAGTGGCCCGGGTGGCGCTGGTGCCCACCCGCGCGCTGCTGCTGGCGGGGGACGCCGTGGAGGTGGAGTGCGACGTCGGGGACGGGCTCACGCTCCACGTGCAGGAGACGAGCGGCACCGTGGCGTACGACATGCGCGGCGGGTCTGCGTCGTGGTCGTTCACCGCCCGGATCGGGGTCGGGTCGCGGCTGGTGCTCGACGCGCTGCCCTGGGTGTCGTCGGGCGGCTCTCACGTCACCCGGACGACGTCCGTCCAGCTGGACGAGGCGGCCACGCTGCTGGCCCGGGAGACCCTCGTGCTGGGCCGGTACGGCGAGCAACCCGGCTCCCTCGTGTCACGGACGACGATCACCCGCGAAGCCCGTCCGCTGCTCGTCGAGGAGCTGCGCTCGGACCACCTGGCGCCCCACCGGGTGCTGGACAGCGTCCTGGCGGTCGGCACCTGCCACCAGCCACCCCCGGGCAGTCCGTCCCCGTTCCGGTTGGACCGCGGGGACCGGCTGTGGCGGAGGCTGGGGCGCGAGGCGCACGAGACCGCCGCAGCGCTCGACCCGGTGTGGACGGCCCTGCACCGCGCGGCTCAGTCGTGCGCCTGGTAGTCGACTGGTCCCATCATGTCGCCCGCGTCGTCGGTCGTGTCGGCGGTCGCTGAGGCCGACTCCTGACGTACGTCCTCGCGCGGGGTCGGCACCGTCGGGGTGCCCCACGTCGTGCCCAGGGTCCGGGCGGCCAGCCACTCGACGGCGTCGTCCCAGTCCGGGGACAGGGCGAAGTGGCTGTGCTGCATCATCGAGGTGAGGGGCTCGGCGTGCAGCTCGCGGTCCGGCGGGCTGGGGTCGAGCAGCCGCCAGTCGCGTCCGCACTCGCGTCGCCCGCTGCGGACGGCGGGCAGGAGGTCGGGCACGAGCGGCCACGGATCCTCCGTGCTCGCCGGCGGGCCCAGCCGGCGCGAGCGCAGCACCTGCTGCGTCTCCTCACCGGTGTGCGCCCAGCTGAGCACCGGGCCCGCGATGGGGTCGGTGTCGCGGAAGAGGTTGATCCAGCGACCTCCGAGCGCGCGGTCGAGGCACGTGAGCACGTGGTAGCTCGTGTACGCCGGGAACGCGCGCGGGAAGATCACCTGCAGCTGGGAGCCGAAGGTGAGGAAGCCGACGCGCGCGAGCTCCTGCGGGTTCAGCCACAGCAGCGCGGCGACCGAGATGAAGCTGCCCTGGCTGTGCGCCTCCACGACGACCGCGTCGGCGACCTCGGTGGTCGACGGCTCCGCCTCGGTGCAGGTGCCGAGGTGGTGCCGGATCCGGTCGCGCAGCGACTGCACCGCGAACTGCGAGTACGGCGGCGGTACGAACGGGTGCACCGACCGCGGCCAGAACGACACCACGTCCCACACCACGTTGACGACCCGCTGCCGGTCACGGGCCCGCAGGGACTGACGTGCGGTGGTCATGAGCAGGCCGGCCAGGGCGATCAGCGTCAGGGCGCCGAGCCGGGAGATCACCTCCACCCAGTCGTCGGGGAGTCCGTCGCGCGGTGCGCCCACGCCGGTCATGAGGTCGATGGCGAGCAGCACCGCGAGCGCCATGCCGAGGAACGAGAAGCAGACGAGCACGACGGGAAGCCCGAGCTTGACCCGCGCGACGGCGCTGGCCGTCGCGATCCGGCGTACCCGCTCGTCCGTGAGCCACGTCGGCGCCTCGGACCCCTCGCCCGCCCCGTCGCCCGCCCCGTCGCCCGTCCCGTCGCGTGACGAGGACCCGTAGACGAGGCCGAAGCTGCGCCGCACCCGTTCGGTACGCCAGTCGCGGTCCGTCCACGTGCGGAACCCGAGCACGAGGCCGACGGCCACCATGAGCAGCACGGAGACGCCCCAGGTGAAGGTGACGCCCTCGACCAGCTTGGGCAGCGCCGCGTCGTCGACCAGCAGCTCGGCGCTGGCCAGCAGCAGCGCCGCCGAGTAGCCGACGGCGAGGAACCCGCCGAGCGCGGCGACGACCGGCGCCGCCATCCCTGCGGCGTAGCGGCGGAAGGGTCGGGGCACCTCCGCGTCGAGGCGCCGGGTGGCGTGCGCCAGACCCGCGGAGGCGGCGAAGAGGACGATCAGCGTGCCCGTCAGGACCACCACGAGCGTGTTGGACACCTCGTCCACGGCTGCGAGCGGGTTGTCGGGGTTCACCCCGCGCAGGAGCAGCATCACCACCGACGAGAGCAGGACCGCCAGCGCGAGGGACGCGGCCGTCAGGCCCACCGCCGGTCGCTGGAGGACCCGGTTCCAGCTCTCCAGCACCGAGTCGCGCTCCCACGACCGGGGAGCGCTGTGCTCGGGGTCGCCGAGCACCGCCACCAGCACGGCGAGGGCGGCCAGCAGCCCCGCGCTGGCGGCGTACACGAACGAGCTCAGGCTGGTGCCCAGCTGCGCGTCGCCGTCAGTGAGGCTGCCGACGAGGGCCACCGTCGCCCAGCCGCCTGCGAGGTGGAGGCGTCCGAGGCTGGTGGCATCGGGGTCGCCGGCGTAGAAGTTCTCCCGGGTCAGGCCGGACGACTCGCCCAGCGAGCGGCCCAGGGTGTCGGCGGCGTCGGGCGGCTGGCGCACGGTCGTGTTGCGTCGGCCCAGTCGGTAGAGCACCAGCACGCCGCCGGCCGCGACCAGCGCGCCCGCCGCCAGGAGCGTGCCCTCCCCGAGCGCCTGGCCGAGCCGGGTCGTGGCCAGCCGTTGGCGGGCGACCAGGTCGATGCTGATGGACGACGCGGCCAGGGCGAACGTCGCCGTCAGCCCGAGGGCGAGCAGCCGCAGCGCCCCGCCGACGACGGTGTGGAAGAACCGCTCGCGCCACGTCGAGGGCGGGCTGAGCATGAACTGCGCGGCGTTGACCATGCCGAACGGGACCAGCGCCAGCCACAGCGCCTGGCGCCAGTTGCCCGAGGTGTAGCGGCCCCAGTGGAAGCCCTCGAGCCTGGTCGACCGCGTGTGCGGGCCCGTCCCGTCCTCGACGGGGTCGGGCGGCTTGTCGCCGAAGCAGTCGACCGCGACGAAGAACCGCGAGTACTCGTCGCCGGCCTCCTGGCGGGCATGGTGCGTCTCGAGCATCTCCTCGGGCGGCGTCCCGCTGACGCCGTGGACCCGCAGCTCCACGATCTTCGCGCTCGTGACATCCATGGCCAGCCTCCGCGGCCTCCCGCGGCGGGTCGAGAACTCACCGCTGCCGCCCCTCCCATTGGAGCGGAGTTGCCCACAGTTGTCCATGCCCGGCAAAGGCGGGCAACGACAGAGGGCCCCCGCTCTGGTGGACGGGGGCCCTCGGCCCTGCTCAGAACAGCATCAGCTGCTGCTCATCGGCTGGTGCTCTTCAGTCGCCGACCTTCTCGGTGGCGTCGGCAAGGGCCTTGACCGCGTTGGTCGCGGTGGCGGTGGCGGCGCTGGCGGTGGCCTTGGCGCTGCTCTGCGCGGTGGCGGTCTTCTTCGCAGCGGTCTTGCGGGCGGTGGTCGCGGCGGCCTTCTTGCCCGCGGCCTTCCGGGTGGCCTTCTTGGCAGTCGGCTTCGGCTTGGGGGCGACCTTGGTGGCGGCCGTCTTGTCGGCGGCGGCGGTGGTGGCCTCGGCGGCCTTCTTGGCCTGGGTCGCGGTGGTCTTCGCCTTCGTCACGGTGGTCTTGGCGGAGGTCACGGTGGCCTTGGTCGACTCCTGGCGGCGGATGCGGCCCACGAGGGACTCGCCGCGCTTGACCAGGTCGGCGTAGGTGGCGTTGGCGGCGGAGACGTTGTCGTCGACCAAGGTGGAGACCTGGGTCGTGACCTTGGCGGGGTACGCCCGGGCCTCGGTCTGCAGCTCGGCGACGCGGGCCTCGATGGCGGCGCGGCGGGCCTGGGCCTGCTTGCGCAGCGCCTTCGGGTCGGTCGCGGTCTTCTGGACGTCGGTCACGCGGGTGGTGACGTCCTTCTGCACGGCGGCGACGCGCTTCTGCACGTCGGCCACGGCCTCACGGACGGCCTCCACAGCCAGGTCGGTGACGCCGACGCCGGCGAGGACGGGCTTGAGGGCTTCGGTCTTGAGGTCGCGCTTGGTGGTGGCCATGGGGTTCTCCTTCAATGGGGGATGGTGCTGACAGTTGTTCTGGTGGTCTGTGGCTAGAGCTCGTCGGCGGGCTCGACGGACTCGACGGGTAGGGCCGGCGCCGCGTCGCGCTCGTTGAGCGCGAGGAACGAGGCGTACACGTCGAGCAGCGAGTGCTTCTGCCGCTCGGTGAGCGCGGCGTCGGCGAGGATGGCGAGCTCCACCGACCCGGGCTGCCCGGGGTCGGGGTGGACGATGCCGGCGCGGACGTAGAGCTGCTCCGCGCTCACGCGCAGGGCGCGGGCCAGCTGTTGGAGCACCTCGGCCGAGGGCTTGCGCAGACCGCGCTCGATCTGGCTGAGGTAGGGGTTGCTCACTCCGACCTGGTCGGCGAGCTGTCGAAGGGAGAGCTGCGCGCCGAGGCGCTGCTCCTTGAGGTAGTCCCCCAGCGTGCCGAGCGAGCCGACGACCGCCTTGCTCGTCTTGCTGCCGGTCTTGGAAGCCGCCTTCGACGCCTTCTTCGAGCTCGCCCTGGCCGGGGTCATCTTGTCCTTGGCCATGTCTCCATTGTGCTAACACCAGTTAGCAAAACACAACCGTTCCCGAGGTGAGTCGTCTCACAACGCCTCAACCAATGAAGATTCCCCGCGCTAGCAAAGCGGCTTGCACTACTCCCGCGCTGAGGCATCGACCTAGGATCCATCCGTGTCCGCCCGCCCCCTGCGTCCCCGCGTCCGTACGGCGCTGGCCGCCGCCCTGGTGGCCTGGGCCGTGCTGCTGGTGGCGGTCCTGCTGGCACCCTCGACCGCGGGCCCGGACTGGCTGATCTTCACGATCGCCGACGGACTCGGACGCACGGGCCTCCCGTCGGGGCTCGTCTCGCCGAGGCGCGTCGAGTTCACGCTCAACGTCGCGGCCTTCGTCCCGCTCAGCCTGCTGGGGACGATGCTGTGGCCGCGGCCCACGTGGCGCGACTGGACGGCCGTCGGCTTCGCGGCGTCGTTCGTCGTCGAGGTGGCGCAAGCACTGGTGCTGGACACCCGGGCGGCGACGCACTCGGACGTGGTCGCCAACACCCTCGGCACCCTGGTCGGCGCCCTGCTCGGGTGGGGGCTCGTCGCGTCGGGCGTCGGACGCGCCTCAGAAGGCCGCGCGGATCTCCCCGACCGGCAGTCCTCCGCCGAGGAGCTCGAACCGCCCCGTTGAGCGGACCGCCTCGGCGTCCACGCCGTCCTCGTCGAGCACACCCGAGCGGCGCAGCGCCTCGGCCATCAGCACCGGGCGTACGCGCGCAGCCCCGTCGTCGGTCTTGAGCGCCCAGGCCCGCCCGTCGGGGAGCGCGACGGCGTAGCAGGACTCGGCGCCGGCCTTGCCGATCAGCCCGGGGACGGCCCGGTGCAGGGCGAGCTCGTCGCGGGTCGTGCCGCTGACGTGCTCCGGGTGGCGGCGGATCGCGTCGGCGACGCGGCGCTGCGGACCGTCGGTCGAGGTGGCGAGGGACGCGAACGCCCGCGCCAGCCCGGTGAGTGACGTGGACAGCAGCGGCGCACCGCACCCGTCGACGGCCACCGCGTCGATCGGCTCCCCCGTGAGCCGGGCGAAGGTGTCGGCGATCGCGACTTGGAGCGGGTGGGCGGGGTCGAGGTAGGTGGCGGTGTCCCAGCCCCGCAGCACGCACGTCGCGAGCATCGCCGCGTGCTTGCCGGAGCAGTTCATCAGGACCGGCGCCTTCGCACCCCCGGCCCGTACGACGGCCTCGCGGGCGTCGTCGTCGAGGGGGTAGTCGGCGGGCGTCTGGAGCGCGGACTCGTCGAGGCCGGCGGACGCCAGCGTGCGGCGTACGCCCTCCACGTGGAACGGCTCGCCGGAGTGCGAGGCGCACGCCAGGGCGAGCAGGTCGTCGGGCAGGTCGAGGCCGAGCTCGACCATCGCGAGGGCCTGGATCGGCTTGTTGCTCGAGCGCGGCAGCACCGGGGCCGCGACCTCGCCGACCGACCAGTCGACCGACCCGTCGGCAGCCAGGGCCACCACGGAGCCGTAGTGGTGACCCTCGACGAAGCCGGAGCGGACGATCTCGGCGACGACGGGGAGACCGACAGACACAGCAACAGACCCAGCGACAGACATGGCGGCAGGCTACTCACCGCAGTTCTGAGAGGATGCGCGGGTGATCCAGCACTGCCCGACGCCGACCGAGCTCGACGACCTGGAGCTCCTGGTCTCCGGCGCCTACGCCCCGCTCTCCCGATTCAACGAGGACGGCAGCGTCGTCACCCTCGACCTGCCCGACGGAGCCACCGAGGCCGAGCTCGTCGACCCCGAGGGCCTGCCGCTGGCCCGGGTCGCCGCCGACGGCTCGCTGGAGCCGCTCACCCACGCGCAGTACGGCCCCTTCCGCCGGTTGCACCTCACCCCCGCCCAGGCTCGCGAGCAGCACGCCGGCGCCACCTTCGTCCCCGTCGTCGACGCG
Organism: Nocardioides sp. P4_G10; assembly: GCF_056401175.1. Taxonomy (NCBI): domain Bacteria; kingdom Bacillati; phylum Actinomycetota; class Actinomycetes; order Propionibacteriales; family Nocardioidaceae; genus Nocardioides; species Nocardioides sp. P4_G10. The sequence goes on along the minus strand of NZ_JBFUJV010000019.1, from coordinate 5,115 downwards.
CTCACCGAGGCCGACCTCGAGGAGCTGCGCGGGCTTGGCCGGGTCGTGCTCCTCGCCCTGATGGGCACCGGCACCTCGTCGCTGTCCCCCGTCGCGCTGGTGCGCGCCACGCTGGCGGCCGCCGACCTGCTCGACGACGCGTCCGTCGTGGCCATCCCGCTCCCGGCCCACGGTGACGCCGACGCCGACCACGCCCTCGGCACCCAGGTGGTCGAGACCTACGCCGGCGGTGACCCGGTCCACGCCCTGGGGGGCCCGGCCCCGTTGGTCGAGGAGGGCGCCCCGCGCCCGTCACGAGACCAGCTGCCGCAGTCGATCGCCGCCATCGTCGAGGCTGACCAGCCGGAGCCCGAGGAGCAGGGCCTCGTGCTCTTCTTCACCGGCCTGTCCGGGAGCGGCAAGTCGACGCTCGCCCGCGCGCTGATGGACCTGCTGCTCGAGCAGGGCGGGCGCACGGTGACCAGCCTCGACGGCGACGTCGTACGACGTCACCTGTCCGCGGGCCTGACCTTCAGCAAGGCCGACCGCGAGACCAACATCCGGCGCATCGGCTGGGTCGCCGCGGAGATCGCTCGCCACGGCGGGGTCGCGGTGTGCTCGCCGATCGCTCCGTTCGCCGAGACCCGCGAGCAGGTGCAGGAGATGGTCGAGGCCGCCGGGGGCGCGTTCTTCCTCGTCCACGTCGCCACGCCGCTCGAGGAGTGCGAGCGCCGCGACCGCAAGGGCCTCTACGCCAAGGCCCGCGCCGGTGAGATCCCGGAGTTCACCGGCATCTCCTCGCCCTACGAGGAGCCCGTCGACCCGGCCGTGCGCGTCGACACCACCGGCCGCACCATCGAGGACGCGCTCGACGACGTCCTGGTCGCGCTCGACGAGGCCGGCTACCTCCACCTGCGGGGCACCGATGACTGAGCCGCTCCGGGTGCTCTTCGTCTGCACCGCCAACATCTGCCGCTCGCCCTTCCTCGAGCTCACCGCGCGCCGACTGTCCGGCCCCGGCTCCGGGGTGGAGTTCTCCAGCGCGGGCACGCACGGCTTCGACAGCCACGCGATGGACGACGTCATGGTCGCCACTCTCGTGGAGGACACCTCGTCCGACTTCGCGAGCCGCCGCGTCACCGGGCCGCTCCTCGCGGAGGCCGACCTGGTGCTGACCGCGGAGGCCACGCACCGCAGCTTCATCCTGGAGGAGTTCCCCCAGCACCTCCGCAAGGTCTTCACCGTCGGCCAGTTCGYCGCCGCGGTGGAGGAGCACCCCGACCTGCGCGGGCGGGAGCTGGTCGCCGCGGTCGGCGCACGTCGTACAGCGGCGCGCCGCGAGCACGACATCGCCGACCCCTACCGGCGCGGGGAATCGGCTGCGGCGACGGCAGCAGACACAATGTCGCGAATGTTGGGTGTGATCGTTCCTCGGCTCGCTCCAGGAGGCTCCGGTGGCTGACCTGCTGACCGTCACCGCCCTCTCGATCCTGGCGGCCGGGTTCCTCGTCGGCATCGTCGTCGGCCTGACCGGCATGGGCGGTGGCGCCCTGATGACGCCGGCACTGCTGTTCCTGGGCGTCGGGGAGGCCGCCACCGTCGTGACCGCCGACCTGACGGCGGCCGCCGTCTACAAGACCGGCGGCGCGATCGTGCACAAGCGCGAGGGCTCGCCCAACATGCGGCTCGCGATGTGGCTGATGATCGGCTCCATCCCGATGGCGCTGCTGGGGCCGCATCTGGTCGCGTGGTTCACCGACGACACCGAAGAGCTCAACCAGGTGCTCGTGATCAGCATCGGTTTCGCGCTCCTGCTGGCGGCGGCGACCTACGCCCTGCGCCTCTACGTCAACCTGCGCCGCGTCCGCTCGGGCACCCACGTCCACGACGACAACCCCGCCATCCGGATCGTGCCGACGCTGCTCGTCGGCATGCTCGGTGGCCTGCTCGTCGGCATCACCAGCGTCGGCTCCGGCTCGGTCATCATGATCGCGCTGCTGATGCTCTACCCCGGCCTGTCGGCCGTGCGGCTCGTCGGCACCGACCTCGTGCAGGCAGTCCCGCTCGTCCTGGCCGCGGCGATCTCGAACATCGCCCTGCATGGCATCGACTGGACGATCCTGATCCCCCTCGTCATCGGCTCGGTGCCTGGCACCATCCTCGGCTCGATGCTCGCCCCCCGCGTGCCGCAGTCCTTCATCCGACGCGGCATCGTCGTGGTCCTCACGATGAGCGGCGTCGCGCTGCTCGACAAGTCCGGCTGGGCGCCCCTCGGCGTCGAGGAGACCCACCCGATGCTCATCGCCGGCATCGGCGTCGCCGTGCTGGTCGTGCTGCCCATCGTGTGGGGCTTCCTGCGCAAGCAGCAGGGGCTGCCGATGTTCGGCTCGCCGACCATCGCCGAGATGGAGGACCCGGACTACCAGCCCGGGCTCGTGGGGATGAAGAAGGTCGACCGGCCGTAGGGCCGTCCGGGCGGCCTGAAGCAGGTCACGGGCGGCGTGTCACGAGACGTCGTACGGCGTGTTGCGGGCGCGGCGGACCAGGAGCGGGCCCCCCTTCCGACCCGCCCGCGAGGATGAAGGGCGAGGGCGACCCAGCGCTTACTCTTGTCAAAGTTTCGTTGACAAGAAGAGGAAAAAGCGTGGAGCTGCAGGACTACTGGCGCACCGTTCGACGGCGGTGGCGGCTGGTTCTCGGGAGTGTCCTGGTCGTCCTGGCGGTCGCCGCGGTGTGGACCTGGTCGGTGACTCCGACCTACGCCTCCACCACCCGGATCTTCGTCTCGACCAGCCAGACCGACGAGAACTCCGCCTACACCGGCAACCTGTTCGCCACCCAGCGCGTGGCGTCCTACGCCGACCTGGTGACGAGCAACCAGCTCGCCGAGCGCGTGGCCGGAGAGCTCGGCGACGCCGACGCGATGGAACTGCGCGAGCAGGTCACCGCCTCGGCCGTCCCGGAGACGGTGCTGCTCGAGATCGAGGCCCAGGACGCCGACGCGGAGCGCGCCCGCGACATCGCGCAGGCCTACGCCGAGCAGCTGCAGATCGTCGTGGAGGAGCTCGAGACGCCCCGCGGCGAGTCCGCGGCCGTCGTCAAGGCGACCCTCATCGACGACGCCCAGGTCGCCCGCTCTCCCGTGTCGCCGCAGCCGCTGCGCAACCTCGCGCTCGCCGGCATCCTCGGGCTGCTGCTGGGCATCGGCCTGGCCGTGGCGCGCGAGCTGCTCGACACGAGTGTCAAGGGCGCGGACGACATCGCCGAGATCACGACCGCCCCGGTCCTCGGCAACATCTTCCAGGACAACGACGCCAAGCGGGCACCCAGTGAGGTGCTCTTCACCGCCACCCCGTGGGCCGAGGCGTTCCGGGTGCTGCGCACCAACATGCAGTACGTCGACATCGACAAGGCCCAGAAGGTCATCGTCGTCACCAGCGCCCTGCCCGGCGAGGGCAAGAGCACGACCGCGGTCAACCTCGCGGTCACGCTCACCCAGGCCGGCCAGAAGGTCGCCCTGGTCGAGTGCGACCTCCGCCGTCCGCTCATCGCCGACCGCCTCGAGCTCGACGGCGCGATCGGCACCACCAGCGTGCTCATCGGCAAGGTCAGCGCCGAGGACGTCATGCAGCAGTACGCCGACACGTCGCTCGAGGTCATGGTGTGCGGCCAGATCCCGCCCAACCCCTCGGAGCTCCTGCAGTCGCAGGCGATGGAGATGCTGCTGCTCGAGCTGCGCCAGCGCTACGACGTCGTCATCCTCGACGCGCCGCCGCTGCTGCCGGTCACCGACGCAGCCCTGCTCGCCACGCGAGCCGACGGTGCGGTCGTCGTGGTCAGCCACGGGCGGACGACGCGTGACCAGCTGTCGACGGCCATCGAACGCCTGGACTCCGTCGACGCCACCACGCTGGGCGTCGTGGTCAACCAGGCGCCGGCCAAGAAGTCGGCGAGCGGCTACGGCTACGGCTACGGCTACGCCCCGCTCGAGGACGAGACCGTGACGGCAGGGGGCGGCAAGCGCCGCCGACGCTGAATCAGGCCGGCCCAGCCCGGAAGAATCAGGCCAGGCCGAGCAGCTCGCGGCACTGCGCCGGCTTCATCGGCGTACGCTGCGCGATCCGTCCCAGCTCGACCGCGCGCTCGACGAGCTGGGCGTTCGACTCGACCGGCACGCCGCGGCTGATGGTGAGCACGTCCTCCATGCCCACGCGCAGGTGGCCGCCCATCGCCAGCGAGGCCATCGCCACCGACAGCGTCGAGCGGCCGATGCCGGTGGCCGACCACGAGGTCACCTCGGGCGGGAGGGCGGCCACGCCGGCAACGAGCGCGGGCGCGGTGCCGGGCATGCCGCCGGGGACGCCCATGACGAAGTCCACGTGCACCTTGCCGCCGACCGGAACGCCGTACTGCCGGATGAGGCGGCCGAGCGCGTGCACCTGCCCGAGGTCGAAGAGCTCGAACTCCGGCGCCACGCCGCGCTCGAGCGCGAGCTGGTAGAGGTCCTTCACGAAGGGCCACGGGTTGAGGAAGACGTCGTCGCCGAAGTTGGTCGTGCCCATGGTGAGCGAGCACGAGTCGGGCTCGGCGTCGAGCACCTTGAGCCGCTCGTCGAGCGGGTCGTGGACGGAGCCGCCGGTGGAGAGCTGGACGACGAGGGAGGACGAGTCGCGCACCGCGGCGACCCACTCGCGCAGCAGTCCCTGGTCGAGCGTGGGCTGGTGGGAGGTGTCGCGCACATGGATGTGGATCATCGCCGCACCGGCTGCTTCGCAGTCGGCCGCGGTGCGAGCCACCTCCTCCGGGGTGGTCGGGAGCTGCGGACAGTCGGCCTTCGCCGTCTCGGCGCCCGTCGGTGCCACCGTGATGAGCAGTTCGTCCATGCGGGCACCTTAGACTCCCGCGCGTGACTCTCTCGGCCAGCCCTCGCCACGTCGTCGCCGTGACCGCCCTCGGCACCCAGGTCCACGTCGAGGTGGCCGGCGGCCATGCCGACAGCCTCGCCGACGACCTGGTCCGCGCCTGGTCGCGCTGCGACGCCCGCCTGGTCGATGCCGCGGCAGGCCCGAGCGTGCGGGTGGTGGTCGACGACGACCCCGCCGCGGTCGAGGACGCCGCGGCCCATGGTGCGATCGC
>NZ_JBFUJV010000018.1:0-85964 GCF_056401175.1 Nocardioides sp. P4_G10 | reverse complement strand
CTACGGGGCGGCGACCGGGCACTTCCTCGCGCTACGGGGCGGCGACCGGGCACTTCCTCGCGCTACGGGGCGGTGAGCGGGCACTTCCTCGCGCTACGGGGCGGCGAGCGGGCACTTCCTCGCGCAAGCTGTGGGGTTCCAGCGCGAGGAAGTGCCCGCTCGGTGGGTTCTGGCGCGAGGAAGTGCCCGCTCGGTGGGTTCTGGCGCGAGGAAGTGCCCGATCAGCGGCGGGCCTTCTTGCCGCGGGCGATCTCGGTGCCGAGCGCGTCGAGCTTCTGGTCCCAGAACGTCCGGAACTGCTCGACCCAGGCGTCGACCTCCTGAAGGCCGGACGGGTCGACGGCGTAGAGCCGTCGGGTGCCCTCGGCGCGGGCGGTCGCGAAGCCGTTGTCGCGCAGCACCTTGAGGTGCTGGCTCACCGCCGGCTGGCTGATCCCGAACTCGCCGCCGACCCGGGCCGCCACGTCGCCCGCACTGGTCTCGCCGGCGGCGAGCAGCTCGAGGATGCGGCGGCSTACGGGGTCGCCGAGGACGTCGAAGGCGTGCACCGTCAGGCCGGGGGCTCGGCGCCGGTGTAGAAGGCGGTCGTCCGGGCGGCGGCTGCGCGGGCGGCGGTCGGGTCCTCGCCGTCGGCGACAGCGGCCTCGCCCCAGCCGTCGGCCGAGCCGCCCATGAAGGCGCGGCCGTCGTCGGTGGCGCCCCATGCCTCGACCTCGTCGTGGTCCATCAACGCGCCGGTGGTGACGTGTTCGGCCAGACCCATCAGGCTGAGCTCCCAACCGACGCCGACGGCGCCGGGACCGTAGGTGTCGTAGAACTCCGGGTCGAGCTGCTCGGCGGTGTGGCGCAGGGTGAGCGTCGTCGACTCCTCCCCGCCGCTGGAGGAGCCCTCGATGGTGACGTCGACCCACGACACCCCGCCGCCCATCTCCCAGGTGAGGGAGAGGTGGGTCGGCGCGTCGCAGGCGACGATCTCGCCGCCTGCGTTGCCCTGGACCTGGAAGCGGCCACCGAGCCGCAGGTCGCCCTCGACGGCGGCGAACCAGCGGGGGATGCGCTCGGGGTCGGTGACGGCGTCCCAGAGGTCGCCGGGGGTCGTCGGGTAGGTGCGGCTCGCGACCACGACCTTCGCCGGCTTGCCGTCATGGGTGGTGGACTCGACGGCGCGGGTGATCGCGCCCAGGTGCTGGGCTACGTCGAACATGGAATCCAATGTTTCAGTCATGACTAATATAAGTCAATACCGAAATGAACGTCGAGTGCGCAGCTCCGTGGCGACTGCTGCCGCGAGCGCACTCGACCGGGTCACCAGCGGGAKGTGTTGACCTCGAAGTCCGGCTGGATGGAGCGCATGTAGACGGTGTCCTCGCGCCGGCGTACGCCGCAGGAGAGGTAGAGCTCGTGCAGCTCGCCGAGCTTGTCGCGGTCGAGCGTGACCCCGAGCCCCGAGCCCGTCGGGACGGCGACCGAGCCGTCGACGAAGGACAGCACGCCGTCGGCGACCACGTCCTGGGTCTTCCAGGGGTAGTGGGTGTCGCAGGCGTAGGTGAGGTTCGGCGTCGCGGCGGCGAGGTGCACCATCGCGGCGAGCGAGACGCCGAGGTGGGAGTTGCTGTGCATCGACAGCCCCATGCCCCAGACCTCGGTGATGCCGCCGAGCAGCGCCGACTTCTTGAGCCCGCCCCAGAGGTGGTGGTCGGAGAGCACGACCTGGACGGCGTCCTGCGCGATCGCGGGCGGCAGGTGCTCCATCGTGATGACGCACATGTTGGTCGCCAGCGGCACGTCGGTGCCCGCCGCGACCTGGGCCATGCCCGGGATGCCCGGGGTCGGGTCCTCGAGGTACTCGACCACCCCGGCCAGGCGGGAGGCCACCTTGAGCGACGTCTCGGGGGTCCACGCGCCGTTGGGGTCGAGCCGCAGCGGCATCGACGGGAAGGCCTCTCGCAGCGCCTCGATCGCCTCGCACTCGTCCTCGGGCGGCAGCACGCCGCCCTTGAGCTTGAGCGAGCCGAAGCCCCAGCCGTCGACCATCCGGTGCGCCTGGGCGACGAGCTGGGCGGGGGTGAGCGCCTCGCCCCACGCGTCGTCCGCGAAGCCGGGGTGCCCGGCCCACTTGTAGAACAGGTAGCCGCTGAACGGCACGGACCCGCGAACGGCTCCGCCGAGGAGGTCGCTCACCGGTACGCCGGCCTCGTGGCCCTGCAGGTCGAGGCAGGCGACCTCGAAGGGCGAGTAGACGGTGTCGACGGCGGAGTCGACGTCGAGCATCCCGCCGAACGACGCGCCGCCCCCGCCGGTCTCGCGTCCGAGCACGTCGGTGACGAGCCGGCGCAGGCCGTTGAGATCGTACGGGTCGTGGCCGGGCAGCGCGGTCGCGACGGCCTCGAGCCGGCCGAGGTGCGTCTCGTCGGCGTACGTCTCGCCGAGGCCGAGGAGGCCCGAGTCGGTGTGCAGCTCGACGATCGCCCGCAGGGCGTAGGGCTGGTGGACGCCGACGACGTTGAGCAGCGGCGGGTCCTCGAAGGCGACCGGCGTGACGACGACGCGGGAGATGCGGCTCCGGCTCACGCGGTCACCGGGGAGGCTTGACGGCCAGGATCGGCACGTCGAGGTCGAGGAGCAGGCGCTGGGCGTCGCTGCCGGTGACGAGCTTGCCGACGGGCGAGCGGCGGCGCAGGCCGATCACGACCAGGCGGGCCGAGGTCGCCGCGGCGACCTTGGTGAAGGTCTCGACGATGTCGTCGCCGTGGTCGGACTGGTCGACGCGAGCCGTCACCCCGGCGGCGGCGGCCCGCGCGACGAGCTCGTCGGCGGTCGCCTCGTCGATGAACTCGCCGTCGACGGTCGAGCGGCGGCGCGGGCTGTTGAGGAGGACGACGTCGTCGCCGTGCGCCTTGGCCTCCTCGAGACCGGCCTCGAGCGCGGCTTCGCCGACGGGGGTGGGGACGTAGCCGATCACGATCGTCGTCTTGCTGGTCATCGCAGGGAGTCCTCTCGCTGGACGGTCTCAGGGGTGGTGTCGGTGGCGGGGGTCTTGCGGCGGAAGGCCCTCTTGATCAGCGGGGACGCGATGACCAGGACGACGAAGGCGAGGATGGCGCCGGAGATCGGGCGGGTCACGAAGCCCGTCGCGTCGCCCTCGAAGATCAGCATGGAGCGGCGGAAGCTCGACTCGATGAGGGAGCCGAGCACGAACGCCAGGACCATCGGACCGGGTTCGAAGCCGAACTTCTTCATGAGGTAGCCGACGACGCCGAAGAAGATCATCAGGAAGATGTCGAAGACGGAGTTGCGGATCGTGTAGACGCCCAGGATCGTGATGAGCGCGGTGATCGGCGCGAGGATCGCGGGCCGCACGCGGAGGATCCGGACGAAGATGCCGACGAGCGGGATGCTCAGCAGCAGCAGGATCAGGTTGCCGATGTACATCGAGTTCACGACGCCCCAGAAGAGGTCGGGGCGCTCGTCGATGAGCTGCGGGCCGGGCGTCACGCCGACGACCAGGAGGGCGGCGTAGAGCATCGCCATCGAGGCGTTGGCGGGGATACCGATGGTGAGCAGCGGGATGAACGACGACGTGGCGGCGGCGTTGTTGGCCGACTCCGGGCCGGCGACGCCCTCGATGGCACCGCGGCCGAAGCGGGACGGGTCCTTGGCCACGCGCTTCTCGGCGGCGTACGCGGCGAGGGAGGCCATCACGGCTCCACCGCCGGGCAGCACGCCGAGGACGAAGCCGATGAACGAGCCGCGGCCGATGGCGGGACCGGCCTCCTTGAGGTCCTTGCGGGAGGGCCAGATGTTGGCGATGGCGGCCGGCACGTGCGGCTTGCCGTGGCGCTCCTCGAGGTTGTAGAGGATCTCGCCGACACCGAAGAGGCCCATCGCGACGACGACGAAGTCGATGCCGTCCTCGAGGTTGAGGCTGCCGAAGGTGAAGCGGTCGGCGCTGGTGAAGCTGTCGCTGCCGACGGTGGCCAGGAGGAGGCCGATCGCTGCGGCGGCGAGGGCCTTGACGGTGTTGCCGTTGCCGATGGTGGCGACCAGCAGCACGCCGAGCAGCGCCAGTGCGGCGTACTCCGGCGGGCCGAAGTCGAGGGCGAACTCAGCCACGAGCGGGCCCAGGAGGGTCAGGCCGATGATGGAGATGGTCGCGCCGATGAACGAGCCGATCGCGGCGATCCCGAGAGCGGTGCCGGCCTTGCCCTGCTTGGCCAGGGCGAAGCCGTCGAACACGGTGACCACCGAGCTCGCCTCACCGGGGATGCGCAGCAGGACGGACGTGATCGTGCCGCCGTACTGGGCTCCGTAGTAGATGCCGGCGAGCATGATGATCGCCGCGACCGGGTCGTGGGCGCTGTAGACGACCGGCAGCAGGATGGCCATCGTGGCGGCCGGGCCGAGGCCGGGGAGCACGCCGATGAGCATGCCGACGACGACGCCGATCAAGCAGTAGAGCAGGTTGCCGGGCTGGGTGACGACACCGAAGCCGTCGAGGAAGGCGCTGAAGTCCATGGTGTTCTCTTCCCTGCGCTCAGAGGGCGATCAGGTGGGGCAGCGGGACGGACAGGGCGTAGAGGAACAACCCGTAGAACGCCGCGGTCGTGAGGACCGAGATGACGATCGTGCTGCGCCAGGATTCGCCTCCGAGGAAGCGGAGCCAGACGATGCCCAGCAGGACGGCGGGGATCTCGAAGCCGATGACGGGTAGGAGGAAGCCGAGGGCGACGAAGGTGGCGGCGCCGACGGCGACGAGCAGGCTCGACCTCGTGAACTTCTCCGTGTCGTCGAGGTGGCGACCCACGACGAGCAGGACCACGGCGAGCGCGACGATCAGGCACGAGACGATGAACGGCCACAGGCCGGGGCCAGGACGTCGGAGCGTCCCGAGGCCGTAGCCGTAGGCGAGCCAGGCGCCGGCCAGGCCGACCAGCATCACGAAGGCCGCCGCGACCACCTGGTACACCGGCCCGCCCGCAGGCGGCCGCTCGTCGGCGAGGTCCTGGGCGACCTCGGCCTTGATCTCGGCGAGGATGTCGTGCTCGTGCTCGACGTCCGCTGCGCCCTGGGTGGCTCCGGGAGCCGGGCGGGGCTGGGTCTCGCTCATGTKGGTCTCGTCTCCGTGCGGTGAGGGCGGGGGTCCCTCGGTGGGGGGTGGTGCGGGCCGGTCCCGGGTGGTTCCGGGACCAGCCCGGGACCGGCCCGGGATCAGCTGGCGTCGCCCAGGTCGATGCCGTACTCCTCGACCAGGTCGGCGTAGCGCTGCTTGTCCTCCTCGAGCTGCGCGACGACCTCGTCACCCGAGATCTCCATGGGGGTGAGGTTGTTCTGCTCGTTGAAGTCCTGGTACTCCGAGGTCTCGAACGTGGCCTGCATCGCCTCGGCGATCGAGTCCTGGATGTCCTGCGGGGTGCCCTTCGGAACCGTCATGAAGCGGTACTGCGCGACCTCGACGTCGAGGCCCTGCTCCTGGGCCGTGGGCACGTCGGGGAGGAACTCGACGCGCTCGGGGCCGTAGACCGTGATCGGGACGATCTTGCCGGACTCGATGTTCTCGATCGCCTCGCCGACCTGCAGGCAGGCGGTGTCGACCTGGTCGCCGAGGAGGGCGGTGAGCGCCGGGGCGCCGCCGTCGAAGGGGATCGCCTCGGCGGGCGTCTTGTTGACGTTGAAGGTCAGCGCGCAGGCGAGCTGGGCGCCGGTGCCGACACCGGTGGTGCCGTAGGTGATCTTGCCGTCGGCGTCCTGGAAGGACTCGATGGAGTCGAAGCCCGAGCCCTTGCTCGCCACGAGCACGTAGTCGTCGCGGGAGACGCCCTGGACGACGTCGAAGTCGTCGATGCTGGTGACCTGGTCCTCCGGGACGGCCAGCGGGGTGATCGCGAAGAGCGAGGCGTTCTGGACCGAGATGGTCGAGCCGTCGGGCTCCGCCTTGGCGACCTCGGCGGCGGCGAGCGCGCCGTTGGCGCCCGAGCGGTTGATCACCGGGAAGGAGCCGCCGAGCTCCTCCGACAGTCCTTGGGAGATCTGGCGGCTGATCAGGTCGGAGGAGCCCCCAGGGTCGGCACCCACCGGCATCTCGACCGAGCCGGAGGGGTACTCACCGCTGTCGCTGCCGCCACCGGCGGTGTTCTGGACGCCGCCGCAGGCGGACAGGGCAAGGGCAGCGCCGGCGGCGACGGCCGCCAGGCTGAGGGTCTGCTTGCGCATCGAGGTGCTCCTTGTTCGGGGTGTGACCACCGACACTAGGTTTGCGCGTTGATGCCGGTCCAAGCCCAATTCGGCATGGACTGATCCATCTGGTGCATCGTACCCTCGGCCCGTGATCACTCTGGACCAGGTCCGTTCCTTCGTCGCCGTGGCCGAGGAGCTGCACTTCGGGCGGGCCGCGGAGCGGCTCCAGATGACCCAGCCCCCGCTGTCCCGGCAGATCCAGAAGCTGGAGAAGTCGGTGGGCGCGCGCCTTCTCGAGCGCGACAACCGGCGGGTGGAGCTGACCGGCGCCGGCGTGGCGTTCCTCGACGAGGCCCACCGGCTGCTCAACCTCGTCGAGGGTGCGGGCGACCTCGCCCGGCGGGTCGACGCGGGCGCCGCCGGCGTCGTACGCCTCGGCTTCACCGCGGTGTCGGCGATCTCAATCCTCGGCCCGCTGCTGCGCCGCCTCACCGCCGAGCTGCCCGACGTGGAGGTCGTGCTGTCCGAGCGGGTCACCAACGCGCAGGTCGACGGCATCCGCCGCGGCGAGCTCGACATCGGCCTGGCCCGACCGCCGTTCGACACCACCCTGCTGCGCTCCCGGGTGGTGCTGCGCGAGCCCTTCATGGCCGTCGTGCCCGCGGCCCACCCGCTCGCCGCCAGTGACCGGCCGCTGACCTCCGACGACTTCGAGGGCGAGACGGTCATCGGCTACAACCCCGACCAGTCGCGCTACTTCCACGAGCTGTCGGTCCGCTTCTTCGCCAACGCCCACCCGCGCATCGACCAGCGGGTGCACCAGGTGCTGACCGCCATGCTCCTCGTCTCGGCCGAGCGGGGGGTGACGCTGGCGCCCGCGTCGGCGGCGTCGCTGCACGTCGACGGCGTGGTCTTCAAGGAGCTGGCCCACCACGGTGGCGACACGCGGGTCGATGCCGACCCCGACCGGCCGGTCGAGCTGCACGCCATCTGGTCGCGCGAGGCGGTGACCCCCGTCGTACGCCGCGTGCTCGACGTGGTGACCGCCCAGGCCGACTGATCTGGGCCTGATCGCTCGGATCTCTGCACAGTGTCAAGGAACCCCTGCGCTCGTCAGGTCCGGAGGCTTAGAGTCATGGGTGCCGCGAGGGCGACGCGACGCAGGGAGTGAGATGCACGACGAACCGGACACGGGACGGCGCCATGCCGAGTCTCCGTGGGCGGACGAGCAGACGCGACAGCATCTGCAGGTCCTCGTCGAGGGTGTCGCCACCCTCGCCGGCTTCGCGCAGTCGTCGCTGACGCTGCGCCGCGACGGCCACTTCGAGGTCGTCGCCGCTGCCGGCGTCGAGGACGGGTTCGTCGGCACGCAGGTGCCTGCGGAGTCGATCGAGAACGAGCTCCGCGACGCCGACGAGTGGGGCGTGTGGCGCTTCGTGCCGCACGACCGCGCGAGCGTCGAGGCCCTCTCCTACAGCCACATCCCCGACGTGACCCCCCTCGAGGGCGAGGACGCGTGGCACCCGCTCGACCTCCTCGCCGCGCCGCTCCACGACGACCAGGGCCGGCTGCGCGGCCTGCTGTCGGTCGACATCCCCGACGACGGCCGGCTGCCGTCGCCGGAGAAGATGGAGGTGCTGACCAAGTACGCCGGTCTCGCGCGGACGCTCGTGCTCCTCGCCCTCGAGCGCGAGGAGCTCAGCGAGCAGGTGCGGATGGCCACGGAGGCTCGTGCGATCGTGCGCCAGGCCCTCGGCGAGCCGACGCTCGAGCTGGTGCTGGAGGCGTGCCGGTCGGCTGTCGTGTCGTGCTTCGACGCCGTCGGCATGTGGCTGACGGCGTTCAACCCCGACGGGGTCGGGTCCACCACGACGTCCTTCGCCGTCGGCAACACCTACGACGCGCCGCCCTTCGACGAGATCGACGACGTGGTCGTGCGCCTGTCGCGCCGCTACTGGAAGGACCAGTACGTCGCGCCCTTCTCCCGCAACAGCCTCGACCAGCCGGGCCTGGCCCGCGGCGACGCCGAGCGCCTGGTGGGCTTCCTCGACCGGATCGGCATCGGCTCGGTGCTCTTCGTCCCGCTGGGGGTCGGCCGCGAGTGCGTGGGCTTCCTGGTCCTGACCCGCGTCTCCGACGCACGCCGCTGGACCGACATCGAGATCGACGCGGCGCGCGACATCGGCCGCGACCTCGGCCTTGCGGTCGGCAAGGCCCGCCAGCTCGAGCTCGAGCGCGCCATCGCCGACCGGCTCCGCAAGCTCGACAGCTACCGCGTCGAGGTGGTCAACACGATGGGCCACGAGCTGCGCAACCCGCTCTTCTCGATGAGCGCCAACCTCGAGCTCCTCGACACCTCGGGTCTCGACGAGGACGGCCGCCGGTCCGTCGCCGCCGCGACGCGCGGCGCCACCCGGATGCGGGCCGTCATCGACGACATGCTCACCATGGCCCAGGTCTCCGACCCGCACCGCGAGTTCGACCCCATCCCGGTCGACCTGCGGCGCGTGGTCCACGACGTCTGCGACGAGTGCCACGCGGCGGCCACCGCCGGCGGCGTCTCCTGCGGGTCCGACGTGCCCGACGAGCCGGTGCTCGTGCCCGGGGAGCCCGAGGAGCTGCATCGCCTGCTCACCAACCTCGTCTCCAACGCGATCAAGTACACCGACCCTGGCGGCCGGGTGACCGTGCGCGTCACGACGCAGGGCAGATCGATCGTCGCCACCGTCGAGGACACGGGCATCGGCATCTCCACGCCCGACCAGGAGCAGCTGTTCCGCGAGTTCTTCCGCTCCACCAACCCGGCCGCCCTGTCCCGCCCCGGCACTGGGCTCGGCCTGGCGATCGTCGCGCGGATCGTCGCCCGACACGGCGGCGCGATCGACATCGACTCCGAGCGCGGGCGCGGCACGACGGCGACCCTGACGCTGCCGGCGTACGTCGAGGGCGTCAGCGCGGACCCAGCTCCATCGTCATGAAGCTGCTCAGCGGGTCCTCGACGTAGGAGCCGAAGGGCTCGCACGGCGTGAAGCCGGCCCCCGCGTAGAACCGGCGTGCCGGCTCGAAGAACTCCATCGAGCCGGTCTCGAGCGACACCCGTGACACGCCGCGCCGCCGGGCGTCGTCGAGCGCATGGGCGAGCAGACCCGTCGCCACCCCGGTGCCCCGCGCGCGCGGCTCGGTCCGCATGCTCTTCAGCTCCTCGTGCCCGTCGTCGACCGCCGCCAGCGCGACCGTGCCGAGGATCCCGTCACCGTCGGCTCCCACCCACAGGCGTACGCCGTCCCCCTGCAGCGCCGTCAGGTCGAGCGCGTGCCGGCTCTCCCGCGGCGCGGTCGGCTCCATGTCGTCGAGGTGGGCCTGCAGGAACGTCGCCAGCCGCGGATCGTCGAAGTCGGCGCGGGTGATGTGCACGGGGCCAGTGTGGCGGGGTCGTGTTTCGACGGCGTCACGTCTGGACCGGCACCGCCCGCCCCGGGCGCGGGCCACGAAGGTGTGCCAGCGTGAGTCCATGACTCGCACACTGGACGTCGACTACCTCGTGGTGGGTGCCGGCGCGATGGGGATGGGCTTCGCCGACGCGTTGGTCGACCACTCCGAGGCACGCGTCGCGATCGTCGACCGCCGCCACGGCGCAGGCGGGCACTGGCTGGAGGACTACCCGTTCGTCCGGCTGCACCAGTCGTCGACGTTCTACGGCGTCGCCTCGACGGTGCTCGGCGGGCACGTCCAGGAGCAGGGCCCCGAGGCGGGCCTGCACGTGCGCGCCTCGCAGCCCGAGATCGTCGACTACTACGCCCGAGCCGTCGAGCGGCTGCGCCGCACGGGCCGGGTCGAGGTGCTCACCGGGTGCGACGTCGTCGGCCGCACGGTCGTCTCGCGCATCTCCGGGAAGACGTGGGAGGTGCCGGCGTCGTGCCGCGTCGTGAACGCCCACTACCTCGCGCCGAGCATCCCGGCCGAGTCGTCGGCACCGTTCTCGGTCGCCGACGACGCGCGCGCCGTGACCGTCAACGACGTGGTCCGGCTCGAGGAGGCCCCGAGCCAGTACGTCGTCGTCGGCTCGGGCAAGACGGCCACCGACGCCTGCGTGTGGCTGCTCGGCCAGGGGGTCGACCCCGACGCGATCTGCTGGGTGCGGCCCCGTGACCCGTGGATGCTCAACCGGGCGCTGATCCAGCCCGACCCGGAGATCTTCCTCGGGGTGCCGGCGACGACGTTCGAGGAGGCCGCGGCCTCGTCGTCGCTCGACGAGCTGTTCCTCCGCCTGGAGGACGCCGGCGTGATGCTGCGCATCGACCCGTCGGTCACGCCCACGATGGCGAAGGCCCCGACGCTCGGCGTGTGGGAGCTCGAGCTGCTGCGGTCCATCGAGAACGTCGTACGCCACGGACACCTGCGCAACGTGGAGCGAGGTCGCCTCGAGCTCGAGGACGGCACCACCGTGCGGGTCGCGGACGACGCGGTCGTGGTGCACTGCGCCGCCGACGGCCTGAAGAACCCGCCGCTCGTGTCCGTCTGGCGCCCGGAGGAGATCACGGTGCAGCCGGTGCGTGCGGGGTTCCCGTGCTTCAGTGCGGCCGCGATCGGCTACGTCGAGGCGACCCGACGCGACGACGCGGAGAAGAACCGCCTGTGCCCGCCGTCGCGCTTCGGCAACTCGCTGCAGCAGTGGGCCGACATGAACGTCCGCGGGACCCGGGCCTCGATGGCCCTCGGCGCCGAGCCCGACATCGCCGCGTGGTCCCACACCGTGGCGATCAACCCGGCCCGCATCCCGGCCGACCACCCCGGGTCCGCCGAGCTCGACCGGGTCCGCGAGCGGCTCGCGGCCGCCACGGCTCCCGGGCTCGAGGCCCTGACCCGGCTGATGGCGACCGGCTGAGCGTCCCGCGGAAGAGCCTGAGATCGTGGAGGATCCGAGTCACCAGGGGCTCGGACCCTCCACGATCTTCTTCCCGGTCAGTCGGCGGGCAGGTAGACCCGCTGCGGGATGGTGTCGTAGACCGACGGGTCGAGCGTGTCGATCGAGCCGTCGGCGACGGCGTCGACCAGGCCGCCGAGCCCGATCTCGATCTGCTTGCGCAGCATGCCGTTGCGCTTCATGCCGTCGTACTGCGTCTGGCTGGACGTCTCGAAGAGCACGACCGCGCTGCCGCGCAGGGCGAACGAGCCGAGCGCGGTGCCCGGCAGGTTGGTGTCCTGCGGGTAGAGCGTCACGTCGCCGTAGCCGGACTTGCCGTAGCCCTGGAGCGCCTCGTAGACCGCGACGTTGGCGCGCTCGGACGCCTCCATGTCGAACTTCGGCCACGTGCCGAACTCGGCCGGGTCCTCGATGAACTTCGCCGAGATGGACAGCGGCGACATGCGCTCGAGGTCCTCGGTGGCGTAGCAGGACCACTGGTTGTGCAGGTCGACGAAGTAGTCGACCGTGCCGAACTCGGCCTCGAGCCCCCGGTAGACGTCGCGGACCGTCTGGGACTCCGGCGTGATGTACCAGCCGGTGTCGGCGCTGTTGCCCGGGAAGTCGGCCGGCTGCGGGACGTAGTCGAGGTCGGGGTTGAAGTCGCGGTTGACGTCGAAGCCACCGACGCGCGTGTTGTAGTTCCACGCCGGCGCGACGCCCGCGAGCTGCGGGAAGGCGGCGACGACGTCGGCCCAGGTCATCTCGTTCTGCCGGGTGTCGCGCTCGCCGCCGTCGACGTTGAGCCGCGGGATCGCGACGATCGTGACCTCCTTTCGCAGCGCCACCGCCTCGGGCGTCGAACCGCCCCAGCGGCGGAGCAGGTCGAGCAGCGCCTCGGTGCCGTGGTTCTCGTTGCCGTGGATCTGCGACTCGACGAAGACGACGGTGTCGCCCTCGCCGACGCGAGCGGTGTAGATCTCGCGGCCCTGGTTGCTCTCGCCCACGACCTCGACGTCGACGACGCCCTTGGTGGTGCGCTCGATGCTCTCCAGGGTCCGGGAGAGCTGGGCGTGGTTGACGAATCCGTTGTTGCCCGAGCCCGAGGCCTCGGTGCCGCAGTGCGACTGGGTGGGGATGGCGTTCGCCGGTGACGAGGTGGTGGCGGCGACGATCCCGAGAGGAAGGGCCAGTCCGGTCAGGACGGCCGTCCAACGTCGTGCAGACATGTTTCTCCACATCAGTTGTGCCCGGCGAGCCGAGCGATCGACAGGTCCGTGAACGGTAGGTCGGCGCGTCGACACGGCACCAGAGACCTTCGGCTCACTCCGTAGGGGGGATTGCACCGACCGGCCAGGGTCGGGTAAAGCCGGCCGGCGAGGTCAGTCCCAGAACCACATGAGGAGCTCGTTCGCCAGCGGTGTGGCCAGCCAGACGATGGACGCGACCCCGACCGCGATGGCGGCCGCGTAGAGGACGACCTCCAGCACGGTCAGCGTCCGCCACCAGCTCCACACCATGAACAGCGACCACATCGCCACCCCGCCGGAGATGAACGGTGCCGTCGGCACGCCCACGATCGCGATGAATCCGACCACCCCGCCGAGAGCGGTGTCGTAGGGCCACATCGTGCCGAGGTCGTAGGCGTAGATCGTCTCGTGGGCCGGGCGCAGGTGGACGCCGTTGGCGTAGTAGGGCAGCACCAGCCCGATGACGTACGGCACGGCGGCGAGGAGGGCGACCAGCAGGGCGAGCCCCGGGCGGCGGCGGTCGACGTGGACCGCCGCCTGCGCTTCCGAGGGCATGACAGCCATGCCTGCATTCTGTGCCCCCGGCCCGCCCGGTCCATCGCCCCGATGGGGGATCTCCCTCAGCCGGCGACTGTTGCGTAGCCCTCGCGGTACGACGGGTACGTCGGCGCCCAGCCCGCCGACCGTAGCCGCGCGTCGGACAGCCGCTTGCCGTGCCCCTGTGCGGGGTCGGCCGGCGGGGGAGCAGGGGCGCCGAGGCGGTCGGCGAGGAACGCAGCGACGTCCCCGAGCTGGGCCGGTTCGTCGTCGGTGCCGAGGTAGAGCCGCTCCGGCGCGGCGTCCATGGTCAGGAGGTGCACGACCGCCGCGGCGGCGTCGGTGCGGTGGATGCGGTTCGTCCAGCGGTGCGGGTCGTCGATCCGTCCCTCGCGGACCTGGTCGAGCAGCCGCGTGCTGCTGCCGCCGTACAACCCCGACAGCCGCAGGACGCTCCCGTGCGGGACGCGCTCGTGGAAGGCCTCCTCGGCGGCGACGAGCATCCGGCCCGGGCCGTCGCTCGGGGCCGGGGGAGTCGTCTCGTCCTCGAGCTCCGGGAGGTCGCGGCTGCCGTGCACGGCGGTCGACGAGACGAGGACGGCCCGCTCGGGTGGCTCGGGCAGCGCGTCGAGCGCCCGCGCCATCCCGTCGACGTACGTCGTCCGGTAGGACTCCTCTGTCCGCGGTCGCGCCGTCAGCGCGACGACGACGAGGCGGGGGCGTACGTCGGACAGGTCCGGGGCCCCGCGCGTCAGGTCGACCGCGCGACCGACGAGCGGCGGGGGCACCAGCGAGGCGTTGCGCCGCAGGGCGAGCACGCCGTGGCCGAGGTCGGCCAGGCGCAGGCCGACCGCGGCACCGAGGTCGCCGGCGCCGACGAGGAGGACGTCCGGGGTCACAGGCGCACCGTACGGCAGCGCTGGAGGGCTGTGCCCGGGCCGGTCGTCGTGGCACCGTGGTCCCATGAAGCGCCCGCCGCCGCCGCTCCTCGCGCTCGTCGCCGCGCTCGCCCAGCGCGGCCTCTCCCGCGGGGCGCCGCCATCCTCCGGGCCCAGGCAGACGGCCGCGGCCGTCACGGCGGCCACCTCGCTCGCGCTGGCGGGCGGAGCGGCGAGCCGGTTCCGGGCGCAGCACACGACCGTCGAGCCGTTCGACCCCTCCAAGGCGTCGTCCCTGGTCGTCTCGGGGCCCAACTCGCGCACCCGCAACCCGATGTACGTCGGGATGGCCGGCCTGCTCGTCGCCAACGCGCTCCGCCGGGGCTCCTGGCCGGGCGTCCTGCCGGTCGCCGTCTTCGTGGCGGTCATCGACCGCTTCCAGATCGCGGCCGAGGAGCGGGCGCTCGCCGATCGCTTCGGTGCCGACTACGCCGCGTACCGCTCGAGCGTCCCGCGCTGGCTCGGCACCAGGTCGTTCTCCGGATAGATACCCCCAAGGCATCACTGGATTCAGAAACGGGCTTGGACAGGCATCGTCAGGTCTTCCTAGGTTGGTGAGCACCGCCACATCCGTGGGGCACCGACCCACGGCCGACCGAAGGACGCAGCGTGACGAAGTACAGCCCGACCGAGCTCGTCGAGACCCTGGGCAGCGGCCTGCTGTCGTTCCCGGTCACCCACTTCGACGCCGACCTCCAGTTCGACGAGCCCGCCTACCGCGCGCACCTCGAGTGGCTGAGCGGCTACGACGTCGCCGGCCTCTTCGCCGCCGGAGGCACGGGTGAGGGCTTCTCCCTCAACGCCGAGGAGACCGACCGCGTCGTGCGCGCCGCCATCGCCGGCGCCGCCGGCAAGGTGCCCGTGCTCGCCCCCGCCACCGGCTCGACCGTCAACGCCGTCGCGCAGGTCAAGGCCGCGGAGGCCGCCGGCGCCGACGGCATCCTGCTCATGCCGCCGTACCTCACCGAGGCGGGCCAGCGCGGCCTCGTCGAGCACATCAGCGCCGTGTGCGCCGCGACCAGCCTCGGCGTCATCTTCTACTCGCGAGCCAACGCCGTGCTCGGCGCCGACGCGCTCGAGCAGGCCTGCCAGCGCAGCGCCAACCTCGTCGGCTTCAAGGACGGGGTCGGTGGGATCGAGCAGATGACCCGCACCTACGCGCAGCTCGGCGACCGCCTGTTCTACGTCGGCGGCCTGCCCACCGCGGAGGTCTTCGCGCTGCCGCTCCTCCAGCTCGGCGTGACCACCTACAGCTCCGCGATCTTCAACTTCGTGCCGCAGTTCGCGCTCGACTTCTACGCCGCCGTGCGCCGCCAGGACCGGACCGCGGTCTACGCGATGCTCAACGACTTCGTCATCCCCTACACGAAGATCCGCGACCGCGAGCCCGGCTACTCGGTGTCGATCGTCAAGGCGGGCCTCGCCGCCGTCGGCCGCCCGGCCGGTCCGGTACGCCCGCCGCTGTCCGACCTGCTCGACGCCGAGCGCGACGAGCTGCAGACCCTCGTGGACAAGGTGGCAGGCTCGACGGCCTGACGGCACCATCCCCGCGCTCGACCCACCGGAAGGAATCCATGTCTGACCTCGCCACCTCGATCATCGCCGGCACCGACTTCGAGCAGCCCGACGTCGCCGCCGCCACCGCGGCCGCCGTCGAGGCGTTCGCCGCCTACCGCGCCACCACCCCCGAGGAGCGGAGCGCCTTCCTCGAGGCGGTCGCGGCCGAGATCGAGGCCGACAAGGACGCGATCATCGCGGAGGCGGTCCGCGAGAGCGGGCTGCCCGAGGGGCGGATCACCGGCGAGGTCGGCCGCACCACCGGCCAGCTGCGGATGTTCGCCGGCGTCGTCCGGCAGGGCGACCACCTCGGCGTGCGCATCGACCCGGCGCTGCCGGACCGTGCGCCCCTGCCGCGCGCCGACATCCGGCAGCGGATGGTGCCGCTGGGTCCGGTCGCGGTCTTCGGGGCCAGCAACTTCCCCCTCGCGTTCTCCACCGCGGGCGGCGACACCGCCTCGGCGCTGGCCGCCGGCTGCCCCGTCGTCGTGAAGGGCCACCCCGCCCACCCGGTCACCGGCACCCTCGTCGCCCGCGCGATCACCCGCGCGGTCGAGAAGTCCGGCCTGCCCGCCGGCACGTTCTCCTTCGTCCTCGGTGGCATCGAGACCGGCCAGGAGCTCGTGGTCGACCCGCGCATCGCCGCGGTCGGCTTCACCGGCTCGCGTGGCGGGGGCCTCGCCCTCGTCCGTGCCGCCGCCGAGCGCGACGTGCCGATCCCGGTCTACGCCGAGATGTCGTCGATCAACCCCGTCGTCGTGCTGCCCGGCGCGCTCGAGGGTGACGTCGCCGCGCTCGCCCAGGCGTACGTCGGCAGCCTGACCCTCGGCTCCGGCCAGTTCTGCACCAACCCCGGCCTGCTCTTCCTGCCGTCCGGCGAGCGCGGTGACGCGTTCCTGCGCGCCGCCGGTGAGGCGGTCAGCGGCGCATCCGGTCAGCAGATGCTCACCCCCGGCATCGCGAACGCCTACGCCAGTGGCACCGCCAGCCTGCGCGGCACCGACGGCATCCGCGTCGTCGGCGAGGGCTCCGCGGCCGGCGAGCACGCCCCTGCGCCGGTGGTCTACGAGGCACCTGCCGAGCTGCTCGCGATCGACGACAGCACCGTGACCGACGAGGTGTTCGGCGCCGCCGGCGTCGTGGTGAGGTACGACGACGTGGCCGCCCTGCTGCCCCGCCTCGAGGCCCTCGAGGGCCAGCTCACCGCGACCGTCCACGCCACCGACAGCGACGTCGAGGACGCGACCGCGCTCCTGCCCGTCCTCGAGCTCAAGGCCGGTCGGGTGCTCTTCAACGGCTGGCCGACCGGTGTCGAGGTCGGCCACGCGATGGTCCACGGCGGTCCCTACCCGGCCACGTCCGACTCGCGGAGCACCAGCGTCGGCAGCCTCGCCATCGAGCGCTTCCAGCGTCCGGTCGCCTACCAGGACGTGCCGGCCGCGCTGCTGCCCGAGGCGCTGCGCGACGACAACCCGTGGGGGCTGCTCCGTCGCATGGACGGAACGCTCGAACGATGACGACCACCATCGCGACGGTCGAGGTCGTCCCGGTCGCGGGCCACGACTCGATGCTGCTGAACCTGAGCGGCGCCCACGGCCCCTTCTTCACCCGCAACATCGCGATCGTCACCGACTCCGAGGGACGCGAGGGCCTCGGCGAGGTGCCCGGTGGCGAGGCGATCAGGCAGACGATCGCCGACGCGGCCGAGATCCTCGTCGGCCAGCCCGTCGCGATGTTCCGCACCCTGCTGCGTCGCGTCGCCGCGGCGTACGCCGACCGCGACGCTGGTGGCCGCGGCCTGCAGACCTTCGACCTCCGCACCACCATCCACGCGGTGACGGCGCTGGAGTCGGCGCTGCTCGACCTGTCGGGACAGGCGCTCGGCGTGCCGGTCGCCGAGCTGCTGGGCGAGGGCCAGCAGCGCGACAGCGTGCCGATGCTCGGCTACCTGTTCTACGTCGGCGACCCCGACCGGACCGCCCTGCCCTACCTTCGCGAGCACTCGTCCTCGGGGGGTGCCGACGACTGGGAGAAGGTCCGCCGCGAGGAGGCGATGACCCCCGAGGCGGTCGTCCGCCTCGCCGAGGCCGCGCAGGCCCGCTACGGCTTCACCGACTTCAAGCTCAAGGGCGGCGTGCTGCCGGGCGAGGAGGAGGTCGCGGCCGTCACCGCGCTGCACGAGCGCTTCCCCGACGCGCGGATCACCCTCGACCCCAACGGCGGCTGGCTGCTCGACGACGCCGTCCGCCTGCTGACGGGCAAGGACGACGTCCTCGCCTACGCCGAGGACCCGTGCGGCGCAGAGGGCGGCTACTCCGGGCGCGAGGTGATGGCCCAGTTCAAGCGCCGCACCGGGCTCCGCACGGCCACCAACATGGTCGCCACCGACTGGCGCCAGATGGCCGACGCGGTGCGCACCAACGCCGTCGACATCCCGCTCGCCGACCCGCACTTCTGGACGATGGCGGGCTCCGTCCGCGTCGCCCAGCTGTGCCACGACTTCGGCCTGACGTGGGGCTCGCACTCCAACAACCACTTCGACGTCTCGCTGGCGATGTTCACCCAGGTCGGCGCGGCCGCCCCGGGCGAGATCACCGCGCTCGACACGCACTGGATCTGGCAGGACGGCCAGGGCCTGACGACCGATCCGCTGCAGATCCGCGACGGCGCGATCGAGGTGCCCGACACCCCGGGCCTCGGCGTCGCACTCGACCGCGACCGGCTGGCGCAGGCGCACGAGCTCTACCTCGAGCACGGCCTCGGTGCGCGCGACGACGCGGTCGCCATGCAGTACCTCGTCGACGACTGGGCGTTCGACCCCAAGCGTCCCTGCCTCGTCCGATGACGGTGCGCTGAGGTGCCGCTCGACCCCGACCTCGCCGTCTTCATCGGCGAGGTCGAGAAGAAGCGCGGGCGCCCTGTCTCGGAAATGACCATCCCCGAGGCGCGCGCCGGCATGCGGGCGCTGCGCGTCGACAGCGTGCGTCCGGAGGACGTCGTACGCATCGGGGCGGTGACCGACGAGCTCCTCGACGAGCTGCCGGTGCGCGTCTACCGGCCGGCGGCCGTCGACGGCCCGGTCGCGACGGTCGTCTACCTCCACGGCGGCGGCTGGTTCCGCGGCGACATCGACACCCACGACCAGGTCGTGCGCCGGCTGGTCCGCGACACCGGCGCGGTGTTCGTGAGCGTCGACTACCGCCTCGCGCCCGAGCACCCGTGGCCCGCCGCCACCCACGACGCCGTCCGCGCGGTGCGTGCCGTCGCGGCGCGACTGGAGTCGTACGGCGGCTCCGACGTGCTCGCCGTCGCGGGCGACTCGGCCGGCGGCAACCTCGCGGCCATCGCGACGCAGGAGCTGCGCGGCGAGGTGGAGATCGCGGCGCAGCTGCTGATCTACCCGGCCACCGACCTGCTCGGCCACCACCCGTCGAAGGACGAGTTCGGCACCAGCCACCTCCTGACGACGGAGATGACCGACTACATCAACACGCTCTACTTCTCCGGTGAGACGCCGGCAGCTGGCGACTGGCGGCACTCGCCGCTCCACGGCGACCTGACCGGGCTGCCGCCGGCCGTGGTCGCCACCGCCGGGTGCGACCTCCTCCGCGACGAGGGGGAGGCGTACGCCGCCGCGCTCGCCGCCGCGGGCGTGCGCGTCGACGCCGTCCGCTACGACGGGATGATCCACGGCTTCATGGACCAGGGCCACGTGAGTCGGTCGGCGGCCGACGCCACCCTCGACGTCAACCGCCGCTTCGCCCGACTGCTGCGCGAGGTCGCCCGGGACGGGTGAGCGGCCACCAACCACACGCCTCCGGGTCGAGCGACTCACCCGTGAGTGGCCCGACCCCGCATGGGCCGCCCCCGGGCGGGCACTGGGGTGACATGACGCACCGATCCACCTCCACCGACGGCGAGTCCACGAGCGAGGAGCGCGAGCGGACCGCCCCCGCTCCCGACGCGCCGGGCAAGCCCGACTCGCCCAGCGACATCGCCAAGCCGACGTGGGGCTATGCGCTCCGCAAGACCGTGCGCGAGTTCATGGACGACGAGTGCACCGACCTCGCGGCGGCGCTGACCTACTACTCCGTGCTCGCGCTCTTCCCGGGCATCATCGCGCTGCTCTCGCTGGTCGGCCTCGTCGGCCAGCAGCAGCAGACGGTCGACACGTTGCTGCAGATCCTGCGCGACATCGGCGCCTCGTCGGCCGCCGACACGCTCGAGCCGACGATCAACCAGCTGGCCGGGAGCCAGGGCGCCGGGCTCGCGCTCGTCATCGGCCTCCTCGTCGCCCTGTGGTCGGCCTCCGGCTACGTCAACGCCTTCAGCCGCGGGATGAACCGCATCTACGAGATCGACGAGGGACGCCCGATCTGGAAGCTGCGCCCCGTCATGCTCCTCATCACGCTGGTGACGGTGCTGCTGGCCGCGCTCGTCGCGGTCGGACTCGTCCTGACGGGCCCCGCCGCCGAGGCGGTGGGCAGCGCGATCGGGCTGGAGTCGACCGCCGTGACCGTGTGGAGCATCGCCAAGTGGCCCGTGCTGCTGGCCGTCGTGGTCCTCATCGTCGCCCTGCTCTACTACGCGACTCCCAACGTGAAGCAGCCCAAGTTCCGCTGGATCAGCGTCGGCGCGATCGTCGCCATCGTGGTGTGGGTGATCGCGTCGGCCGCGTTCGGCTTCTACGTGGCGAACTTCTCCAGCTACGACAAGACCTACGGCTCGCTGGCAGGTGTCATCGCGTTCCTGCTGTGGCTGTGGATCACCAACCTGGCGCTGCTCTTCGGTGCCGAGCTCGACGCCGAGCTCGAGCGCGGTCGTCAGCTCCAGGCCGGCATCGCGGCCGAGGAGGAGCTGCAGCTGCCTCCTCGCGACACCCGCAAGTCCGACAAGGCTGCCGCCAAGGAGCAGAAGGACATCGAGCGCGGGCGCAGGCTGCGCGAGTCGCGGGGACGCCGCTCCTAGCCCCGGTCCTTCCTCAGGTGATGTCCTCCACCCGGCTCCCCTGCGCGAGCGGGAATCGGGTGGCCGCCGCGGACAGCACGCAGCGGATCCGCCCCGCATCGTCGCCGTAGAAGTAGAGGTTCGTCCGCTCGGGTCCCTCCCACCACGACTGGAGCGTGGCATCCTCACCGAGCTCGGCCGCCAGCGCGTCGATCAGCACGTTGACGTCGTTGGTCGCGTAGACCTCTGCCGGCAGGGACGTCCCGTCGAGCGAGAGCGCGACGCCCTGGGTGCGACCGAAGGGCACGGCTGCCTCGTCGCCCACGGCGTACGTCGAGCCGACCGGGGCGCCGTAGAGCTCCAGCGCCTTGACCAGAAGGTCGAGACCCTTGCCGTGGTCGCCGCGCAGCTCGACCTCGATGTCGCAGGACAGGACGCCCTGCGCGGAGTCGAGCTCGGACCCGCCACCGACGACCTGACTGCCAGGGAGGAACTGGTCGAACGCGCGCTGGAGCGGGTCCTCGTAGACCTCCCCTCGGTGCACGGGCTGCACCCGCGCGTTGAGGTGCACGTCGACCAACAGAGGAGGAGGCGAGTCGTCCTTCGACCGGCTGAAGAGGGGCATGCCGGGCAACCTACGACGTGGCAGCCCGTTCGTGCCGGCTTTCCTCAGCGTCCGGCCAGGAAGGCGTCCACCTCGGCGGCCGTCGGCGCCGACTCCGGTCCGCGACGGGTCACCTTGATGGCGGCGGCCGCGTTGGCCCGACGACAGCCCTCCACCCACGGCGTGCCCGCGGCCACCTCGGCCAGCAGCGCGCCGGTGTGGGTGTCGCCGGCACCGTTGGTGTCGACGGGCGTCTGCGGGAAGCCGGGGACGTACGTCGTCGTGCCGGCGACGTGGACGGCACAGCCCTCCGGCCCGTCGCGGACGATCGCGACCGCGTCGCCGCGGAGCATCGGGGCGATCGCGGTGGTCAGTGCCGCAAGGTCGTCTGGCGCGCCCTGGCCGACGGCGCGGAGGAGGTCCTCGGCCTCCTCGGCGTTGCTCGACCACACGTCGGTCACCTCGAGCATGGCCGCCCGGACGTCCGTCTCGAGGCCAGCGAAGGCGGCGCCGGGGTCGAGCACCACGACCACGTCGCGGTGAAGCGTCGGCAGCCACGCGAGCAGCGGGTCGCGGGTGCTGTCGAGGGCGAGCGAGAAGCCGGTGACGCAGACCAGGTCACCCGGGCCCGGCGCGGAGGTGTCGAGCGACTCGACGCTGATCCGCCGCTCGGCCCCCAGCGTGGTGACGAAGGTGCGCTCGGCGCTCGGCTCGACCATCACGACGCAGATGCCGGTGTCGAGGCCCTCGACCGGAGGGGCCGACACCCCGATCCCGGCGGCGGTGAGTGCTGCGCGGATCAGGTCGCCGTGGGGCCCGGTGCCGATGGCACCGGCCTGCACGCACTCCGCACCGAACCGGGCCGCCGCCAGCAGCACGGTGACCGTGCCGCCCGCGTAGTCAGTCGCGGAGGCGGCCATCACGTTCTGCCCGCGATCGGGCAGGTCGGGGACCTCGACGACCACGTCGACCAGGGCCTGGCCGGTGTGGATCACCCGGCTCAACCGAGCACTTCTTCCGTCGTGGCCAGCGTGATCTGTGGCGGGTACAGGGCCATCACCTTCATCGCCGCCGCGTGGTTCTCCGGTGTCGAGCCGGCGCACGCGTCGGTGACGAGGGTGATGGTCGCTCCGGCGTCGGCCGCCGCCAGCGCCGTCGAGACGACGCAGCAGTCGGTGCTCACCCCGGCCAGCACCAGGTGGGGGAGCGGCCCGGTGACCGCCGCCAGCTCCGGGCCCCACTTGCCGAAGGTCGGCAGCGACACCACCGTCTCCGTCAGCCCCTGCATCTCGGGCACGAGGTCGAGCAGCGGGTCGTCGTGGGGCACGTCGGCGAAGGGCCAGGCATCGAGGTAGGCCCGCCAGCTGCCCTGTGGGTCACGGTCGGGCACCCAGCGCGTGACCACGGTGCGCTCGCCCGCGGCGGAGGCGAGTCGTCGTACGGGCTCCACGATGTCGGGGAACATCGGCGACCCCCACTCGCTGTCCGGGGAGGCGAAGATCCGCTGCGGGTCGATGACGACCAGCCAGGCGTCGGGGTGCATGGCCTCAGCCTGTCAGAGAGCGAGTCGAGTGCGCGGCGACGTGGCGACTACTACCGCTTGCGCACTCGACCTGGTCCCCGCACAGACACCAGCGGCCGCCGGTCCCCCGACCGGCAGCCGCTGATGGGCACGAGGTGAGTAGAGGGGATCTACTTCACCTCGGCACGCAGGATCGCGCGCAGGCCGATGGCCAGCGGTATCCAGAGCCACACGAGCGTCGTGACGGCCAGCTGCTGCCAGTACTCCGTCGTCATCGAGCTGTCGAAGAGGCGGGTGGTGGCGTAGTTGACGTCGACCCACGGCTGTAGGTCGCGGAACCACTCCTGGAAGGAGGCAAGCGCTCCGAGGGCGGCGGGCAGGACGAGCGAGTAGACGAAGTAACCCACGATCGCTGCGGCCGAGCTGCGCAGCAGGACTCCGAGGGTGAAGCCGATGAGCATGCCCAGGACGTTGGCGAGCACGATCTGCCCGAACTCCGTGACGGTGACGTTCCAGACCGGGTCGAGGCCGGTGATCGCCGAGCCGACCAGGTTGCCGATCGCGCCGACGGCCAGGGCGAGGAACATCGAGGCGACACCGATGGCGAGGGTGACGATCATCTTGGCCGTGATCACCCTGCCCCGCCAGGGGACCAGCGTGTAGGTCGTCAGGCCGGTCCGTTGGCTGTACTCACTGGTCACCGACAGCAGGCCGATGATGGGCAGGATCACGGACAGGGGGAAACCGATCGCGCTGGAGAACGTCTCCTGGTCGATCGCGGAGTCGGGCGCCCACAGGATCACCGCGGCGGTCGCGAGGACGGCCACGATGCCGACGCTCGCCATCAGCCAGAAGCCCGCGCGGGTGTCGAACATCTTGCGCAGCTCCACGCCGACCAGGCGCGTCATGGGGATGGGGCGTACGACGCGGGGCGCGGCGGACGCCACGGGTGCGGACGTGGTGGTGACGGCGGGGACCGGGGTGGCCTCCCTGGGTGCGGGTCGGGTCTGGGTGGTCATGCTGCTGCTCCTTCACGAGCGGTCTCGGCGGTGAGCTCGAGGAACATCTCCTCCAGGCCGGCGCCGTCGGCGGCGCGCAGCTCTCGCAGGACGACGCCGGCACGGTGTGCCGTCTCGCCCACGAGCTCGGGGTCGGCGTCGGCGCGCAGGCCGCCGTCGATGGGGGTGGTGACGACCGACGCCTCGTGCAGGGCACGGGCGAGGTGGTCCTGCTGGGAGGGGTCCGCGGTGCGGACGAGGGTGCCGGCCGCGGCGAGGAGCTCGGCCTTGCTGCCCTGGGCCACGATGCGGCCCTGGCCGATCACGACGATGTCGTCGGCGATCACCTCGATCTCGTGGAGCAGGTGCGAGGACAGCAGCACGGTGCCGCCCTGGTCGGCGAAGCCGCGGAGCAGGTCGCGCATCCAGCGGATGCCGGCCGGGTCGAGGCCGTTGGCGGGCTCGTCGAGGATCAGCACGCGCGGATCGCCGATGAGGGCGGTCGCGATGCCGAGGCGCTGGCGCATGCCGAGGGAGTAGTTGCGGACCCGGCGCTCGGCCTCGTCGGCGGTGAGCCCGACGCGGGCGAGGGTCTCGGTGACCCGGGACTTCGGCAGGCCCATGGTCTGCGCGGCGATCGCGAGGATCTCGCGGCCGGTGCGCCCGGCGTGCTGCGCGGAGGCGTCCAGCAGGACGCCGACCTCGAGGCCGGGGTTGACGAGCTCGCGGTAGTCGCGGCCGGTGATGGTGACCTGGCCGGTGCTGGGCCGGGTGAGGCCGACCATGATGCGCATGGTGGTGGACTTGCCGGCGCCGTTGGGGCCGAGGAAGCCGGTCACCCGACCGGTCGCGGCCGTGAAGGAGACGTTGTCGACGGCTGTGAACTGGCCGTACTGCTTGGTGAGGTTCTCGACGCTGATCATGGGTACAACCCTCGCCGCGCAGGGGCATCCGGCACATCGGGGACMGCACCCCGCCGGCCCCTGAGGACGACCCTGAGAAACCCCGCATGGAGGGCCAGCATCGGGGCCCGGGGTGCGGATGGGGGGAGTTGGGCGCGACTTGGGACAATGGCCCGGTGAGCCAGCCCACCAAGCAGCGTCCGCCCCAGGTCAGCCTGGCCTCGGGCATCATCATGTTCTCCTCGGTGGTGGTGCTCCTGACCGCGTGGGAGCGGGTCACCTCGCTCCGCTCGCTCGAGACGCAGGACGCCATCCGCGACGTCCTCGCCGACGCGCCGTTCTCCTCGCTCGGGCTCACCGTGTCGAGCACGACCGAGCTGCTGCGGGTCTCGTGCATGGTCGCCGCGGCCTGCGCGTGCGCGACCGCGATCCTCGGCTGGTACGTCCGCAAGCCAGACCGCTCCTCGCGCCTGGCCCTGACCCTGTTCGCGGTCGTCGTCTTCGTCACCGGCATCCCGGCCGGAGGCCTGGCCGGCTCGTTCGTCGCCGCCGGTGCGGCGATGCTCTGGATGCAGCCCGCCCGCGAGTGGTTCGCCACCGGTAGCTGGACCCCGCCCGACCCGGCCCCGGCCAGGGACGCCGGGCGCGCCGACCGCGACTCGTCCGGACAGGCCGACCCGTGGGGCCGGCCGCCTGCCGGCAACGACGCGCCGTCCACTCCTCCCTCGACCCCGTCCGACACCTCGCCGTCCGTCCCGCCGCCGGCCAGCCGGCCGTTCGGCGAGCCCGGGCCGCCCGCCCAGCAGCACCCCGTCGGCGGGCCCGCCGAGTCGCCGTACGGCCAGGCCTACCCATCCCGACCCGACCAGCACCAGTCCGCCCCGGCGCCGTACGCCGCCGCCCACCCCGCGCCGGACTGGCAGCGCCGTCAGCTGCTCCAGGCCCGGCCGGGCGCGATGGTCGCCGCGTTCGTCATCACGGTCGTCACCGCCGGCGGCCTGCTCGGTCTCTCGCTCCTGTGGCTGGCGATCGCGGGCTTCTCCCCGGACTTCCTGCGCAGCGTCATGGAGCAGCAGCAGCCCGAGCTGCTCGACGACGGCCTGAGCCTCGAGCAGGTGCGCACGACCGTGTTCGCGCTCGCCGGCGTGTTCGTCGTGTGGTGCGTCATGGCGCTGGTGCTGGCCGGCTTCGCGATGGCCCGCCGCGAGTGGGCCCGCCGCGGCCTGATGGTCAGCGCCGCCTTCAGTGCCGGTGCCTGCCTCGCCCTCGTGCTCAACACCCCGATCGTCCTGCTGCCGGCCGCGGCCGCCGTGGCGACCGTCGTGTGCCTGCGCCGCGTCGAGGTACGGCGCTGGTTCCAGCTCGACCCGCGCTGACCCTCGTCCTCCTCCCGCTCGGTGACGGCGGCGCCAACCGCCGACGTGATGAGATAGGCGCATGAGCAATCCAGGACCGATGCAGCAGCCTTACGGCCAGGACCCCTACGGCCAGGACCCCTACGGACAGCAGTCGCCCTACGGCCAGCAGCCCTATGGCCAGCAGCCTGCTGGCGACCGGCGTCCCGGCACCGTGACCGCCGCCGCCTGGATCACCATCGTCTTCTCCGCCATCACCGCGGCGCTGTTCGGGTTCACCGCGCTCGGCCTGTTCATCGCCCGCGACCAGGTGATCACCGAGATGGAGCGCGTCCCCGAGTTCCAGGACGCCAACATCGACGCCGACGCCGCCGTGGGCGTGCTGGTCGCCGTGATCCTGGCCTTGGTGGTGTGGGCGATCATCGCCATCGTGCTGGCGGTCCTCGTCATGCGGCGCTCCAACGTCGCGCGGATCCTGCTCGTCATCTCCAGCGCCGTCGTGGCGTTGTTCTCGCTGCTCGGCGTGACGAGTGGTGTCTCCGCCGTCACGCTGATCGCCGCGATCGCCGTGATCGTGCTGCTCTTCGTCGGCGGCGCGGGCGACTGGTTCAAGGGCCTGTCGTCGTCGTCCGGTGCCGGCGCCTATCCGGGCTACCCGGGCCAGTCGGGCGACCCCTACGGCAACCAGTACGCCGCGCAGCCCGGCCAGCAGCCGTCGCCGCAGTACCCGCCGCCGCCGAGCAGCACGCCCTACGGCCAGGACAACCCCTACGGCCAGGACAACCCCTACGGCCAGGACAGCCCGGGTAGCCAGGACAACCCGTACGGCCAGCCGCGGCCGAGCGACGAGGACGGCTCCGAGCACCCGCCGCGGGACTACCCGGGGCGCTGACCCTCAGCGCGACAGGTCGGCGGCGGCGAGTCGTCGTACGCCCTCGCCGATCACGTCGCGCTCCTTGCAGAACGCCCACCGCACCAGCTGGCGACCGGCCTCCCGGTCGTCGTAGAACCCCTGGGTGGGGATCGCGACGACGCCGGCGACCTCGGGCAGCGCGAGGCAGAACGCGCGTCCGTCGGGCCAGCCGAGGTGGCTGATGTCGGTCGTCGCGAAGTAGGTGCCCTCCGGCACGCGTGGCACCAGCCCGGCGGCGGTGAGCCCGTCGCAGAGCAGGTCGCGGCGGCCCTGCAGGTCGCGGGCGAGCTCGCGGGGCCAGTCGGGCTCGTGGTCCAGCGCGTGCGCGACGGCGGGCTGGAGCGGGGAGCCGGAGGTGAAGGTGAGCCACTGCTTGGCCGCGAGGACGGCCTGGACGAGCGGCGCCGGGCCGGTGGCCCAGCCGACCTTCCAGCCGGTGAAGCTGTAGGACTTGCCGGCGCTCGACAGCGTCAGGGTGCGCTCCCACATCCCCGGCAGGGTCGCGATCGGGACGTGGCCCTCGGCCGAGCGGGCGTCGTCGAAGACCAGGTGCTCGTAGACCTCGTCGGTCACCACGATGACGTCGTGCTCGATCGCTAGGTCGGCGACGACCTGGAGCTCGTCGCGGGTCAGGACGGTGCCGGTGGGGTTGTGGGGCGTGTTGAGCAGGATCAGCCGGGTGTCGTCGTTGACCGCGGCCCGCAGCTCGTCGAGGTCCGGGCGGAAGTCGGGCGCCCGCAGCGTCACGGGTCGCCGGCGGGCACCGCACATGTCGAGCATCGCGACGTAGGAGTCGTAGTAGGGCTCGAGCACGACGACCTCGTCACCCGGGTCGACCAGCGCGAGCAGCGCCGCGGCGACCGCCTCGGTGCACCCGGTCGTGACGACGACCTCGCGGTCGGGGTCGGGCTCGAGCCCGTAGTGGCGGTGCTGGTGCCGCGAGATGGCGGCGCGCAGGGCGGGTACGCCGATGCCGGGGGCGTACTGGTTGGCCCCGGCCTCGAGCGCGGCCTCCGCCGCCGCGACCACCGAAGCGGGCCCGTCCACGTCGGGGAAGCCCTGACCGAGGTTGATCGCGCCGGTCCGCAGGGCCAGCGCCGACATCTCGCTGAAGACGGTCGGCGGGATGTGGGCCAGGCGGGCGGCGAGAGGCTTCGCGGTGGGCACGGGCCCACGCTACCCAGCGCGACCGGGCGGTCGGGCCCCACTAGGGTCGGTGCCGTGACCACCGACGCGACCCTCGCCGCTGACATCGACGCGACCTGCCGTCTCACGGGGGAGTTCACCCTCCGCTCGGGGCAGGTGGCCGACACCTACTTCGACAAGTACCTCTTCGAGGCGCAGCCGGCCCTGCTCGACCGCGTGGCCGCCCAGATGGTCGACCTGCTCCCGGAGGGGACCGAGCTGCTCGGCGGCCTCGAGCTCGGCGGCATCCCGATCGCGACCATGGTGTCGGCGAAGACGGGGCTGCCGGCCCTCTTCGTGCGCAAGAAGGCCAAGGAGTACGGCACCGCCAAGCTCGCCGAGGGCCCGGACGTCGCCGGTCGGCGGGTCACGATCATCGAGGACGTGATCACCACGGGCGGCGCGGTCCGCGACGCCACGCGTGCGCTGCGGGAGCTCGGCGCGACCGTCGAGGTCGTGGTCTGCGCGATCGACCGTTCGGCCGACGGCGAGGACCCGCTGGATGACGTCGGTCTCGAGGTCCGGTCGGTGCTGACCCGGGCCGACCTCGACGCCGCTCGCGGCTGAGGTCGCCTCCCGGGGCTGGACAGGCTCAGTCGACGTCGCGGCCCATGATGTCGCGGTCGGGCCCACCGTCCTGCGGGCCGATCTCGGCACCGGCGGAGTGGGTGCGCTTGTGGCGCAACCACTCGATGATGATCGGGATCACCGAGAACGCCAGGATCACGACGATCAGCTTGTCGATGCTCTCGCCGAGCGTCGGGAACGCGTCGCCCAGGAAGAAGCCGAGCAGGCAGATCGACGACACCCACATCACCGCGCCGACCAGGCTCCACAGGAAGAACCGGTGCCGCTCCATCCGGGTCACCCCGGCCACCACCGTGATGTAGGTCCGCACGAACGGGACGAAGCGGCCGATGACGAGCGCCTTGTTGCCATGGCGGTCGAAGAACGCGGTCGTCTGGTCGAAGTACTTGCGCTTGATGATGCGGCCGTCGCGCTCGTAGAGCGGCTGCCCGATCTTGCGCCCGATCTCGTAGCCGACGACGTTGCCGAGGAACGCGGCGACGATCAGCGCCGCCATCGCGATGAGCAGCTCGACGAAGGGAGGACCGGGGAACAGGTCGAGCTGGCCGGTGGCGATGAAGAGGCCGATCGCGAACAGGAGCGTGTCGCCGGGCAGGATCGGGAAGAACAGCCCGCACTCGACGAAGACGATCAGCAGGCTGATCCAGAACAGCGCCGTGCCGAACCGGTCGAGCAGCCAGTTGGGGTCCATCCAGTCGATGCCGAGGAGCATCGGCTGGACGCCCGAGGTCAGGATGGACTGCAGGTCCCACAACGTGCTCACACGCAACCCTAACCGCGGACGCCCCGCCTCCGCGCTTCGCCGCGGCTGCCTAGGGTGCTGCCATGCAGGACGAGGAGCGGGCGCCGTACGACCCGATGCCGCACGGCCCGCCCGAGGTGGGAGTGGGTCCGTGGGAGGGGCCGTGGCCCGAGGGCGAGCAGTGGGACCCCGACCTGCTGCGCGAGGGTGACCGCCGCAACGTGGTGGACCGCTACCGCTACTGGACGATGGCGGCGATCGTCGCCGATCTCGACACCCGCCGGCACGGCTTCCACGTCGCGATCGAGAACTGGCAGCACGACTTCAACATCGGCACGATCGTGCGCACCGCCAACGCCTTCCTCGCCGCCGAGGTGCACATCGTCGGCAACCGCCGGTGGAACCGCCGCGGAGCGATGGTGACCGACCGCTACCAGCACGTGCGGCACCACCCGGACGCCGCCAGCCTGGCGTCGTACCTCCACGCCGTCCCGGCCGCGGAGGGCGGGCCGGTGCGGCTGCTCGGCATCGACAACCTGCCCGGGTCGCTCCACCTCGAGACGATGCACCTGCCGCGACGGGTGTGCTTCCTCTTCGGCCAGGAGGGACCGGGGCTGTCGGAGTCGGCGCGGGAGGTCTGCGACGGCACCTTCTCGATCGCGCAGTTCGGCTCGACCCGCTCGATCAACGCCAGCTCGGCCGCGGCGATCGCGATGCACAGCTGGGTGCGCGAGCACGCCGACCTGACCGGCGACGACGCCTGGCGCGGCTGAGGCCCGCCCGCATCCGGGCACCCCGACCGGGCCCGGGATGTCCCCACGGCACCCCGGACCCGGCTCCTCCCAAGGTCTAGCCGGTGGTCCTCGAGTAGCAGACCAGCGTGCGGTCCCCGGCCTTCCAGGCGGCCTTCCAGGCGGCCTTCGCCGGCCAGCCGAAGCGGTAGGACAGCGTCGAGACGGCCCTGCGGCAGCGGTCGGCGCCGATGCGGTCGCGGGCCCTTCGTGCCGGGTAGCGGCTGCCGTCGACGCGCCGTGCCGACGTGGCCCGGAAGGTGTGCGGCTGCGTGCAGGTGGTGACGCGCGCAGCCCGGCCGGCGAGGCACCGCGCCACGGACGCGTCGGCCCGGCCCTTGCCGATGCGCACGTCGGCGGGGAGCGGCCGGAGCTCGCGGGCGTCGCCGAGCACGAGGTCGCAGCGGACCCATCGGGCTCCGGCGGCCTGCTGCTCGACGGTCGGGACGAACCAGCCGAGGTCGTACGCCGTCAGCCGGACGCCGGGCGCGGTGGTGCCGAGCGCCGTGCGCTGAGCGGCGAAGCAGGTCTCGAGAGCGAACCGCTCCAGCCGCCCACCGGCGAGGCCGAGCCCCTCGGGCAGCTCCGCCACCGCGATCGTCGTCGCGGTGTGGGTGGTCGCGCAGTCGATCGGCGCCTCGTCGTACGACACCGCGGCCAGCTCGTCGGGGCTCGTGTCGTGGCACTGGCCGACGACCGGGGCGCCCACCATCGGGTCGGCGGCACGCGCGGTCGCGGCGCCCGTCCCGACGGCAGCGGCCAGCATCCCGACGAGGACGGCGGCGCTGGGACCGGGGCGGCGTGGCATGTACGTCAACCTAGGCCTGACGAGGGGGGAACGCCAGCCCCGGGAGGGTGCAGACACCACCCCCCAGACCTCCTCAGCGCTGGGGTGCCAGCACCGCCTCCAGGGCGGCCAGTCCTCGGCTGCTGTGGCTCTTGACGGTGCCCTCGTTGATGCCGAGCTCGTTCGCTGTCTCCCGCACGGACAACCCGAGCCAGTGGCGCAGCACGACCACCTTGCGCTGCTGCTCCGGCAGCGCCTGGAGTGCGTCGAAGAGCGCCGACCGCTCCTCGACGGGCGTCGGCTCGGGTGCGCCGTGGTCGGGCAGGTCGTCGGTGGGCCGTTCGCGACGCCACGGCCGGCGGGACTCGTCGATGTTGGCGCGCACCATGATCTGCCGGCAGTAGGCCTCCTCGCCGCCCTGCTGCCGGATGCGCGGCCACGCGACGTAGAGCTTGGTGAGCGAGGTCTGGAGCAGGTCGTCGGCCTTGTGCCAGTCGCCGCACAGGGCGTACGCGATCCGGCGCAGGTGGGCCTGCCGGGCGGCGACGAACTCGCTGAAGGCCGCGTCGCGGTCGGTGCCCCTCATCGCATGCCCTCGCCGGAGGAGTTCTGCTGGCGCGCCCAGCTGAGGAACGCGGTCATGGAGTCGAAGGACCCTGGCGCCGCAACCACCTCGAGCTCACCGTTGATCACGCGGTAGGCCGCGAACCTGGCCCGCTCGTCCACCAGCACGCGCACGGCGCCGGTCCGGTCGGCGCCCAGCGCGAAGTCGCCCAGGTCGGGGTCGGCGTCGACCTCGAGCACCACCACGCCCTTGGCTCCGACCACACTGCTGTCGCCCTGCAGGCGGAGCCAGTTGCTCGGATCGGTCTCGGGGGCGGCGGGTGGCCCGTCGACGACCCCGTTGGCGACGTCCAGGGTGCGCTGGCTCTCGACCCGCCCCTCGAGCCACCCGGCGAAGTCCCCGGTGGCGTCGTTCGTGCCCATCGAGGTCCCTCCGTCGGGTTCCCTGGTCAGGAGTGAGTACTTCTCCCGCCCCTCGAACTTCACCCGGATGCCCAGGGACTGGCCCTGTGCCGCGGTGTAGCCCATCGGGTTCTCGACTCGCTCGAGCACCGGCCCGGCTCCGGGGGCGAGCACCAGGCCGTCGGCGTCGAGGGTCGCGGGCTCGCCGAGGAAAATGGGCTTCTCGGCCTGCCGCCTCATCCGATCGAGCTTCTTCATCCGCTTGTCCAGCCGTTCCGAGACGCCGTCGGGCTCGGTGACCTCCTGCTGGCTGTCCGAGCCCTGGGTCGCGACGGGGGCGTCGCCCCGCACCGCCGAGCCCTGGCCGGACGCCCACGCGGTGCCTCCCCCGATCACCACGGCGGCGGCGAGGACGACCGCGGTCGCGCGCCGTCGGCGTACGGCCGTGCGTCCCGCCGCGATGTAGCGGGCAACCTCCACGTCGTTGCCCGTGCCGAACGAGCTGTCGAGCTCGTGCTGCCAGTCGATGTCGGTGCTCATGCTGCGTCCCCCCGCGGGTGAGTGTTCCACCCGGGGAGACGGACCGGAGGCGGCGCCGGTTGTCACCCGCCGGTCAGGTGGTGAGACGACCGGTCGGCCCGGGGCGGACTCGCGGGTAGCCACTAGGGTTGTGAGCGCCTGCCTGACCGCTTCAGAGGAGATCTCCAGATGCCCATCGCCACTCCCGAGATGTACGCACAGATGCTGGACGCCGCGAAGGAGAAGTCCTTCGCCTACCCGGCCATCAACGTGTCGTCCTCCCAGACCCTCAACGCCGCGCTCAAGGGCTTCGCCGACGCCGGTTCCGACGGCATCATCCAGGTCTCGACCGGCGGCGCGGAGTACCTGTCCGGCCCGTCGGTGAAGGACATGGTCACCGGCTCCGTCGCGTTCGCGGCCTACGCCGCCGAGGTCGCGAAGAACTACCCGGTCAACATCGCGCTCCACACCGACCACTGCCCCCAGGGCAAGCTCGACGGCTTCGTCCGCCCGCTGCTCGACATCTCCGCCGAGCGCGTGGCCCGCGGCGAGGCGCCGCTGTTCCAGTCGCACATGTGGGACGGCTCGGCCGTGCCCCTCGACGAGAACCTCCAGATCGCCGAGGAGCTGCTCGCCAAGTGCGCCGCGGCCAACATCGTCCTCGAGATCGAGGTCGGCGTCGTCGGCGGCGAGGAGGACGGCGTCGCCAACGAGATCAACGACCAGCTCTACACCACCCCCGAGGACGCCATCGCCACGATCAAGGCGCTCGGCGCCGGTGAGCGCGGTCGCTACATGACCGCCCTGACCTTCGGCAACGTGCACGGCGTCTACAAGCCCGGCAACGTCAAGCTGCGCCCCGAGATCCTCAAGTCCGCGCAGGAGGCCGCCGCCGCGGAGCTCGGCCTCGGCTCCGACGCGCGCCCCTTCGACCTCGTCTTCCACGGCGGCTCGGGCTCGACCGCGCAGGAGATCAGCGACGCCGTCGACTTCGGCGTGGTGAAGATGAACGTCGACACCGACACCCAGTACGCCTTCACCCGCCCCGTCGCGGCGCACATGTTCGCCAACTACGACGGCGTGCTGAAGGTCGACGGCGAGGTCGGCAACAAGAAGCAGTACGACCCCCGCGCCTGGGGCAAGGCCGGCGAGGCCGGCATGGCCGAGCGCATCGTCGAGGCCTGCCAGAACCTCCGCTCCGCCGGGACGTCACTGGGCGGCTGATCCTCCGATGAGCGGTGCGTGAGCCACATTCCCACGTCGGGAAAGGTGGCTCACGCACCGCTCGTCTGCGTGTACGGCGCGAGCAAGACGTACGACGACCCGCTCAGGCGGCGGGTCCGGCCGCGGCGACCGGTGCCTCCTCGCGCGCGTCCGGGCGGGCGGCGAAGTGGCGCGGCCGCTCGAAGAACAGCACCGCGACGAGGCCGAGGAGCAGCAYGGCGGGCAGCAGGAGCAGTGACTGCGCCATCGCGTCGGTGAAGGGCGCGGCCACCTGCGCGGGCAGCGCGCCGCCGCCCGCCGCTCCCTCGGACGGCGAGAAGGTCAGCCCGTTGGCGACCAGGCGGGCGTCGATGAGCACGGCGATCGCGGCCGACCCGAGCACGGCGCCGACCTGGCGCGTCGCGTTGTAGACCCCGGACCCGGCGCCGGCGCGCTGCGGGGCGAGGTTGCGGTTGGCGGTGGTGGCGAGGGGGCCCCAGAGGAACGAGCTGCCGAGGCCCATGAGGGAGAACACCACCACGAGCTGCCACAGCGGGGTGTCGGGCGCCAGCACGAGGCTGAGCACCAGCAGCGCGACGCCGAGCGCGACGAAGCCGCCGAGGGTGAGCACGCGCGGGTGGACCCGGTCGGTCAGCCGCCCGGCCAGCGGCGCGGCGAGGATCGACACGATCGCCATCGGCGCCAGCACGAGGCCGGCCTCGGTGGGGGAGTAGCCGCGGACGAGCTGGGCCCACAGCATCAGCGGGAAGCCCATCGCGGTGAAGGCGAACGAGACGGTCGTGATCGCGAGGTTGGACACCGAGAAGTTGCGGTCGGCGAACAGGCTGAGCGGCACGAGCGGCTCGTTGCGGTTGCGGTGCTGCCACCACACGAAGGCGGCGAGCACCACGACGCCGCCCACGATGAGGCGCCACACGGTGATCGGCCCGGTGATGGTCGACCAGTCGTACTGCTCGCCCTCCTGGATGCCGAAGACGAGCAGGAACATGCCGACCCCGCTGAGCGCGACGCCGAGCCAGTCGAAGCGGTGCCGACTCGTCTCGAGGCTCGGCACGAGCCGCCAGGCCAGGACGAACGCGATGACGCCGACCGGCACGTTGACGAAGAAGATCCACTCCCAGCCCAGGGTGTCGACCAGCACGCCGCCGAGGATCGGGCCGACGAGCGTGGCGACGCCGGCGACGGCTCCCCACAGCGCCATCGCGGAGCCGCGACGCTCGATCGGGAAGATGCGGGTGATCACCGACATCGTCTGCGGGGTCATCATCGACGCGCCGAGTCCCTGTGCGACGCGGGCGGCGATCAGCCCCTCGATCGTGGTGGTCAGGCCGCACGCCAGCGAGGCGAGGGTGAAGACCGTCAGCCCGACGAGGTAGAGGTTCTTCGGGCCGTAGCGGTCGCCGAGCCGGCCGGTGATCAGCACCGGGACGGCGTAGGCCAGGAGGTAGGCGCTGGTCACCCAGACGACCTCGTTCACCCCGGCCTGCAGGTTCTCGATGATGGCCGGGGTGGCCACGCTGACGATGGTGGTGTCGACCAGGATCATGAAGAAGCCGATGCACAGCGCCCACAGGGCCGGCCAGGCGTTGGTCTCGTCGATGGGCGCCTCGGTCCGAGTCGGTGCGGTCACGATCCAAGTGAACACCCGCGGGCCGACATCGATTCCGTGCCGCGACGCACCACGAGCGGTGCGCGAGGAGGAGCCGTCTCCGGACGCCCCCTCACGCACCGCTCGCGTGACGGCGGTGGTGGCGTACGCCGCTAGCGCGCCCCCGCGTTGCCCCGGATGTCGTCCGGGTCGCCGTAGGGGTCGTCGTGCGTGTCGTGCTCGGCGAGGTCCTTCTGCACGCGCGGGTCGTCGGCGTCGGCGAAGTAGTCGAACGCGATGGTCTCGTCGCGCCCGTTGGACACCTTCATCGCGTTGAGCACGGCACTGAGGACGATCGCGAGCACGACGTTGATGGTGAACGCAGTGATCGCGATGTAGCCCATCTCGCCGATGCCCGGCATCATCCCGAGCGAGCCGCCGAAGTGCTTGCCGGTCACCGGGTTGATCACCTGGTAGGCCTCGATCGTGCCGTAGACCATGCCGGCCGCCCAGCCCACGAGCAGGGCGTAGCGGTGGAACCAGCGGGTGAAGAGGCTGAACACCACGGCCGGGAACGTCTGCAGGATCCAGATGCCGCCGAGGAGCTGGAAGTTGATCGCGTTCTGCTTGTCGAGCGTGAGCACGAAGATCAGCGCGAACGCCTTCACCAGCAGCGACATCAGCTTGGAGACCTTGGCCTCCTGCGCCGGCGTCGCGTCCTTGTTCAGCCACTCCTTGTAGATGTTGCGGCTGAACGTGTTGGCCGCGGCGATCGACATGATCGCGGCCGGCACCAGGGCGCCGATCGCGATGGCGGCGAAGGCCACGCCCGCGAACCACGACGGGAACATGTCCTCGAACAGCTGCGGGATCACCAGTTGCGCGTTGGGCTCGCCGTCGAGCCCGATGGGCTGCGTGCCCGCCGCGATCGCGACCCAGCCGAGCAGCGCCAGCAGTCCGAGCACGAAGGAGTACGCCGGCAGGATGGCCGCGTTGCGGCGGATCGTGTTGCGCGAGTTGGACGACAGCGAGGCCGTCACGGAGTGCGGGTACATGAACAGCGCCATCGCCGACCCGAGGGCGAGGGTGGCGTACGCCCAGTACTGGCCGGCACCCGGGATGAAGGCCCCCGTCGGCTTGCCGGTGACCTCGTTGGTGGTCGCCATCTTGTCCTGCGCGGCGCCGAAGATGGCGTCCCAGCCGCCGACCTGGCCGGGCAGGTAGACGATCGCCACGATGATGACGAGGTAGATGAGGATGTCCTTGACGAACGCGATGACCGCCGGCGCCCGGAGGCCGCTGGAGTACGTGTAGGCCGCGAGGAGCGCGAAGGCGATGAAGAGGGGCGCGTCCTTGGCGATGATGCTGTCGCCGCCGCCGAGGCCGGCCACCTCGAGGACCGCCTGGATGCCGACGAGCTGCAGCGCGATGTAGGGCATGGTGG
This sequence comes from Nocardioides sp. P4_G10, assembly GCF_056401175.1. Classification (NCBI taxonomy): domain Bacteria; kingdom Bacillati; phylum Actinomycetota; class Actinomycetes; order Propionibacteriales; family Nocardioidaceae; genus Nocardioides; species Nocardioides sp. P4_G10. The sequence goes on along the minus strand of NZ_JBFUJV010000018.1, from coordinate 49,530 downwards.
CCACGAAGCCGGTGATCGCGACAGCGAGAGACAGCCCGCGGTCGTCGTACCTGCCCCGGACGAAGTCGGCGGTCGTGACGTAGCCGTGCCGGTGGCTCACCGACCACAGTCGCGCCATGAAGATGAAGATGATCGGGTAGAGCACGATCGTGTAGGGCACCGCGAAGAAGCCCGCCACCGCGCCGGTCGTGAACATCGCCGCAGGCACCGCGACGAACGTGTAGGCGGTGTAGAGGTCGCCGCCGAGCAGGAACCACGTGATCCACGTGCCGAACTTGCGGCCGCCCAGGCCCCACTCGTCGAGGGACTCCATGGAGTCGGCGCGCATGAAGCGGCTGGCCATGAAGCCGGCCACCGTCACGATCAGGAACAGGACGATCAGCACCGCGAGCGCGACGCCGTTGACGCCGCTCGTGTCGGCGGCCATGAGGGTGACCTCGGGTATGACGTGGGGTGTCATCGGTCCTCACCCACCTTGTGGGAGGTCAGCCCGCGGGCCGAGAGCGTGAGGCGGTAGGCCGCGAAGGTGAGGGCGGAGCAGATGAAGACCCAGAGGAACTGGTACCAGAAGAAGAACGGGAAGCCCCACAGCTCCGGCGCGTCCTTGCTGTAGGACGGCACCCACAGGAGCGCGATGATGGGGATCGCGAGCAGGACGGCGGCGAGCGCCATCTTGCCCTTGTCGGTCGGGGGGACGCCCTCTTCGGGGCGCGACTTGGGTGGTGTGTTCCCGGAATTCACCCGCGCGACCTTACTCGCGCGGTGACGACCGTCACCCCCCCTTCGGGGTGGCGCGACCAGCGGTCGGTCTGGCGCGACGAGCGGTCAGGCGTCAGCCCAGCAGCGCGTCGGCCGCAGCCGGGCTCGAGTCGCGGAGGAAGGTCGAGCACCGCTCCCACTCGTCGGTCTCGCCGATCGCCCGGGCGGCGAGGGCGAGGAGCGCGAGCGAGCGCAGGAAGCCACGGTTGGGCTCGTGCTCCCACGGCACCGGGCCGTTGCCCTTCCAGCCGTTGCGGCGCAGCCGGTCGAGCGAGCGGTGGTAGCCGACACGGGCGTAGGCGTAGACGGTCACGTCGTCGGCCCCCGCGTCCTGCGCCTGCTGCGCCAGGGCTGCCCAGGCGGCCGGGGAGTCCGGGCGCCTGCGTACGACGGTCGCGGGGGCGTCACCCCCGGCGAGCTCGGCGTCGGCGGGGTCGGCGGGCAGGTGGGTGGGCGGGGGACCGGCCATCAGGTCGCCGCCGTTGAAACCGGAGGTCATGGGCCAACCCTAGGCGGGTGTCGGACAGACTTGCCCCATGGGCCAGACCTTCACGACCGAGATCCAGGCGCGCTACCGCGACATCAACCTCGCCGGTCACGTGGACAACGTCGAGGCGGTCCGGGTGCTCGACGAGGCGCGCTACGAGTTCCTCCGGTTCGCCTTCCTCCCGGGCCTTCCCGCCGGTGCGACCGGGCTGCTGCACGGCACCGACCCGGGCGTGTCCGAGCTGGTCGCCTCGCAGACGATCGAGTACCACTCCGAGATGCGGTTCGTGCCCTACCAGCCGTTCCTGGCCTCGCTGTGGGTCTCGCGGATCGGCCGTTCGTCCTTCACCGTGGCCGCCGAGCTCCGGGTCGAGACGGGTGTTGGCCCGGCCGCGGTCTGGGAGTGCGTCAACGTGCTGTGGGACCACCGTGCCCAGGCTGCGTGGACGATCAGCGACGCCGTGCGCGCCGACCTCGAGCACTACCTCGGCGACCCCGTCGGCTTCCGCCGCTGAACTGGCACACGGCTCAGGCGCCGAGCAGCTGCCGCACCTTCGCCGGGCCGAGCGCCAGCACCAGGGTGGGCAGGCGGGGGCCGCGGTCGGCGTCGACCAGCAGGTGGTAGAGCAGCCGGAAGAAGTCCTTCTGGTCCGCCTTCACCTGGTCGGTGGGGGCGTCGTCGAGGCCGAGGCCGCGCGCGACCTTGGGCACCCCGTAGACGACCGACGTGACGGCGTCGAGGTCGCCGTCGTCGGGAAGCCGGTCGAGGAAGATCCGAAGCCACAGCTCCTCGTCCTCGTTGAGCGAGGACAGGCGCTCGGTGTCCGGCGTCTCGCGCACGGTGGTGCGCTCGTCGGCGGGCACGTGCTCGGCCGTCCACTGCATCGCCTTGGTCAGCCGGGGCTCGAGGTCGGCGACCGAGTCGTGCGGGAAGCCCGAGGACTCGATGATCCGCGAGATGAGGTCGGCCGATCCCGCTGTCACGTCGGCGACCGACGACAGCGTCCGGAACGGGACCGGCACCGCGGGGGAGGGGAGCCGGCCGGTGGACGCCGTCTCGGAGGCGCGGTGCCAGGCCAGCGTCGCGACGTCGGACTTGGCCGGGTCGGCGGCCTTGCGACCGAGCGCGTCCCACTCGTCGTACAGCCGCACGACGGAGGCGCCGAAGTCGATGTCGAAGGCCTGCGTGGGAGCGCGGCGGACGTAGAGCCAGCGCAGCATCGGCGCCTCGAGGATGCGGAGCGCGTCGGTGGCCGTCGGCACGCCGCCCGCCGACGACGACATCTTCTGCACGCCGGCGAAGCCGACAAACGCGTAGATGACCCGGGCCGGGGCGCGCCAGTCGAAGATCGACGACACGATCTCGGTGCCGACGGTGTAGGACGAGCCGGGGGTCATGTGGTCGCGACCGGCGGGCTCGAAGTTGACCTTCTCGTAGGCCCACCGCATCGGCCAGTCGACCTTCCACACGAGCTTGCCGTCGTTGTCGGTGGACAGGTTGGTCGTGCCCTCGAAGCCGCACGAGGAGCAGGTGTAGGTCAGCGTCGTGGTGGCGTCGTCGTACGCCGTCGTGGTGACGGTGTCGCGCCCGCACTGGCGGCAGTAGGGGCGGTAGGGGAAGCGGGCGATCGCGTCGGCGGTGGAGGTCGCGGACGGGTCCCCCTCCTCGTCGTCCTCGTTGGCGACCGAGTCCGCGAGGTCGGCGGCCTCCTGCTCGGATGCGTCCTCGGCGGGGGCGACCTTCTTGGTGCGGTGCTTGGCGAGCACCGCCTCGATCTCGTCGCGGCGGGCGACGGACTCGAGGACCTGCTCGCGGTAGGCGCCGGAGGTGTACATCTGCGTCTGGGAGATCTCCTCCATCTCGACGCCGAGCTCGCGCAGCGCGTCCTGCAGCGGCGCCTTGAAGTGCTCGGCCCAGCTGGTGTGGCACTCCCACGGGTCGGGCACGGCGGTGAGCGGTCGCCCGATGTGGTCGGCCCACTCGGCGGGCACGCCGGCCGGCACCTTGCGGAACCGGTCGAAGTCGTCCCACGAGTGGAGGTGGCGGACCGGCACGCCGCGGCGTCGCAGCTCCTCGGCCACGAAGTGCGGGGTGATGAACTCGCGCAGGTTGCCCAGGTGGATGGGCCCGCTCGGGGAGGCACCGGACGCGACCGTCACCAGGTTGCCCTCGCCCGCGTGGCGTACGGCGTCGTCCGCCGCCCGCGTCACCCAGTCGACCGGATCGCCCTGCCCCTGCCGTCCTCGCGCCATGCGGGCAAGGCTAGGGGACGCCGATGGGCGCCGGAGCCGACCCCCGTGGCGGCTCCGACGCCGTGCTCCGAGGAGCGGCCAGCCGCACACCCCCGCGGCGACCGGCGCAGACAGTATCGACTGGCCGTTCGCTGCCACGCGGATCCTGAGTGCCGGTGGCACTAAACTGCCACCATGCCCGGTGACCCGTCCTCCGTCCTCGCGGCCCTCGGCCTCGACCGGCGGACCGAACAGCTCTACTTCCGCCTGGCCCCCGTGTCCGGTCACACCGTCACCGGGGTCGCGCAGCTGGTGCAGCAGCGGCCCGACCAGCTGATGCGCAGCCTCGCCCCGCTGCTCGAGCGCGGCCTGGTGGTGGTGTCCGAGGACCGGATCGTGGTCCCGGCGCTGGCCGAGGCGGTCTCCGAGCTCGTGCTGCGCCAGGCGCGGTCGGCGGCGTCGTCGGCGGCGATGCTGGCCGAGCTGTCGAGCGCGGTGCCGCACCTCGTGGCCTCGACCACGCGCCCCGACCCGCGCCACGTCACCGAGGTCCATCCCCTCGACGGCGAGCTGAGCTCGGGCGGCAACCCGCTGGAGCTCCTGCAGCTGATGCTGCGCACCAGCCGCGGCGACATGCTGTGGCTGCGCCCCGACGCCTGGGCGATGCCGCGCGAGTCACAGGTCAGCGAGCTGCTCGCCGAGGCGATGGCGACGGGACGGCGCTCCCGGGCGATCTACCCCGCCCGCGCGCTGACCGAGGCGCCCGAGGCGCTGCGCGTGCGCGCCGGGCTGGGGGAGCAGGTGCGGATCATCTCGGAGGTGCGCACCCGGTTGTTCATCTTCGGTGACACCCACGCCGTGATCCCCGAGCCCATCGGCTTCACCGACGAACCGCGTGTGCACGTGCGCCAGCGCTCGATCGTCGCGGCCCTGACGATGTGGTTCGAGTCGCTGTGGGACCGGGCCGCGCCGATGCCCGAGCTCGAGGCCGGCCGGGTGAGCCCCGACGGACGGCAGTTCCTGCTCGAGCAGCTGATGGCCGGGACGACCGACGAGGTCATCGCTCGCAACCTGGGCATCGGCCTGCGCACCGTCCGGCGCCGCATCGCGGCCCTGATGACCGAGCTCGGCGTGGACACCCGCTTCCAGGCGGGCGTCGAGGCGGTCCGGCGCGGCTGGCTCTGACCGCGGGCGGCTCGGCGGAGCAGCGTCAGGTCAGCGTGAGGTCAGCGTGAGGTCAGCGTGAGGTCAGCGCGGCAGGATCATCGTGTATGCCGCCCGCTCGAGGCGCCAGCTGCGGCTGCGCTCGGGCCCGGAGATCTCGCCGTCGGCCGACAGCCAGAACTCGTCGCCGCTCACCTTCACCGACGTACCGCGCAGGGTGACGACGTCGTCGCGCTGGTCGTGCTCGCCCTTGCGCAGCCGCATGACGTAGCCGAGCTTGGCGCTCGGCTTCACGGCGCGGCTGATCATCACGTCGAGCAGCCCGTCCTCGGTGTCGGCGTCGGGGTTGAGCTCGGTGCCGCCGCCGACGTTGCCGCCGTTGCCGATGGCGACCATCAGCACCGGCCGGTCGACGTCGTTGACGACCTCGCCGTCGAGCTCGACGCGCAGGCGCCAGCTGGGCGGGTGGAACGCGGACAGGAGGGCCCCGATGGGGTAGCCGAGCTTGCCCAGGTTGACCTTGCCGACTCCGACGGCCCCCAGCCGGGTCTTCCACTTCGCGCCCTTGCGGCTGGCCTGCGCGCCGACCCCGACGTGCACGTTGTTGGCCACGACGTTGCCGGTCTCGTCGACGATGAGGTCGACCTTGCGGGGCTCGCCCGCCAGCACGAGCCGGGCCGCGTCCTCGATCTCGAGCGGGATGTCGTTGCCGCGGGCGAAGTCGTTGCCGGTGCCCATCGGCAGGAGGGCGAGGGTCGTCTGGTCGAGCTCGCGGCGCTTGTGCAGGGCCGTCACGACCGCGTGCAGGCTGCCGTCGCCGCCGGCCACGACGACCGTACGACCGCCGGCGCGGTGGAGCACGCCGTCGAGCTCGCCGGGGTTGGAGGTCTTGGCGACCTCGACGGAGGCCTTCTCTCGGAGGACGACGAGGGCCTCGGCGAGCCGCTCCTCGTCGGAGGTGCCGGCGTCGGCATTGGTGATGACCAGCAGGGAGCGCACGTCCGGACCCTAGCCGACCCCTGTGCGATAGCGTGGCGTCGCAAGAGCCCCGGTGCCTTGTGCCGGGGCTCCTGCATTTTTCCTGCACCGACCGTTTCTGCCGAATGACAGAGGGAGGGCTGAGATGCCCGCGATCGTCGTGCTCGGAGCCCAGTGGGGCGACGAGGGCAAGGGCAAGGCCACCGACCTGCTGGCCACCACGGACCCGATCGACTTCGTGGTCCGCACCAGCGGCGGCCACAACGCCGGCCACACCATCGTGATCGACGGTGAGAAGTACGCCACCCACCTGCTGCCGAGCGGCATCCTCACGCCCGGTGCCACCTCGGTGATCGCCAACGGCGTGGTGGTGTCCCCGGAGGCGCTGTTCCGCGAGCTCGACGGGCTCCTCGCCCGCGGGGTGGAGGTGGCCGACCTGAAGGTGAGCGCCAACGCCCACGTCATCGCGAGCTACCACGCCACCATCGACAAGGTCACCGAGCGCTTCCTCGGCAAGAACCAGATCGGCACCACGGGCCGCGGCATCGGCCCGGCCTACGCCGACAAGATCAACCGCGTCGGCGTCCGGATCGCCGACCTCTTCGACGAGAAGATCCTGCGGGAGAAGATCGATGCCGCGCTCGACGTGCGCAACCACCTGCTGACGAAGGTCTACAACCGGCGCGCCATCGAGGTCGACGCGGTCGTCGAGGAGCTGCTCTCCTACGCCGACCGGCTCCAGCCCATGGTGTGCGACACCTCGCTGCTGCTCAACCAGGCGCTCGACGCCGGCCAGACAGTGCTGTTCGAGGGCGCCCAGGCCACGATGCTCGACGTCGACCACGGCACGTACCCGTTCGTCACGTCCTCCAACCCGGTCGCCGGCGGTGTCTGCGTCGGCGCGGGCATCGGCCCCACCCGCATCGACCGGGTGATCGGCGTGATCAAGGCCTACACGACCCGGGTCGGCTCCGGCCCGTTCCCGACCGAGCTCTTCGACGAGGACGGGATCCAGCTGCAGACGCTCGGCGGCGAGATCGGCGTCTCCACCGGACGCACCCGCCGCTGCGGCTGGTACGACGCCGTCGTCGCGCGCTACGCGAGCCGGGTCAACGGCCTCACCGAGTTCTTCCTCACCAAGCTCGACATCCTCGGCTCCTGGGACCGGATCCCGGTCTGCGTGGCCTACGAGATCGACGGGCAGCGGGTCGAGGAGATGCCGATGACGCAGACCGAGTTCCACCACGCCAGGCCGGTCTACGAGTACTTCGACGGCTGGAACAGCGACATCTCCGGCTGCCGCTCCTTCGACGAGCTCCCCAAGAACGCCCAGGTCTACGTCCAGGCGCTCGAGGAGATGTCGGGCGCGAAGATCTGGGGCGTCGGGGTCGGACCGGGTCGCGAGCAGACCGTGGTGGTGCACGGGTGAGGACCCTCGTCGTCGGGACCGGCGGCCGCGAGCACGCCCTCGCGCTCGCCCTCGCCGCCGACCCGGCGGTCACCGAGGTGCACGCCGCGCCCGGCAACCCCGGCATCGGAGAGGTCGCCACCCTGCACCCCGTCGACCCGATGGACGGCCCGGCCGTCGCCGCGCTCGCCACCTCGATCGGGGCAGACCTGGTGGTCATCGGGCCCGAGGCCCCGCTCGTCGCCGGTGTCGCCGACGCGGTGCGCGCGGCCGGGGTCGCGGTGTTCGGTCCCTCCGGTGACGCGGCCCGGCTCGAGGGGTCCAAGGCCTTCTCCAAGGAGGTCATGGCCGCCGCCGGCGTGCCGACCGCCGGCTCCCACACCTGCGCGACGCCCGACGAGGTCGCCGCGGCGCTCGACGCGTTCGGGGCCCCCTACGTCGTCAAGGACGACGCGCTCGCCGCGGGCAAGGGCGTCGTCGTCACCACCGACCGCGACGAGGCGCTGGCCCACGCGGCCGGGTGCGGGCGGGTCGTCGTCGAGGAGTTCCTCGACGGACCGGAGTTCTCCCTCTTCGTCGTCTGCGACGGCACCGTCGGGCGACCGCTGCTGCCGGCGCAGGACTTCAAGCGCATCTTCGACGGCGGCCGCGGGCCCAACACGGGCGGCATGGGCTCGTACGCCCCGCTGACCTGGCTGCCCGACGGCATCGTCGACACCGTGATGGCCGACGTCGTCGCGCCGACGCTGGCGGAGATGCAGCAGCGCGGTGCGCCGTTCGTGGGCTGCCTGTACGTCGGGCTCGCGCTGACCGCAGCCGGCCCGAAGGTCATCGAGTTCAACTGCCGCTTCGGCGACCCCGACGTGCAGCCCGTGCTCGCCCTGCTGACCTCCCCGCTCGGCACACTGCTGCGCGCGGCCGCCGACGGCGACCTCGCGGCCGTCCCGGCGCCGACGTTCGCAGACGGCGCATCGGTCTCGGTCGTGATGGCCAGCGCCGGCTACCCCGAGGGCTCCAGCACGGGCGACGTCATCGTCGGCACCGAGACGCTTGCCGTCGAGGACGACGTCGACGTGGTCCACGCCGGCACCGCGCGGACCGACGCCGGGCTGGTGACCGCCGGCGGCCGGGTGCTCGCCGTCCGGGCGACCGGGTCGGACGTCGCCGACGCCCGCGCCAAGGCGTACGAGGGCATCTCGAGCGTCAGCTTCCCGGGCGCCCAGTGGCGCCGCGACATCGCGGCCGAGCCGCTCGGTGTGGTCGAGGGCGCCGCGTCCCGTGGCTGACCCCTTCGCGTGCGGGTCCGACGTGCGCGTCCGCGAGGTGCTGCACGACGCCGAGTGGGCGTCGTGGGACGAGCGTGTCGTCGGCGACGACGGGACGGTGCTCGCCACGGTCCAGGTCGACGGCACCCCGATGGTCTTCCCGCCGCACCCGGTGCCGCACCCGTGGGGGCACCTCGAGGCCTGGACCGGCACGACCGTGCTCAAGCTGCGCCGGAGTGGTGACTGGTACTCGGTGTGGAAGTTCTTCGACGCCTCCGGCCTGCTCTCCTGGTACGTCAACTTCGAGACGCCCGTCGTGCGCACCGCCGACGGCGTCGCGGTCAACGACCTCCAGCTCGACATCGTGATCGCGCCCGACGGCGCGTGGCGGTGGAAGGACGTGCAGGACCTCGCCCCCAGCCTGGCGTCCGGGCGCATCACCCACGACGAGCTGCTGGCGACGCTCGCCGCCGCCGCCGAGGTCGCGGACCTGCTCGATCGCGGCGACCGCTGGTGGGCACCGTGGGACGGCTGGGCGCCCGCTGATGGGATGATCTGAGCCGTGAGCGTCCCCAACGTCCTGGCCACCCGTTACGCCGGTGCTGATCTCGCCGAGATCTGGTCGCCCGAGCACAAGATCGTCCTCGAGCGGCAGCTCTGGATCGCTGTGCTCAGGGCCCAGCGCGACCTCGGCATCGCGGTTCCCGACGGCGTCGTCGAGGCCTACGAGGCGGTCGTCGCCAAGGTTGACCTCGACTCGATCGCCGCGCGCGAGCGCGTCACCCGCCACGACGTGAAGGCGCGCATCGAGGAGTTCTCCGCTCTTGCCGGGCACGAGCACATCCACAAGGGGATGACCTCGCGCGACCTCACCGAGAACGTCGAGCAGCTGCAGCTGCGCCGCTCGCTCGAGGTGGTGCGCGACCGCGCCGTCGCCACCCTGGTCCGCCTGGGCCGGCTCGCCGCCGAGCACGAGGCCACCGTGATGGCCGGTCGCTCGCACAACGTGGCCGCGCAGGCCACGACGCTCGGCAAGCGCTTCGCGACCGTCGCCGACGAGATGCTGATCGCCGTCCAGCGGATCGAGGAGCTCCTCGCCCGCTACCCGCTGCGCGGCATCAAGGGGCCGATGGGCACCGCCCAGGACATGCTCGACCTGCTCGACGGCGACGCCTCGCGCCTCGACGAGCTCGAGGAGCGGGTCGCCCGACACCTGGGCTTCGAGCAGGTGCTGACGAGCGTGGGCCAGGTCTACCCCCGCTCGCTCGACTTCGAGGTCGTCTCCGCGCTGGTGCAGCTGGTCAGCGGCCCGTCCAACCTCGCCACCACCGTGCGGCTGATGGCCGGACACGAGCTGGTGACGGAGGGGTTCAAGGAGGGCCAGGTCGGCTCGTCCGCGATGCCCCACAAGATGAACACCCGCTCGTGCGAGCGGGTCAACGGCCTCGCCGTCATCGTCCGCGGCCACCTCTCGATGGTCAGTGAGCTCGCCGGCGACCAGTGGAACGAGGGCGACGTCTCCTGCTCCGTCGTACGCCGCGTCGCGCTGCCCGACGCGTTCTTCGCCACCGACGGGCTCTTCCAGACCTTCCTCACCGTGCTCGACGAGTTCGGCGCGTTCCCGGCGGTCATCCAGCGCGAGCTCGACCGCTACCTCCCGTTCCTCACCACGACGAAGGTGCTGATGGCGGCCGTCCGCAACGGCGTCGGCCGCGAGGCCGCCCACGAGGCGATCAAGGAGGCCGCCGTGGGCACCGCGCTCGCGATGCGCGCCGGCCAGGCCGACAACGACGTCTTCGCCAAGCTGGCCGCCGACGAGCGGCTGGGCCTGACCCGCGAGCAGATCGACGCGCTCGTCGCCGACCCGATCGAGTTCACCGGCGCTGCCGTGGCCCAGACCCGCGCGGTCGTCGCCCGGATCGAGGCCCTCGCGGCCGCCCACCCTGCCGCAGCGGCGTACTCGCCCGGCGCGATCCTCTGACCGGGCGGCGACCTCCGCTCCGTCGGGGGTTGTCAGGCTCTCGCTGAACTTGTCAGGCCGTGCACGGGCCGACAAGCTCAGCGATCCCCGGTCAGCCGGGGATCACTGGAGCGGCGCCTTCATGGTGTTCAGTCGCCGAGCCGCCAGGAACGTACGGCCGCGGCGAAGGCGAGCGTCAGGACCGCGAGCGCCGCGAGCAGGGCCGCGCGGGCGGCCATCGGCGCTGAGGTCACCGTGCCGACGGCCTGGTAGACGGTCATCAGCAGTGCGGCGCCGAGGGCGGAGCCGATCCGCTGCCCGGTCTGGAGGGCACCGCCCGCCGCGCCACCCATGTCGGGCGGCACCTCGGCGAGGGTGAGCGTGAAGTTGGGGGAGATGACCCCACCGCCGCCGACGCCGGCGAGGAACATCGCGGGCGCGAGGGTCCACCACAGGGTGTCGGTGGGCGAGGTCACCAGCCACGCGGCGAGCGCGGTGCCGGTCATCATCACGCCGAGCGCGACCAGGGTCACCCGCCGGCCGAGGGTGCCGACGAGCCGCCCGGCGAGCGGCGAGGTGGTGGCGGCGCCGACGGCGAACGGCGTCATCAGCAGGGCGGCCTGCAGCGGCGAGAACCCCTCGCCTTCCTGCAGGTGCACCGACAGCACCAGGAAGATCCCGGTGAAGCCGGTGAAGTAGAGGGTGCCGACGAGCAGGCCGTTGGCGTAGCCGGGCAGGCCCCGCAGCAGCGACACGTCGAGCAGAGGCGGGTGGCCCCGCTCGACGGTCCGCGCCTCCCACCGCACGAACGCCCACGCCAGCAGCGGGAAGGCGACCAGCACCACCAGCGGCAGGCCGGCGCCGCCCTCGAGGCTGATCAGCGGGAACAGCACCGCCAGCACGGTGAGACCCAGCAACACCGCGCCGACGAGGTCGATGCGGGGGTCCTTCGCGGCGCCCTCGGGCCCGGCGCCGACGTGGTTGTCGGGCACCAGCCGGCGGATCAGCACCAGGGCCACGAGGCCGATGGGCACGTTGATGAGGAAGAGCGAGCGCCAGCCGTTCTCCTCGCCGAGCAGGCCGATCAGCAGGCCGCCGATGAGCGGCCCGGTGGCCGACGCGACGGCCACGGTGAAGCCGAACATCCCGAAGGCGCGGCCGCGCTCGGCGCCGCGGAAGAGCTGTTGGATGAGGCCGGAGTTCTGCGGGGTGAGCAGGCCCGCGCTGGCGCCCTGGACGAGGCGGGCGAGCACGATGGCGGCCGCGTTGGGCGCCAGCCCCACGGCGGCGCTGGAGACGATGAAGCCGATGAGCCCGATGGTCATCATCCGGCGCCGGCCGTGCGCGTCGCCGAGCCGGCCGCCGGCGACGAGGGTCATGCCGAAGGCGAGCGCGTAGCCCGACACCACCCACTGGATGGTCGCGGCCGAGGTGTCGAGCCCGGCCCGGATGGACGGCACGGCGACGTTGACGATCGTGACGTCGAGCAGCGACATGAAGCCGACGACGAGGGACACCGCGAGCACCCGCCAGCGACGGGGGTCGGGCTCGTACGCCGTCTCGTCGCCGCTCGTGCGCTCGGCCTGCTCGTCCTGGGTCATCCGCGCCAGCCTCTCACCCGGCGCCAGCGCCGAGGACCGCCCGACGGGAGGGGCAGGATGGGCCCATGAAGGCGATCCAGGCGCGGGTGACCGGACAGGTGCAGGGCGTGGCGTTCCGGTGGCACACCCAGGAGCAGGCCCAGCGGCTCGGCGTCGTCGGGTGGGTGCGCAACGAGGTCGACGGCAGCGTGCTGGTGCACGCCGAGGGCGACGACGACGCCGTCGACGCGCTCGTGGAGTGGTGCCGGCACGGACCGCCGTCGGCGCGGGTGCGCGACCTCGCCGCCCGCGACGCGGCACCGAGCGGGGCCTCCTCCTTCCAGGTCACCGGCTGACCGCGCCGGACGCGTGCTCGAACTGTAGTGATCTTGTCGACTATCGTGGGGGCATGACGACCGTGACATCAGCACCGCCGACCTACGACGACGTCCAGGTCGTGGTGCCCGCCCCGGGCCCCGGCGCCGGCAACTGGGCCGGAGCTGCGAGCGCCGTCCTCGTCGACGGTGTCTTCTGGCTGACCTGGCGGGTCCGCCGGCCGCTGACCGACGGGCGGGGCGTGTCGGTGGTCGTCGCCCGCTCCGAGGACGGCGTCACCTTCGAGCCGGTCGCCGAGGTGGCGCGCGAGGCGTTCGGCGCCGAGTCCTTCGAGCGGCCCGTGCTCGTGCCGCTCCGCGAGGGCGGGTGGCGGCTCTACCTGTCCTGCGCCACCCCCGGCTCCAAGCACTGGTGGGTGGACAGCCTGACCGCCGACACGGTCGAGGGGCTGCCCGACGGCGTACGACGCCGGGTGCACGAGGGCGACCGCGACACCGGCGTCAAGGACCCGGTGATCACGGTGGGCGAGGACGGCTACGAGATGTGGCTGTGCTGCCACCCCCTCGACGAGCCCGGTCACGAGGACCGGATGACGACCCGGCGGCTCACCAGCGCCGACGGCCTGCAGTGGGAGGACCACGGCGAGGTGCTCGCCGGCCGCGAGGGCCAGTGGGACGCCCGTGGCGCTCGGGTCAGCGCGGTGCTGCCCGACGGCACGGTGCTGTACGACGGCCGGCCGGACGCCGAGTCCAACTGGTTCGAGACCACCGGGGTGGCGACCTGGGACGGCACCGCCCTGACCCGCGCCGCGCAGCCGCCGATCGCCTCCCCGCACGCCGATGGCGCCTTCCGCTACGCCACCGCCGTGCCCCTGCCGGACGGCCGGGTGCGCTACTACGTCGAGGCCGCGCGTCCCGACGGCGCGCACGACCTCGTCACCTGCGTGCGCTGACCCCGCGGTCCGCCCCGTTCGCTGTCCCGACCTGGCGCACCGGGTCGGCGTCGCGCTCCACGAGACGGGTCACCGTCGCGGAGCGCTGGGCGAACGAGCCGCGGCTCTCCGGGTTGAGCCAGTCACTGAAGTCCTGCCCGGTGAGCTCGCCGAGCAGCCCGACGTCGTCGGCGTAGCTCTCGATCAGCTGCTGCCGGCTGATCGCGTCGAGGCGGGGGCGGTGCGCGTCCCGGTGGTCGCCCAGCAGGCCGAGCGACAGCGGGTGGACCGCCCGCCACACCTGCGGCGGCGCGAACTGCCCCAGCCGCGCGCCACTGCGCACGACCGGCCCGAACAACCGCGGCCGCCAGCCCGGCGGGACGAAGTTGCGTGAGTTGTCGCGCGGGATGGAGTCGACCTGGCCCTCCCGGATCCCGAGGAACCGGCTCACCCGGTCGACCGTCGCGCCGGGCGCGTCGACGAGGTCGCGGTAGCGGATCACAAGGATGCGCTCGGGGTCGACGTAGCGATGCAGGTGCGCCAGCTGCTCGCCGTACCGCCCGAGCTCGCGGTAGCGCCAGAAGGGCGCCCAGCCGGCGCGGACCCGCTCGTCCTCGCGACCGAACGCCGACACGAAGTCCGCCTCCGGCTCGAGGCCGTCGGACCACAGGTGCATCCAGTTGCTGTAGGCGCGGTCCACCGGGTCGCGAACGACGGCGACGAGACGTACGTCGGGAAGGTCCTCGGCGATGCGGCGGTGGGCGCCGCGGCTCCACAGGTAGAACGGCGTGCTCTCGCCGCGCGCCTGGTGCTGGGCCGCCGGGGCGAAGAGCGGGAAGTAGCGGTCGGCGCGCCAGATCCACTCCTGCTGCGAGTGCTTGTCGCCCGGGCCCCGCCAGGCCGGTGGCGGCGCGCCGTCGCACAGCCAGTACTTCGGTTCCTTCGGGTCCGACACGAAGACGTCCGGGTGCTGCGCGAGCGCGGCGTGGAGCGCCGTCGTACCGGCCTTGGGGGCGCCGATCACGAGGAAGTCGGGGCGTGGTGCTCGGGGCACGGTCCCTCCCGGAGGTGAGGTGCTGTCACTTAGTAGACTAAGTCACTAGACAATGCTCCGCCAGACCCCTGGGGCGGTGTCTGGACAACCAGCGCGCAGCACCGGACCCGGCACGCCCGTCGTCAGCCGAGCAGCCCCTGCCGGCGTGCCGTCGCCGCGGCCTCCGTGCGGTTGGCCGCCCCGAGCTTCGCGAGGATGTGCGAGACGTGGACGCTGGCCGTCTTGGGCGACATGAAGAGCTGCACGCCGATCTGCCCGTTGGTCATCCCCTCGGCCACCAGCCGCAGCACCTCGACCTCGCGCCCGGTCAGCACGCCGTCCGTACGACGCTCGCGCGGGCCGATCGCCCACCTCTCCGCGAGCGCGTCGGCACGCGCCAGCAGGGGCGCGGCGTCGAGCCGCTCGGCGACCGCTCGTCCGGCCGCGAGGTGGCGCCGGGCAGCGTCGCGGGCCCCGTGGACCGCCTCCTGCTCCGCCAGTGACAGGTGCGTGACAGCCGCGTCGGGGACGTGCCCGATCCGTTCCCAGCCCTCGAGGGCGGCCCGCAGCGCGGGGCGGGCGTCGCGGCCGTGGAACCGGTCGATCTGGGCGGCGAGGTCGAGGGGCCAGACCTCACCGAGCCGGCCGTAACGACGGAACTGCGCGGCGGCGTCGGCGACGGCCTGCACGTGCATGGCGGCCGCGGACTGGTCGTCCTGGGCACCCTCGAGCGCGGCGTCCGCCTCCGCCCTGAGCGCCACGAGGACCAGGCGCCACAGCTGGTCGTCGTACATGAGCATGCGGTCCATGCCCCACAGGGGAGCGAGCTCGGCCCTCATGCCGGTGAGGTCGCCGGCCTGGATGGCGACCATGGCGAGCACCCCGCGGGCATCGGTCACCGGAGCGCCGCCGGCCGCGGGCGACTCCAGCTGCCGACGCCACCGCGCGGTCCCCGACGCGTGGCCCGTCTGCAGCAGCTCGAGGAGGTGCAGGTGCGCGTTGCTGGTGCGAACGTCGTCCTCCCACCACGGTTCGGCCTCGTGAAGGAGCTCGCGGGCACGCCGCCAGCGACCGGTGAGGATCCAGGACATGGCGGCGTTCTCCGCGAGGTGCTCCCACACGTTGACCGACAGGTGGGGGTGGGTCAGTCGCTGCAACGCCTCCTCCGCGGCCTGCTGCGCCTCCACGTGGCGTCCGCAGATCAGCTCGCACCAGACGAGGTTCCCCCAGAGGTGGAACACGCCGTCCCAGCGCTCGTCGCCGAACACGTCGAGCGCCTCGCGCAGCCGTTCGGCCGCGCGCTCCGGGTCGCCGTTGACCTGGGCGCGGTAGGAGTCCCGTGACTCCACCATCACCGACGCCCGCATGTCGCCGAGCGCGCGCGCCGCGGACCTGGCGCGGTCCGCGAGGCGCTCCCCGCGGGCGAGGTCGGCCGTCATCAGGCTGCCCGTGTTGCTCCACGCGTTGACGGCCATCAGGTCGGGCTCGCTGTCCTCGAAGAGGTCGGCAATCTCCGTGAGGCGGTCCTCGGAGTAGATGTTCGCCTCTCCCTTGCCGTGCTCGAACACGACCATGGCGTGGATGAGCTGCATCGCTGCGGGGAGCTGGTCGACCGGGGCTGCCGCCATGCACGCCCGCTTGACCGTGTGGGACGCGATGCCCGAGGCGAGGAGGGCCCGGGCATAGGCATCCCGCAGCGACATCCCCGCGACCTCGGACGCATCGGGAAGGACGGCGTACGCGCCGAGGATCCGCGTCCAGAGGGCCGTCTCCTCGTCGGGCCGGCACACCCGCGCGGCAGCCGGCAGCGCCGCGACGGTCGCGGCCAGCGCACGTCGTACGTCACGCGCCTGGTGCCAGTGCTCGGCGACGGCCAGGAGGGCCGGGTCGGCCGGGAGCACGCCCGGGTTGTCCTCCAGCACCTCGGCCCACCGCCGGTGCCACGCGCGCCGCGCCCCGGGCCCGGTCTCGCGGTCCGCCGCCTCGCGCAGGAGCGCGTGCCGGAAGGCCACCCCGTCGCGCTCGTGGTCCGTCGTCAGGATCCCGGCGCGCAGCGCCTCGACCAGCGCCGCGTCGAGCTCCTCCGGTGTGACGTCGAGGACCTGCTCGAGCAGGCTGATCCGCAGGTGGCCGTCACCGACCGCCGCGGCCTGGACCAGCCGCCGTGTCTCGGGGCCGAGGCCGCCCAACCGCCCGGCCGCGACCGCCGCCACCGTCGTCAGCTCCGGCCGCCCGGCGGCTGCCACCAGCTCCTCCACGACGAAGGGGATGCCGTCACTGAGCCGCTCGACGCGGCTGGCGACCTCGGCCGACGGGTGCGATCCCAGCAGGTCCCGGAGCTGGCGCTGGACCGCGTCCGTGCCCAGGCGCGACAGCGGCAGCACGTCGCACCCGGGAGTGCGCGCCAGCCCGGCGACGTACGACGTCAGGGTGGCCTCGGCCGCCGGCGTGCGCTCGGGGTCGTCGGTGCGCACCGTGGCCACGATCAGCAGACCTGCCGGCAGGGTCCGCGCCGCGAGCCCGACCAGGTCCCGCGTCGCCGAGTCGGCCCAGTGCAGGTCCTCGACGACCCACACGACGAGCTGCTCGCGGGCCAGCCGCTCGAGCAGGTCGAGGAAGGTCGAGAGCAGCTGCACCCGCTCGACCTGCAGCCGCGGGGCTGCGCCGGGGAGCAGTGGGGCGAGCGCCTCTCGCTCGGCCGGCAGCAGGACGTCGACGCCGGCGACCCGCGCGAGGTCGCGCAGCGTGTCGGCGACCACCCCGAACGGGATCTCGCCCGTCGTCATGTCGGCGGCGTGCCCGGTGAGCACGAGCGCCTCGCCGAGGCTCCCCACGGCCTCGGTGACGAGTCGGCTCTTGCCGATGCCGGCCTCGCCGGTGACGAGCAGGCACCGGCTGGTGCCGCCGCGGGCGGTCACGACAGCCCCGGCGATCCGGTCCAGCTCGGCCTCGCGGCCGACGAGCCTCCCGACCATGAAGCGATGGTCGCAGGCGAGTGGCCCGATGGCCACGACGACTTCGTCGGCACGCGCGGCCGACATCAGACCGCGGGACGCGGTGCGGGGAGCCAGCGGCTCCACCCGTTGCGGCGCGGCGACGGGACCTCGGTGACGACCGGCTCGACCGGCTGACGGGTACGACGGGCGGCTCGGGCCGCGGCGACCCCGCGGGCGACGTCGGCGCGGTGGAAGGTGGCGATGCGGGCGGTGGTGTCGATGGCGGTGTTGTTCATGGCGGGCTCCTGGCTGGGTGCGGGTGGATGCCTCCACGCTCCGGCTAAGGCCCCCTGCCCCACATCGGGCAGACGCCTTATCTGCGCCTGCAGGTGCCTCAGACCTGAGCCGGCGTGGCCGGGATCTCGTCGGCGTCGGCTTCACCCCTGGGCCGCCCGCGCCCGAGACTGGAGACCATGAGCGCCCCCGTGACCGTGTCCGTCACCCGTCACGTCGACCCCTCACGCACGACCGAGATGCTGGCGTGGGTGCAGGCGGGCACGTCGCTGGCGGAGAAGTTCGACGGCTTCCTCGGCTCCGGGTGGGTGCGGCCGAGCGAGCACTCCACCGAGTGGCACATGCTCTACCGCTTCTCCGACACCGACTCCCTCGCCTCGTGGGAGGCCTCCCCGCAGCGCGAGTGGTGGCTCGAGGCGGCGCACGGCAGCGTCGAGGAGCGCCGCCGCGAGCGTCGTACCGGCATCGAGGGATGGTTCGACGAGCCGGCCTCGGTCGAGTCGCTCAGCGCTGCCCCGGTCGCGCCGCCGCGGTGGAAGCAGATGGTCGTCATCTTCATGGTCTTCCTGCCGCTCAGCCTGCTCGCCAACTTCATCGCCTCGCGCACCATCTCGGCCTGGCCGCTGGTGCCGCGCGTGGTGCTGGTGACGTCGGTGATGACCCCGCTCATGACGTACGTCTTCCTGCCGTGGATGACGCGCCGGATGAACTGGTGGCTGCACCGCTAGGGTCCGCCCATGGGGGACGTGTCTGCTGAGCCTCGCGATCCGGGCTGGCTCGGTCTCGGCTGGGTCGGCTCCGGCGTGATCGGCGGTGCCGCGACCGGGGTCCTGGCCGGCGTGGCGCTCGGCCAGCTGGTGTCGTACACGTCCGACCGGACGCCTGACTACGAGGCACGACCGGAGATCGGACCCGTCCTCGGCGCGGTCCTGGGGGTGTTCGCGATGCTGCCCGTCGGGGTGCTCCTCGGCCTCGCCGTGGGCCTTGGGTTGCGGGCGATGGCCCGCACCGGTCGGGCCTCGGCGGCGCGCAGCGCCCTCGCCGGCCTCGGTGTCGGCGTCGTGTTGGTGGTGGCGGTGGCTGTCGTCCTCGGCATGGTCGTGGACCCGAGCGCCGCGCCGGGCCTGCCCCCGCTGCCCGTCGTGGTCGTCCCTGCAGCCGTCGCGGGCGTCGCGGGTGCCGGACTCGCACTGCTCATGCAGCGCTCGGCCACTAGGCTCGACGCGTGGCCGAGCTGAACATCCCCGCAGCCCCTCCGATCGAGGGCACCACGCACCTCCACTCCGGCAAGGTCCGCGACCTCTACCGGATCGACGCGGGGGAGCACGAGGGCCGGCTGCTGATGGTCGCCAGCGACCGCATCTCCGCCTACGACTTCGTCCTCGACACCACGATCCCCGACAAGGGCGAGATCCTCACCCGGATGTCGCTGTGGTGGTTCGACCAGCTCGCCGGGCTGGTCGGCAACCACGTCGTCTCCACCGAGGTGCCCGCACCCGTCGCCGGGCGCGCGGTCGTGTGCGAGCGGCTCGAGATGTTCCCCGTCGAGTGCGTGGCCCGCGGCTACCTCACCGGCTCCGGCCTCCTCGACTACGCCCGCACCGGCGAGGTCTGCGGCATCCCGCTCCCCGCCGGCCTGCAGGACGGCAGCCGGCTGCCGGAGCCGATCTTCACGCCCGCCACCAAGGCCGACCTCGGCGACCACGACGAGAACGTCGACTACGAGGCCGTGGTCGAGGCGATCGGCGACGACTCGGCCGCCGAGCTGCGGATGCTCACCATGGAGGTCTACGACAAGGCCCACGCGATCGCCCGCGAGCGCGGCATCATCCTGGCCGACACCAAGCTCGAGTTCGGCCGGCGACCGGACGGCACCACGATCCTCGCCGACGAGGTCCTCACCCCCGACAGCTCCCGCTTCTGGCCCGCCGACGAGTGGCAGCCCGGCCGCGCCCAGTCGTCGTACGACAAGCAGATCGTGCGGGACTGGCTCACCGGGGAGTCCGGCTGGGACCGGACGTCCGGCGAGGCGCCGCCGCCGCTGCCCGAGGCCGTCGTCGACCGCACCCGCGCGCGCTACCTCGAGGCCTACGAGCTGCTGACCGGGGAGACGTTCTGACGACGAGGCGCTTCACCGCGACCATCGAGCTGCCGCACTCGGCGGAGCAGGCCTTCGCCTACCTCGTCGACCCGCGTCGCCGCCCCGAGTGGCAGTCGAGCCTGCTGTCGGTCGACGTGCCCGAGGACGAGGAGCCCCACCTCGGGCAGACCTGGACCGAGCTGACCGTGGTCGGCGTACGACCGCGCCTGGAGGTCGTCGAGTTCGAGCCGTTCCGGTCGTGGGCCGAGCGCGGCGCATGGCGCGGCGTCGAGGCGACGCTGCGGCTGCGCTTCATCGGCACCCGCGACGGCTGTCGCGTGGTCGCCGACGGCGAGGTGTCCGGCTCGGGGTTGTACGCCGTCGCGGCGGGGAGCTCGGGGCTGCTGGCCAAGCGGGCGATCGCCGCCGACCTCCGCACCGCCGGCCACCGGATCGCGCAGCGCGCCGACTGAGTCCCCTCAGCCCGCGCGCGTCTTGTTGCGCACGTTGATGAGCGTCACCAGCAGCCACGCGATGACCACCCCGGTCCCCGCGTGGAAGAGCAGCGAGCGCAGCCAGAGGCCACCGAGGGATCCGTCGGTGTCGGCGAGCTCGTCGCTGCCGCCTGTCCGTCCGCCGAACACCACCGCCGGCTGACCGTCGCCACGCCCGGATGCGAGCCACCACACCAGCACCAGCAGGACGACGCCGAACGCCATCACGCCGAAGCGCCAGCCCGGCGACGTCGCCAGCGCGCCGAAGAAGCCCACCGCGACGAACGGCAGGAACACGACGGCGCCGACGATGACGATGGCCGTGCTGGCGAGGAAGTCCATGGCGGACGGTAAGACCCGCAGCGCGATCCCGTCGACCGATCGACCACCCCTGAGTAGGTTGGCGCCATGCCGAACCTCTCCTCGCTCCTCGAAGGCTCCGCCGAGGCCTATCCGGACCGTACGGCCGTCGTGCTGGGCGGCACCCGCCTGACGTACGCCCAGGTCGACGCGGCCGCCAACCAGGTCGCCAACCTGCTGGTCTCGCGCGGCATCGAGCCGGGCGACAAGGTCGCGCTGAGCTGTCCGAACCTGCCGTACTTCCCGATCGTCTACTACGGCATCCTCAAGGCCGGGGCGACCGTCGTGCCGCTCAACGTGCTGCTGAAGGGACGCGAGGTCGCCTACCACCTGGACGACTCGGACGCGAAGGCGTACTTCTGCTTCCAGGGCACCCCGGAGCTGCCGATCGGTGCCGAGGGCCACGCCGGCTTCGAGCAGACCGACTCGTGCGAGCACTTCTTCGTCATCACCGCCGACCCGGCTGCGGACTCGCCCATCGAGGGCACCGAGACGCTCGGCCAGGCGCTCAAGGGGCAGGCCCCGGTCTTCGAGTCCCGTGAGGTCGGCGCCGACGACACCGCCGTCGTCCTCTACACCTCCGGCACCACCGGTCAGCCCAAGGGCGCCGAGCTGATGCACCGCAACATGATCAGCAACGCGCTCGCCAGCGACGCGCTCTTCGGGGCCGACTCCGGCAACCCCGACACGCTGCTGTGCGTGCTGCCGCTGTTCCACTCCTTCGGCCAGACCGTGATCATGAACGCCGGCTTCGCCTTCGGCGGCACCGTCGTGCTGCTGCCGCGCTTCGAGGCCGGCCCGGCGCTGACGCTGATGGAGCAGGAGGGCGTGACCTTCTTCGCCGGCGTCCCGACGATGTACTGGGGCCTGCTCGGCGCGCTCGACGACTCTGGTGTCGACGTGAAGCGGGTCGCCGACCAGGTGCGGGTCGCGGTCGCGGGCGGGTCCGCGCTGCCGGTCGAGGTGCACCACGAGTTCGAGCGTCGCTTCGGCGTCACGATCCTCGAGGGATACGGGCTCTCCGAGACCTCGCCGGTCGCGAGCTTCTCCGTCTACGGCGAGCCCGTGCGCGTCGGCTCGATCGGCAAGCCGATCCCCGGCGTCGAGATGAAGCTGATCAGCTCCGAGCCCGGGGTGCGCGAGGACGTCGAGGACGCGGAGGACGTGATCGGCGAGATCGCGATCAAGGGCCCCAACATCATGAAGGGCTACTACGGCCGCCCCGACGCGACCGCCGAGGCGATCGTCGACGGCTGGTTCCGCTCCGGCGACCTCGGCCGCAAGGACGCCGACGGCTGGTACTACATCGTCGACCGGTCCAAGGACATGATCATCCGCGGCGGCTACAACGTGTACCCGCGCGAGATCGAGGAGGTCCTCCTCACCCACCCCGACGTCTCGCTCGCCGCCGTCATCGGCGTGCCCCACGAGAGCCACGGCGAGGAGATCAAGGCCGTCGTCATCCGCAAGGACGGCGCCACGGTGACCGAGGACGAGCTCGTCGCGTGGGGCAAGGAGCAGATGGCGGCCTACAAGTACCCCCGCATCGTCGAGTTCGTCGACGCGCTCCCGATGACCGCGACCGGCAAGATCCTCAAGCGCGAGCTCGGCTGATGCGGGCCCTCGGGATCGCGCTCGGTGCGGTGCTGGTGATCACCGGCGCCGTCTGGACCTTCCAGGGCCTCGGCTACCTCGAGGGCAGCCCGATGACCGACCAGAGCATCTGGGCGATCCTCGGGCCCCTCGTCGCCGGCCTCGGGGTCGCCCTGGTCATCGTCGCCGCCCGCCGGCGGGGGTGACGTACGCCCTGCGGCTGGGTCTCGTGGGGGTGGCGGCACATCGCGGCCTGGGGGTCCTCTGAGGTGCGATCTGCCGCCACTCTGCTCGGTGACCGGCCGGGAGTGGCGGCACATCGCAGATGAGGTGCCTCTGGTCGTGCGATCTGCCGCCACCTCGCGAGGCGGGGTCGGCTCACGTCAGGCCGGGCTGATCCCCAGCCGCTCCTGGAGCGCGATGGCGTCGAAGGGGGCGTGCACCTTGGCGTCGTTGTCGAAGTAGACGAAGACGTCGAGGCCGTCGGCCTCCCAGGCGCGCACCTTGTCGGCCCAGCGGTCGAGGGCCGCGTCGGAGTAGCCGCTGGCGTAGAGCTCGGTGTCGCCGTGCAGCCGGACGTAGGCGACGCTGCTCGTCACCTCGTCGAACATCGGCCACGTGCCGGCCGAGTCGGCGACCACCATCCCGATGTCGTGGGCCCGCAGCAGCTCGCAGAACTCCGCCGTGCGGAAGGAGGCGTGCCGCACCTCGAGCACGTGGTGCAGCGGGCGGTCGACCGGGGTCGAGGTGTCGGCGGGCTCCTTCAGCTTGTCCGCGTCGTGGTGGGCAGCGGCGTACGACGACGCGGCGGCCGTCGTGCGCGGCAGCAGGTCGAAGAACGCGGCCAGGCGGTCCGGGTGGAAGCCCAGGTTGGGCGGCAGCTGCCACAGGACCGGGCCCAGCCGGTCGCCCAGCGACAGCACGCCCGAGGCGAGGAAGGTGGCGAGAGGCGTCTCGACGTCGTTGAGCTTCTTCATGTGCGTGACGAATCGGGGTCCCTTCACGGAGAGGACGAAGTCGTCGGGGACCTGCTCGGCCCACGACCGCCAGCTCGAGGGCCGCTGCAGGGAGTAGAAGGAGCCGTTGACCTCGACGCTCGTCAGCCGCTCGCCGACGTAGGCCAGCTCGAGGCGCTGCGGCAGCCCGGGCGGGTAGAAGTGGCCGCGCCAGCCGGCGTACCGCCACCCGGAGATGCCGATCCGTGCCATGTCGAGCTCCTGTCGCGCGCCGTGCCGCCGCACCTTGCGTACCCGCTGCGTCCACCGTCATGCCCGCCGGGCGCGTTCGCGCGGCGGCTCCGTAGAATCGGCACCGCCCGTCCCACCCTGTCACCCAGGAGCATCCCCGTGGCCCGAGTCGTCGTCGACGTCATGCCCAAGCCCGAGATCCTCGACCCCCAGGGCAAGGCGGTGCTCGGCGCGCTGCCCCGGCTCGGGTTCGACCTCGTGACCGACGTCCGACAGGGCAAGCGGTTCGAGCTCCAGGTCGACGGCGAGATCACCCCCGAGGTGCTCGCCCAGATCGAGGACGTCGCCGGGACGCTGCTGTCCAACCCCGTGATCGAGGACTTCGAGGTGCACGTCGAGGAGCACTCGGTGGCCGAGGTCGCGCACGAGGCCGGCCGCGCATGAAGGTCGGTGTCGTCACCTTCCCCGGCTCGCTCGACGACGTCGACGCCCGTCGCGCCGTCACGATCGGCGGCAACGAGGCGGTCGCGCTCTGGCACGGCGACGACGGCCTCAAGGGCGTCGACGCGGTCGTGCTCCCCGGCGGCTTCTCCTACGGCGACTACCTCCGCTGCGGCGCGATCTCCCGCTTCGCCCCGGTGATGACGTCGGTGATCGAGGCGGCCGGCAAGGGCCTGCCCGTGCTCGGCATCTGCAACGGCTTCCAGATCCTCTGCGAGTCGCACCTGCTGCCGGGTGCGCTGATCCGCAACGACCACCGCAAGTTCGTCTGCCGCGACCAGCGGCTGCGCATCGAGCGCGTCGACACCCCGTGGACGTCGGCCTACGCCGAGGGCGCGGAGGTCACGATCGTGCTCAAGAACGGCGAGGGCGGCTTCGTCGCCGACCAGCCGACGCTCGACATGCTGGAGGGAGAGGGCCGCGTGGTCGCGCGCTACCTCGACGACAACCCCAACGGCTCGCTCCGTGACATCGCCGGCATCTCCAACGAGCGCGGCAACGTCGTCGGCCTGATGCCCCACCCCGAGCACGCGGTCGAGGACCTCACCGGTCCCGGCACCGACGGGCTCGGCTTCTTCACCTCCCTCGCCGAGAAGGCCTTCGCATGAATCCCCGCACGCTCTACCGCACCGTCGCCGTCGCCGAGGCGGTCACCTGGGCACTGCTGCTGACCGGCATGTTCCTCAAGTACGTCACCGAGACCACCGAGCTCGGAGTCCAGGTCTTCGGCATGGTCCACGGCGTCGTGTTCATCGCCTACTGCCTGGTGACCGCGCTCCTGTTCGTCGACCAGAAGTGGCCCGTCAGCCGGCTGGCGCTGGGCCTCGGTGCTGCGGTGCCGCCGTTCGCGACGGTGCCCTTCGAGAGGTACGCCGAGCGCGCCGGGCTGCTGGGCGACTCCTGGCGCCTGCGCTCCGAGGCTCCGCACGGCCTCCTCGAGCGACTCACCGGCTGGCTGGTCCGCCGCCCGGCCCAGGGTGCGCTCGTCGGCCTGGTCGCCGTGGCCGGCCTGACGGGCGTCGCGCTCGTCGTCGGCCCGCCCGCCTGACGGCTGCCCGAGGGTCAGCGACCCTGCTGCAGCTTGTTCCAGGTCTGGCGGGTGGCGACGCCCGAGACGCCGATCTTCAGGCGTGACTGGTAGGTCCGGACGGCCGCCTCGGTCTTCGCGTCGAACACACCGGTCGCCCGGAAGCGCCCGGCGCCGGCCGCGTTGAGCGCCCGCTGGAGCCGGTGCACCGACTCGTCGGCCGACCCGCGCTTGACCGTCGTACGGGCACCGGCGGCGAGCAGCGCAGTCCAGTGCCGCTTCTCGAAGGTGTTGCTCGGCGTGAACTTGCGGGCGGACTGCCAGGCGCGGGCGCCGGCGATCGTGGCGGCGTCGTACGAGCCGTTTACCGGACCCGAGTAGGTGCCCTGCTCGGTGAGCAGGCACTGCAGCGCCTTGACGCGCGTGGACTTCGCGGACGACGGCGAGAGCGCGGGGTACTTCCAGAAGCCGAGCCGGGTGCCGGGGCAGCGGCCCTCCGGACGCGGCTGCGAGCCGGCGCCGAGGTCGATGAAGTTGCTGTCGATGTTGATCGTGACGCCGCCCCACGTCTCGTTGTGGCCGCCGAGGTACTGCTTCATCCGGCCGCCGGGCCGCCAGCCGTCCTCGGGGATGTAGGTCGTGGAGGTGTTCGCCGCGCCGTCCCAGCGGGCGATCCAGATGCGGTCCGGCAGGGCGAACTGGCCCGGGCGCTGGGTGCGGGCGTCGTCGAGCATCTTGATGCCCGAGCTCGCGCTGGAGTAGAAGCCGGCGGTGTAGCCGAGCGCCTTGATCCGGGTGACCCACGCGGACGTGAAGACCAGGGCGGACTCGCGGCAGTGGGTGTCGTTGAGGTTGAAGCCCTCGAGGTCGTACCAGATCGTGCTGCCCGCGCCGATGCCGTACGTCGCTGCGTCGGCCGCGTTCTTGTCGGCCTCGGTCGCACCCTGCGCGGCCGCCGTGGCGTAGCCGCCAGTGGGGCTCGGCGAGATCTTGAAGTCGTCCTTGTAGCGCGGGAAGCGCGGCTGGCACGACGCCTGCGGACCGAGGGCGATGGGCAGCAGCCGCCAGCCGCGGGCGACCTGGGCGGCGACCCAGGTGGAGCTGAGGTTGAGCTGGGTGCGGCAGGCGCGGGAGTCGCCGGAGATGTAGATGCCGACCGCGGTGAACGGCGACTTCTTCCACCACGCGTCCATCGCCGACTGGGCCGGCGCGACGCACTGGTCGAAGCCGTAGCCGGTGAAGTCGCCCGGGGTGGCGAGGGCGACCTGGCCCTGCGAGGCGAGCTTGCGGGCCTGCGGTGCGGGCTCGTCGGCGGTCGCGGTCGACGACCCGGCGAGCGGTGCGACGAGCACCAGCGCGAGGGCGGCCGTCACGGTCCGGACGAGCGTACGAGGTCGGGTCTGGCGGGCGCGGCGCATGGGTGACTCCAGGCAGGCGGGGAAGGGCGTGTCGCGGGGCAGGCGGACCCAGAGAACCACATGAGTCACACACGTAACAGCCGTTCGGCAGAACTACAGACCTGTAGTTCGCCGGGGTCAGTCGGCGGTCGGCACGTCGTCGAGGAGGAAGTTGCCCTTGGCCTCTTCTTCCTCGACGAGCTCCTCGAACGCCAGCGCGATGTCGTCCTGGTGCTCCTCGACCATCCGGTCCAGGTGGCCCTGGAGCAGCGCGCCGTTGGGGGACTGGCCGGAGAAGACCTGCTCCCAGGTGTCCTCGCCGCCGCGGATCTTCCTCACCAGCGTCTTCATGTCGTCGCCGAGCTCGCCCGACTCGGCCTGCTCCTCGAGCGCCTGCTTCTCCTCGTCGGTGAGCAGTGGGCGCGCGTTGAGCTGGTCGACGGTGGCCTGGAGGTCTGCCAGGCTCGCGGTCAGGTCCTCGCGCGCTTCACTGATCGCCGCCAGGATCTCCGCCTGGCTGCGGTGATCGTCCATGGCGGGAGGTTAGGACAGGGCCGGTGCGACCGGCACGGGGCGCTGGCCGACCGTCGGGGTGGTGACGGTGCTCGGGTCGCGCGTCACGCTGCTCGGCGCGCCGGTGGAGACGGGGGCGCCGGGCGTCGAGACGGGCGCCTTGTCGCCGTCGAAGAAGTTCTTCACCGTCGCGATGAGCGACTTCACCTGCTGGAGGATGTTGATGAGCTTCATCAGCGCCTTGTAGGCCTTCATCACCGCCTGGAAGGCCTGGAAGACGGCCTGGACGACGCGGGCCCAGCCGACACCGGGGATGCTCATCGTCGCCAGCGCGGAGGAGACGGTCTGCACCGCCGCCTTCACGCACTGCACCACCGAGAGAGCGGTCTGCCAGGCGTCGCGGCAGATCTGCACGACGGTCTGGCCCATCTGGACGAGCTGGCCGGCCTGGGCGTCGAGCGAGCCGACCCACGTGCCGATCTGCTTGACGGCCGCGTCGGACGCGCCGCCCTGCCAGGTCCGCGAGATCGTCGAGCTCCCGCTCTGGAGGTTGGACGCGACGCCGCGCATCGACTGGCCGAGCGCACCGAAGGACGAGCCCTGGCTCGACGCACCGACGACGTCGCCGCCGATCTTCTCCGCGAGCTCGGCGCGGATGTCGAAGCCGGTCAGCATCCGCACCAGGTCGCACACGGTGTCGTAGGGGAAGCCGAAGCTGATCTGGGGAAGGCTGCTCTCGGTGGGCCCGGCCCGCCGGATGGTGGTGTCGGCGACGTCCCAGAAGCTGCTCGACCCGTCGCGGCCGTCGACACCGGTGGCGTTGTGGCGGCGTACGACGCCGTCCTCGGTGAGCGTGAAGTCGCGGGCGGTGGCCCGCAGCGCCTCGGCGTGGTCGCGCATCCCGGCGCCGTTGTCCTCCAGCGACTGGTGCACCGAGGGCAGCAGGGCGTTGTAGGCGCCCATCATGGTCTCGAGGATGGGACCGAAGTCGGTCTGGACGAGCGCGTTGCCGCCGTTGCGGGCGATGCCGGAGAGGTCGTCGCCGGCGCGCTGGACCTGCGCGGACCAGGCGTCGAGCTCGGAGAGGTCGACGGTCATCACGGCGTTCATCGCGGCTCCTGGAACGGGCGAGGGCGGGCGGGGGTGGGTCGTGCTCGATCGTCTTCCCCGAACGCGACGCGGCGAAACCGGCCCTGCCGGAATGTTTGCCCACAGGTCCACCGCGACCGTGTTTGGCTCCCGCCGTCGGGGGTATTCCGCTGAGGTGAGTGCAAGCGGCAAGCGATCCCTGATGCAGGTCGAGCCGGCCCGGCTGGTCGAGCTGGCGGGCTCGTCCGAGCGCGTCCTCGACGCGATGCGGCAGGACTGGGCCGACGCCGTCGACGAGCTCGCCGAGGCGTGCGTGGCGCTCGGCGACGCGACCGGCACCGCCAACCTCGCGGCGTCCTACGCCGATGCGCTGGCCGACGCCGACGAGGTCCTGACCTCGCTCGCCGGCGCCCTCGAGCTGGGCGTCGCCGGGCTCGTCGATGCCGCCCGCGACGCCCTGCGCGCCGACGACACGGTCGCCGCCGAGCTCGACCGCGCCACCCACCTGCTGGGCGAGGGGCCGTTCGGGATGATGCCGGGACCGGGAGGTCGCTGACCGTGCCGGCCAACCCGTGGGAGCTGCGCGCCGACGTCCGGCCGCTCGAGGCCGCCGCCCAGCGGTGGACCGAGGTCAGCGCGCTGGTGTCGCGTCGCGGTGACGAGCTCGTCGACGCCGCGCGGCGCGCCACCGAGGGGTGGGACGCGGCGTCGGCCGAGAGCTACGAGCAGCACCGCAAGCAGGTGCTCGCCCACCTCGACCGGTTCACCTCCCTGGCCGACCGGATCGCCGACTGCCTCCGCGCGTCCGCCACGCTGATGACGTCGTCGCAGAAGGACCTCGACCGGGCCTGGACGACGGTCGCGGCGGTGCCCCACGAGGTGGTCGGGGAGTCGCGTCACCTGGTCTTCAAGCCCTCGGAGGACGAGGACCGCGGCAAGGTCACCCGTGGCCAGGCCGAGACCGACGACATCCGCCAGCGACTCACGGTCGCGCTCGACCAGGAGAGCGCCCGGCTCCGGTCGACCCGCGCCGAGCTGGTCACCGTGCGCACCGAGCTGCTCACGCTCACCGGGGGCAGCTTCGGGGGCTTCGGCGGGCCCGGGGGCGAGGAGTCGGGAGTCGGCACGATCGCGCCGCCGTCCACCTCGGTGCCCGGAGCGGCCCAGGCCGGTGTCACCGCACTGCCACCGCTGGCCCCGGTCTCGGTGTCCGTCCCCGACCTGACGGGACTCTCCGCATCAGGACTGACGTCGCTGTCCGCGGCCGCGGCGGGCGGGCTGCTCGGCCGGCGCGGGAGCGGAGCGAAGCGGCCGCTCACGGGCACGCCGCCCATCGGCGGGATGGGGGCCGGCGGCATGGCCGCGCGTGCCGGGTCGATGTCGCGCGGCACGGCGAGCGGCCGCAGCGGTCCGGCCCGGATGCAGACCCCGCGTCTGGAGCGCACGGCGTCGGAGGAGACCGCCGCCCGCGCCGCCCGGGAGAAGGAGGCGGTGCGCGAGGCCAAGCGGGCGGCCCTCGAGGAGAAGCGCGCCGAGCGTGCCGCCCGCAAGGCCGAGCGGGAGGTGGCGCGCGAGGCGCGGGCGAGGGCTGCCGGCAAGGACTCGCGCCGCGACGACGACGGCGAGGAGACGGACGAGGTCCTCGAGCTCGACCTCGTCGAGGACGGGGCGGACACCGACGACGAGCCCGCCGGCGGCGGCGAGCGGCGTCAGGCCGTGCGGGTCGTCCACCAGCCGACCCCGGGCGGTCACGCGGACGAGCCCCGCCGGTAGGCGCACGGCCACCCCGACGGAGCTCCTCCCGATGGTCAGGCCGCCTCGGCGACGGCCTCCGGCCCGCGGTCGTCGACCAGCTCGACCACCTGCGTCGCGGGCGCCCGGAGCAGGGCCGCCGTGACGACCAGCGCCACCGCGGCGAAGCCCGCCGAGGTGAGGAAGGCCGCCTGCAGACCGGGCACGAGCTGCCCCGGCACCGCGCCGGCGGCGTACACCGAGACGATGACGGCCACGCCGACGGCGCTGCCGAGCTGCTGGGTGGTCTGCAGGAGACCGGACGCCGAGCCAGCGTGCTCGGGCTCGACGCCGGCGAGGACAGTGACCGTGATGGGCATGAACACCAGGCCGGTGGCCAGGCCCGCGATCACCATCGGACCGAAGACGGTGCCGAGGTAGGTGCCGTCCGTGCCCGCCGCGCTGAGCCAGGCATACCCGAGGGTGAGCGCGCCCGTGCCGGTCATCACCATCGCGCGCGGACCGACCCTGCCGATCAGCGACGGGGTCACGCGGGACATCGCGAAGATGCCGAGGCTGAAGGGGAGGAAGGCCACGCCCGACATCAGCGGCCCGAAGCCCAGGACGGTCTGCGCGTACTGGACGACGAGGAAGAACATCGACAGGTTCGCGCCGACGACCAGCGCCATCGCGACGAGGGCGCCGACGCGGCGGCGGTTGCGGACCAGGTGCGGCTGCACCATCGGGTGCGGGTGCCGTGCCTCGGTGCGGGCGAGCAGCAGGAGCAGTGCGGCGCCGAGGACGAAGCCGGCGACGGTGCGCGCCGAGCCCCAGCCGTGCTCGGGAGCCCCGATGAGGGCCCAGACGAGGGACACGGCGCCGACCGTCGCGCTCGCTGCGCCGACGAGGTCGAAGCGTCCGGGACGACGTGCGGTCTCGTCGACGAACCGGCCGACGAGCAGCAGCACGACGATGCCGAGGGGCACGTTGATGAAGAGCGTCCACCGCCACGACCCGACGTCGGTGAGCAGGCCGCCCAGGACGAGGCCGATGGAGGCGCCGCCCGAGGAGACCGCGCCGAAGAGGGCGAGGGCGCGGTTGCGAGCCGCCTCGTCGGGCGCGCTCGTGGTCAGCAGGGCGAGGACGCTCGGTGCAGCGAGGGCCGCGCCGACGCCCTGGAGCGCGCGGGTCGCGACGAGCTGGCCCGGCGTCTGGGCGAGCCCGCCGAGCGCGGAGGCGACGGTGAAGACGGCGAGCCCGACCTCGAAGGTGCGGCGGCGGCCGAGGACGTCGCCGAGGCGCCCCCCGAGGAGCAGGAGCCCGCCGAAGGCGAGCGTGTAGGCGTTGAGGACCCACGAGAGGGACGCGGGGCCGAAGGCGAGGTCGGCGTCGATGCGCGGGAGCGCGACGTTCACGACCGTGGCGTCGAGCACGATCATCAGCTGGGCGACCAGGACGATCGCGATGCCGGCGGCGGCGCGGCCGGCCTGCGGCGGCAGCTCGGTCGGGAGCTCGTGCCGGGACCCCTGCGGGAGCAGGGAGGTGGTGGATGACATGAGGTGCAGTCCTGTTCTGACCCTGTGGGGCCGAGGTACAGTAGATCCGGAGGATGCCTCCGCTTCCTCCACGACAATACGGAGACTGTCTCCGTTTAGCAAGACCGAAGGGAAATTTCCGTGCGTGCCGATGCCCAGCGCAACCGTGACCGCATCGTCGAGGTGGCTCGACAGGTGTTCCGGGAGCAGGGCTACGACGCGTCCCTCGACCTCATCGCCAAGCAGGCGGGCGTCGGACCGGGCACGCTCTACCGGCACTTCCCCACGCGCGACGACCTCATCGACGCGGTCATGCAGGCGTGGGTCGACCACGTCGAGGAGACGACCGAGAAGGCTCTCGCCCACGAGGGAGGACCCCGCGAGCGGCTCCTCCACTGGTTCGAGGAGTACGTCCGGCTGATCAGCGTGCACAAGGGCGGCCCGGCCAAGATCACGGGCGCCATGGGCGACGACACCTCCCCGATCCGCAGCAAGTGCGAGGTGCTGCAGGTGGCGGGCGGGCGGGTGCTCGACGAGTTGCGGGCGGAGGGCGCCGTACGCGACGACGTAACGCCGCTGCAGGTCGCGCGCCTCGTCGGCGGGGTCGCCACCATCGCCGACACCTCCGACCTCGAGCTCGCGACCGTGCGTCCGATGCTCGAGGTCATCGCCGACGGGCTGCTGACCTAGCCTCCGGGCGGTCGCGACCTGGTGGACCGGCGGCCGACCGGGTCCGCGGCGCCGGTAGATTGGCGCCGTGCCCGACACGAGCGCCGCCCCGCAGTCCCGCCCTGCCACGAACGCCAGTCTCACGACGTCCGGCGCGACGAGCACCCTCGACACGGTGGCCCTGGCGGCCACCGACGCCGAGCGCGACCAGCCCTGGGCCGAGCTCGGCCTCAAGGCCGACGAGTACGCCCGGATCCGCGAGATCCTGGGCCGTCGTCCGACGAGCTCCGAGCTCGCGATGTACAGCGTGATGTGGAGCGAGCACTGCTCCTACAAGTCCACCAAGGTGCACCTCAAGCAGTTCGGCGAGATCCCGCAGGAGACGCCGGTGGGCAAGATGCTCGCCGGCATCGGCGAGAACGCCGGCGTGCTCGACATCGGCCAGGGCTACGCCGTGACGTTCAAGGTCGAGAGCCACAACCACCCGTCGTTCGTCGAGCCCTACCAGGGCGCGGCCACCGGCGTCGGCGGCATCGTCCGCGACATCCTCGCGATGGGCGCCCGCCCGGTCGCGGTGATGGACCCGCTGCGCTTCGGCCCGCTCGACGCCCCCGACACCGCGCGCGTGCTGCCCGGGATCGTGGCTGGCGTCGGCGGCTACGGCAACTGCCTCGGCCTGCCCAACATCGGCGGCGAGGCCGTCTTCGACGAGACCTACGCCGGCAACCCGCTGGTCAACGCCCTCTGCGTGGGCGTGCTCCGCCACGAGGACCTCCACCTCGCCAACGCGACCGGCACCGGCAACCAGGTGGTGCTCTACGGCGCCCGCACCGGTGGCGACGGCATCGGCGGCGTGTCCGTGCTGGCCAGCGAGACCTTCGACGAGACCGGTCCGGCCAAGCGGCCGAGCGTGCAGGTCGGCGACCCGTTCATGGAGAAGCTGCTCATCGAGTGCACGCTCGAGCTCTTCGCCGCCGGCGTGATCGCCGGCATCCAGGACCTCGGCGGCGCCGGGCTCTCGTGCGCCACCTCCGAGCTCGCGTCGGCCGGCGACGGCGGCATGCACGTCGAGCTCGACCGCGTGCCCCTGCGCGACTCCACCCTCGCTCCCGAGGAGATCCTCATGAGCGAGTCGCAGGAGCGGATGATGGCGGTCGTCGAGCCATCGGATGTCGACGCGTTCATGGCGATCTGCGAGAAGTGGGACGTCGAGGCCGTCGTCGTCGGTGAGGTGACCGACTCGGGCCGCCTGCACATCGACTGGCACGGTGAGCGCGTGGTCGACGTACCCCCGCGGTCCGTCGCGCACGACGGTCCGACCTACCAGCGGCCGTTCGCCCGCCCCGACTGGCAGGACGCCCTCCAGGCCGATGGTGCCGAGGCGTTGTCCCGCCCGTCGTCCGGTGCCGAGCTGCGCGACACCCTGCTCCAGCTCGTCGCCTCGCCCAACCTCTGCGACAAGTCGTGGATCACCGACCAGTACGACCGCTACGTGCAGGGCAACACCGTCCTGGCCCAGCCGGCCGACTCCGGCATGGTGCGCGTCGACTCCGACACCAACCTCGGCGTCTCGGTGTCCACCGACTGCAACGGCCGCTTCGCCAAGCTCGACCCCTACACGGGCGCGCAGCTCGCGCTGGCCGAGTCCTACCGCAACGTCGCCACCGGCGGCGCCCGCCCGCTCGCCGTCTCCGACTGCCTCAACTTCGGCTCGCCGGAGGACCCGGACGTGATGTGGCAGTTCGCCGAGGCGTGCCGCGGTCTCAAGGACGCGTGCCTCGAGCTCGGCATCCCGGTCACCGGCGGCAACGTCAGCCTCTACAACCAGACCGGCGAGACGGCGATCCTGCCGACCCCCGTCGTGGCGGTCCTCGGGGTCATCGACGACGTCACGCGTCGTACGCCGACCGGCTTCGGCGCAGAGGGGGAGCGGGTGTTCCTGCTCGGCGAGACCCGGGACGAGCTCTCCGGCTCCGAGTGGGCGCACGTCGTGCACGGCCACCTCGGCGGGATGCCGCCGGCGCTCGACCTCGCGGCTGAGCAGGCGCTCGCCACACTGCTGCAGGACGCCGCCCGCGACGGCGTCGTCACCAGCGCCCACGACCTCTCCGACGGCGGCCTGGCCCAGGCGCTCGCCGAGTCGACGTTCTCCCGCGACATCGGCGCGACGATCTCGCTGGCCACGGTGGCCGACGACGCGTTCGTCGCACTCTTCTCCGAGTCCACCGCCCGCGCGCTCGTGACGGTGACCGACGAGCAGGCCGACGCGCTGGTCGCACTGGCCCAGCAGCACGGCGTGCCCGTCACGCCGATCGGCCGCACCGGCGGCGACGCGATCTCGGTCGAGGGTGCCTTCGACCTCCCCGTCGCCGAGGCCAAGGCCGCCTGGCGCGCGACCCTCCCGGCGGTCCTCGGCTCCTGACCGGCGGACTTCGACGCCGAAGTTCCCGCTTGTCGGCCGAAGTTTCGGCCGACAAGGCGGGAGGTTCCCCGGATATCGGGGATCGCGCGCCTCGGACGTCAGCTCGAGCGGCGCATCGCCCGCACCCCGACGACGAGCCCGAGGGCCGCGACGACGCCTGCGCCGAGCACGCCCTGGAGGACGACGTCGGCCGGGAAGGTGCCGGCGAAGAGCGCGCGCGTCGCGTCGACGACGTACGTCATCGGGTTCAGCATCGAGATGACCTCGAGCCAGCGCGGCGCCCCCTCGACCGGCAGCAGCACGCCCGCGGTGAGGAGGGTCGGGAACAGCAGCGTCTGCTGGATCGTCCAGAACATCCAGTCCTGGC
Organism: Nocardioides sp. P4_G10; assembly: GCF_056401175.1. Taxonomy (NCBI): domain Bacteria; kingdom Bacillati; phylum Actinomycetota; class Actinomycetes; order Propionibacteriales; family Nocardioidaceae; genus Nocardioides; species Nocardioides sp. P4_G10. The sequence continues at coordinate 15,203 of NZ_JBFUJV010000018.1, read as the reverse complement.
CCTTCGACGCGAGCGCCAGCGCGAACGACAGCGCGCCGACCCCGACGCTGAAGACCGACAGCACCAGCGTGGCCACGAGCACCCCGCCCAGGTGCAGGTCGAAGGCGAACGGCGTGACGACCGCGACGATGAGCGCGACCTGCATCAGCATCGGCACGACCTCCTTGAGTGCGCGGCCGACCAGCAGCGCCGGACGCCCCAGCGGTGAGACCAGCTGCCGCTCGTGGGAGCCGGACTGCATCTCCTCCATCAGGTTGGCCCCGGTGAACGACGCCCCCATCAGGGCGGTCATGGCGACGATGCCCGGCACGAACCACTGCAGCGCCGAGCCGTCGGCCATCTCGGGGAGCAGCGGCGCGAAGAGGCCGAGGAAGACCAGGGGCTGGATCATCGCGAAGACCACCGCCATCGGCTCGCGCCACACGGGCTTGAGCTCGCGGTTCATCACGTTCCAGGTGTCGGTGACAAAGGTGCTCATGCTGCGACCTCGCTCTCGGACTCGGTGGTGGAGGGGGTGGATCCGGTGGTGCCGGTGGACTGGGTCTCGCGCAGGCTGCGACCGGTGAGGTCGAGGAAGACGTCGTCGAGGGTGGGTCGTGCGACCTCCACCCGCGTCGGGGGTACGCCGTCCGCGGCCAGGTCGGCGAGCAGCTCACCGACCATCGCGGAGCCGTCCATGACCCGCAGGTCGAGCGAGGAGCCGTCGACCTCGACGCGGGAGTCGGGCACCCGCTCCAGCCGGGCAGCGGCCCGGGCGGAGTCGCCGGGCGAGCCGAAGCCGAGCCGGACCAGGTCGCCCAGCCCGCTCTTGAGCCGGGCCGCGGTGTCGTCGGCGATCACCCGGCCGTGGTCGACGACCACGACGCGACCGGCCAGGGCGTCGGCCTCCTCGAGGTAGTGCGTGGTGAGCACGACGGTGCTGCCGGTCTCGGCGTGCAGCCGGCGGATCAGCTCCTGGAGGTTGGCGCGGTTCTGCGGGTCGAGACCGGTGGAGGGCTCGTCGAGGAAGAGCACCCGCGGCAGGTGGACCAGTCCCATCGCGATGTCGAGCCGGCGGCGCTGGCCGCCGGAGAGGGAGGAGACCTTGCGGTCGGCGACCGCGGTGAGGTCGAGGTCCTCGACCAGCTCGGCGGCGCGACGCCGCGCGTCGGCGCGGGACAGGCCGTGCGCGCGGCCCTGGCTGACCAGCTCGTCACGGCCGAGCTGGCGGTGCCCGGCACCGTTGCCCTGCCCGACGAAGCCGATCGCCCGGCGTACGTCGCGCTGGGCGCTGACGACGTCGTGGCCGGCGACGCTCGCCGAGCCCGAGGTGGGGGCGATCAGGGTGGTCAGCATGCGCAGGGTCGTCGACTTCCCCGCTCCGTTGGGACCGAGGAAGGCGACCAGCTCGCCCTGCCCGATCTCGAGGTCGAGGCCCTGCACGGCCTCGACCGTCTGCTTGCGCGAGGTGAAGTGGCGGGTCAGGCCACGCGTCACGATCGCCGGTCCAGTGTGGTGGTGGTAGGTCATGTCCCCGACGCTAGGGAACCATGCGGTCAGTTACTGTCCGCATTGCGATCTAATCTGGGCCCATGAGCACGAGCGAGCGGATGTTGCGGCTGCTGTCCCTGCTCCAGACCCACCGCTACTGGCCGGGCCCGGAGCTGTCGGACCGCCTCGAGGTGAGCCCTCGCACGCTCCGTCGCGACGTCGACCGGCTGCGCGACCTCGGCTACGCCGTGGACGCCGTGCGGGGCGCCGCCGGTGGCTACCAGCTGCGCGCCGGCGGCTCCCTCCCGCCGCTGCTGCTCGAGGACGAGGAGGCCGTCGCGATCGCCGTCGGCCTGCGCACGGCGGCTGCCGGCGCGGTCGCCGGGACCGACGACCGGTCGGTGCAGGCGCTGTCGAAGGTGCTGTCCCTGATGCCGCCGCGGCTGCGCCGGCAGATGGACGCCGTCGCGTCCCAGACCGACGCCCCCGGGCCGTGGGAGGGTGCGCCCGTCGTCGACGCGACGGTGCTGACCACGTTGGCGCAGGCCTGCCGCGACAGCGAGCTGCTGCGCTTCGACTACGCCGCGCGTGAGGCCGAGGTGAGCCACCGCCGGGTGGAGCCGCTGCGCCTCGTCTCCCTCGGTCGCCGGTGGTACCTCGTGGCCTGGGACCGCGACCGGACGGACTGGCGCAGCTTCCGGCTGGACCGGGTCGCCGACCCCGAGCCCACCGGTCAGCGCTTCCGCCCGCGTGAGCTGCCGGCCGACGACGCGCTCGCCTTCGTGCAGCAGGGCATCCGCCGGATGCCCCAGCGCCACGCCGTACGCGTCCGGCTCGCGATGCCGGCCGCCGACCTCGCCGCACAGGTGGGCCGCTGGGGGACCGTCAGCGAGGACGGCACCGGGTGTGTGCTCGAGATGAACGTCGACGACCTCGGCTGGCCGGTGATGGTGCTGGCTGGCTCCGGCGCGGACTTCGTCGTCGAGTCGCCGCCCGAGCTGGCGGAGAGGGTCGCCGAGGTCGGCGCCCGCTTCTCCCGCGCCGGCGAGCCGGGGTAGTCCAGTGGGAAATGGCTGTCCTGGATGCTCGCGGGCAGCCACTTCCCACTGGACTACCCCCCGGCGGGCTCAGGCGGCCAGCACGGGCTCCGACTCCTCGTGGGTGGCCCACTCCGAGGGGCGCGGCACCGACCGGATCGACCGGCTCGAGGTGAGCAGGACAGCCAGCAGGGCGGACGCCACGACGAGAGCGGTGATCGCCGTGGTGCCGCGCTGGTGCTCGAGCAGGTAGCCGCCGAGCAGCGGCGCCAGGGGCATCACCGACATCGACGCGAACTGGCTCGTCGAGCCCACCCGGCCCTGCAGGTGGGCCGGGGTGACGGCCATCCGGTAGGAGCTGATGCCGGCGTTGCCGACCGGGTTGAGGAGCAGCAGGAAGAACGTGCTCGCGCACGCGGTCCACACGCTCGACGACACCGTCAGCGGCACGAGGGGCAGGCAGCACATCCAGCCGATGAGCACGGTCAGGCGACCGGTCGGCATCCGGTGGATCAGGCTCGGTGCCAGCACCGAGCCGAGGATGCCGCCGAGGCCCGCGGCCATCGAGACCAGGCCGATCTGCGCGGCGGGAACGCCCTCGGTGACCATCCGCAGGAGGACGACGAAGAAGATCGCGTTGGTCACCAGGTTGGTCAGTGCCGACCAGGCCGTCAGTGTGCGGAAGAACGGACGCCGCCAGATGAACCGGAATCCCTCGCCGAGCTGCTGGAGCAGCGGCTCGCGCCGACGATGCGGTGCCGACAGGTCGGTGCGCACGCGACTGACCGTCGCGCACGCGACCGCGAAGGTGATGGCGTCGACGGCGAACGGCAGCCACCGCGTGACGGCGTACAACGCGCCTCCGAGCGGCCCGCCGAGCAGCGAGGCGACGTGCTGCCGGGCCTGGTTCTGGCTGAGGGCGGTCGGCAGGTCGTCGGTGGCGACGACCGACCGGATCGCCGAGAGCTGAGCGGGGTTGAACGCGCCGGCGGCCACGCCCGCGACCAGGGCGACCACGACGAGGTGGGGGAGCGTGAGGCTGCCGGTCGCCCCCGCGACCGCGAGCGAGGTGTACGCCGCGCAGCCGGTGGCGCTGGAGACGAGCATGATCCGCTTGCGGTCCACGCGGTCGGCGAGCACGCCGGCCGGCAGCAGCGTGGCGCACAGGCCGCCGAGGTAGGCGGCCTCGACCAGGGCGGCGGTGAGCGCCGAGCCGCTGAGGGCGTAGGCGATGAGGGGGAAGGCGAACATCGACAGCGCGCTGCCGAGCTCGCTCACGGTGTCGCCGATCCAGAGCACGGTGAAGTCGCGGTTCCTCGAGAGCTGTCGGTATCCGGGCATGTCCGCACCATATGTTGCGCAAGCAATGTTGCGCAATAGTGCGTGCGCAATTCCGGTAGGGTGCCGTCATGGTCGAGCCCCAACCGCTGAGCGACCCGCGCGTGCTGCGGGCGATCGCCCACCCGGTCCGCACCCGCGTCCTCGACGAGCTCCAGGCCTCGGGGCCGGCGCGGGCGGCCGACATCGCCCGTGAGCTCGGCATCCCGGCGAACCAGGCCAGCTTCCACCTGCGCCAGCTCGCGAAGTACGGCCTCGTCGAGGAGGCCCCGGAGGAGGCGCGCGACAAGCGCGACCGGGTCTGGCGCGCCGCCGCGGCGGGGGGCTACCGGGTCGAGCTGAGCAAGCTGGCGGAGGAGCCCGGCGGGAGGGCGGCCGTCGAGGTGTACCGCTCCAGCAAGCTCGCCTGGCTGCACCAGGTGGTCGACCGGTCCTTCGCCATGAGCCGGAAGGAAGGTCGTGGGGTCTTCAGCACCTCCGACCACGCGCTCAAGCTCACCGACGCCGAGGCCCACCAGCTGCGCGAGGAGATCGACGACCTCGTCGACGCGTGGGCCGACCGCACCCGGGGTCGCAACCCGGAACGCCGCACCTACCTGCTCGTGCAGATGGTGCAGCCCTACCCCGACGAGCCGACCGATCCCACCGAGCCCGCCGGGTGACGGGCCCGAGCCGCCGCGCCGTGCTGGCTGCTGCGGGGGTGGTCGGCGTGTCGGCCGTCCTGGCCGGGTGCGCCGACGAGCCGTCCGGCAGGGTGGGAGGCGTGGCCAGCGAACCCGAGCGCATCACCTACGGCGACGACCCGAGCCAGTGGGTCGACCTCCACGTCCCCGAGGGTGCCAGTCGCGGGCTGGTGATCGTCCTGCACGGCGGGTTCTGGAAGGCGCAGTACGGCGCTGACTACGGCGCCCCGCTCGCCGAGGACCTGGTGGCGCGCGGCTGGACGGCGGCCAACGTGGAGTACCGCCGGGTCGGCAACGGCGGCGGCTTCCCGGCGACCCTCGACGACGTCCACGCCGCGATCGGTGCGGTGGCCGCCGACGCCACGGGGCCGGTCGTCACGCTCGGCCACTCGGCCGGCGGGCACCTCGCCACCTGGGCAGGCGCGCGCCTGCGCCTCGACCGCTGGGCCGACGGCCCGGCCCTCACCCACGTCGTCAGCCAGGCCGGAGTGCTCGACCTGCGGGCGGCGGTCGCGGACGACCTCGGGGACGGCGCCGCACTCGCCTTCCTCGGCGACCCCGACGCAGCGACGTACGAGCAGGCCGACCCGCTCACCCAGGTGCCCCTCGACGTCCCGGTCTGGGCGGTGCACGCCCGTGACGACGACACCGTCCCGTTCAGCCAGGCCGAGACCTACGTCGACGCCGCGACCGCCGCGGGCGCCGAGGCCACGCTCGTCGAGGTCACCGGCGGCCACTTCGACGTGATCGACACCGACAGCGACGCCTGGGCGGCGTGCGTGGAGGTCCTCGACTCGATCGGGTGAGGCGGTCGGTCTAGCCTCGGGGCGTGCCCGCCCGACTCAAGGTCCTCACCCCCGACCAGCTCGCGACGGCCCACGCCGACGGTGACACCCGGGCGCTGGTCAAGCACTACCTCGCGCGCCTCGAGGTGCTCGCCCCCGGACGGTCGGTCGAGGTCCGGGTGCCGCCCTTCGCCGCCGTCCAGGTCGTGCCCGGCGTGCGGCACACCCGGGGCACCCCGCCGGCCGTCGTGGAGACCGACGGCGAGACCTGGCTGGCCCTCGCCACCGGTCGTACGACGTGGGGCGAGGCGGTCGACGCAGGGCTGGTCGTCGCGAGCGGCGAGCGCACCGACCTCTCGGCCTACCTCCCGCTCTAGGCGGGCGCAGCACCGGCCTCGTCCGCGACGGGGGATACACACGGGCGCAGGTTTCCGGTACGAAGAACCATGGCGACCACCCTCACCGACGACCAGGTCCGCGATCTCGACCTCTGGTTCCGTGCGGCCAACTACCTCTCCGTCGGGCAGATCTACCTGCTCGACAACCCGCTCCTCGAGCGTCCGCTCGAGCGCGAGGACATCAAGCCGAGGCTGCTCGGTCACTGGGGCACCACACCAGGGCTCAACCTCGTCTGGACCCACCTCAACCGGCTGATCCGCGAGCGCGACGTCGACGCGATCATCCTGTGCGGGCCGGGCCACGGCGGGCCGGCGGCGGTCGCGAACGCGTGGCTCGAGGGCACCTACTCGGAGGTGTACCCCGCGATCGGCGACGACCGCGACGGGATGTCGAGCCTGTTCCGGCAGTTCTCCTTCCCCGGCGGCATCCCGAGCCACGTCGCCCCGGAGACACCCGGCTCCATCCACGAGGGCGGCGAGCTCGGCTACGTGCTCTCGCACGCCTACGGCGCCGCGATGGACAACCCCGACCTCGTCGTGACCGCGGTGGTCGGCGACGGCGAGTTCGAGACCGGCCCGCTGGCCGCGAGCTGGCACGGCAACAAGTTCGTCGACCCGGTCAACGACGGCGCGGTGCTGCCGATCCTGGCCCTCAACGGCTGGAAGATCGCCAACCCGACCATCCCTGCCCGGATCCCGCGCGAGGAGCTCGAGAGCCTGCTGCGCGGCTACGGCCACCACGTGATCACCGTCGAGGGCGACGACCCCACCGACGTGCACCGCCAGATGGCCGCTGCGCTCGACGAGGCCCACGACATGATCCGCGAGACCTGGCGCGCTGCCCGGGAGGACGGCGACCTCGAGCGCCGGCCGTGGCCGATGATCCTGCTCGTCACGCCGAAGGGGTGGACCGGCCCGGCGGTGGTCGATGGCAAGCCGGTCGAGGGCACGTGGCGGGCCCACCAGGTGCCGCTGGCCGGCACCCGGGACAACGACGAGCACCGCGCGCAGCTCGAGGAGTGGCTGCGCTCGTACGCCCCCGACGAGCTCTTCGGCGACGACGGCCGACCGGTGGAGGCGGTGCGCCAGCAGGCGCCGGCGGGCACCCGGCGGATGAGCGCCAACCCGCACGCCAACGGCGGCCTGCTCAAGCGGCCGCTGCGCCTGCCCGACTGGCGGGAGAGCGCCGTCGAGGTGGAGCGTCCGGGCTCGTCCATCCACGAGCCGACCCGCGTCCTGGGCCAGTGGCTCGTCGGCGTGGTCCGCGACAACGACACCAACTTCCGCATCTTCGGGCCCGACGAGACCGCGTCAAACCGGCTCGACGCCGTCTACGAGGTGACCGACAAGGTCTGGGCGGGCGAGCTCCATGACGTCGACGAGCACCTCGCCCGGTCCGGTCGGGTGGTGGAGATCCTCTCCGAGCACACCTGCCAGGGCTGGCTCGAGGGCTACCTGCTGACCGGGCGGCATGGGCTCTTCAGCTGCTACGAGGCCTTCATCCACCTGGTCGACTCGATGCTCAACCAGCACGCGAAGTGGCTCAAGACCACCCGCGAGATCGGGTGGCGTCCGCGCATCGCGAGCCTCAACTACCTGCTGAGCTCGCACGTGTGGCGCCAGGACCACAACGGCTTCTCCCACCAGGACCCCGGCTTCATCGACCACGTGCTCAACAAGAAGGCCGAGGTCGTGCGCGTCTACCTGCCGCCGGACGCCAACACCCTCCTGTCCACGATGTCCCACTGCCTGCAGAGCGAGCACTACGTCAACGTCGTGGTCTCCGGGAAGCAGCCGAGCTTCGACTGGCTCGACGGCCAGCAGGCCGACCTGCACTGCGCCCGCGGCCTCGGCATCTGGGACTGGGCCTCGAACGACGACGGGGATCCCGACGTGGTGGTGGCGGCAGCGGGCGACGTACCCACCCTGGAGGCGCTCGCCGCGGTGTCCCTGCTGCGCGAGCACCTGCCCGAGCTGCGGGTGCGCTTCGTCAACGTCGTCGACCTGATGCGCCTGCAGGACGAGCGCGAGCACCCGCACGGCCTGGGTGACCGTGAGTTCGACGCCGTCTTCACCACCGACAAGCCGGTGGTCTTCGCCTACCACGGCTATCCCTGGCTGATCCACCGGCTGACCTACCGGCGCACGAACCACGACAACATCCACGTCCGCGGCTACAAGGAGGAGGGCACGACGACCACGCCGTTCGACATGGTGATGATGAACGACACCGACCGCTACCACCTGGTGATGGACGTCATCGACCGTGTGCCCGACCTCGGGCCGCGCGCCGCCGCCGTCCGCCAGCTGATGGTCGACACGCGGCGTCGGGCCCGTCAGTGGACGCGCGACCACGGCGACGACCTCCCCGAGGTGCGCGACTGGCAGTGGGACGCCGGTGCCGATCCGGAGCCCGGCGAATCGCCGTCCACGACGGCCGACCCCGACACGGGCGCCGACAACCTCTAGCGTGCGCCCCATGAATGTGAGCTCGCTCGGCTTCCGCACCGACCTCGCCCTGCTGACCGCCTCCGGCAGCGTCGTGGAGGACCGCGGCACCCACCTCGTGGTCCGCACGCCGGACAACCCGACGTACTACTGGGGCAACTTCATCCTTCTCGCCGGGCCGCCCGTGCCCGGCGGTGAGCGGGAGGTCGTGGGCGCGTTCCACACCGAGTTCCCCGAGGCGCGCCACGTCAGCATCGGCATCGACACCCCCGACCTCACCCCGGAGGCACGTGCGGCCTTCGAGGCGGCCGGGCTCGTGGTCGACGTGGCGTCGGTGCTCACCGCGTCCGAGCTCCAGCCGCCCCGCGAGGTCGAGGCCGAGGTCCGCCCGCTGCAGTCCGCATCGGACTGGGAGAGCCGCGCCCGCCTGAGCCTGGCGATCGAGGAGCGCGACGACGAGGAGTCGCACCTGCGGTTCGCCCGCGGGCGCAACGTGCAGGAGCAGTCGCTCATCGACGCCGGCCGCGGCACCCGGTTCGGGGTGCTCGTCGACAACGAGGTCGTCAGCACCGCTGCTGTCTTCACCACCGAGGAGGGCGTCGCGCGATTCCAGAGCGTCGAGACGCACAGCGACCACCGGCGCAAGGGGCTGGCGGCCGCCGCCGTGCACGCGGCGGGGCGCTACGCCCTCGAGCACCTCGGCGCGCGGACGCTCGTGATCGTCGCGGACGACGACGGCGAGGCCATCGGGATCTACCGCCGGCTCGGCTTCGCCGACAGCGAGCGGCAGCTGATGCTGGAGCGCCGGCACGGCGACCGGGCGTCTCTCGACGGGTGAGCGAGGGGTCCTAGTCTGTCGGGATGACTGTCGACATCTCCGCCCGCCTCGCCGAGATCATGCCCGGCATCCGCCGTGACCTCGAGGACCTCGTCCGCATCCAGTCCGTGTCCGCCGACCCGGCCCGCGCCGGCGAGGTCGAGCGCAGCGCCGAGGCCACCCGCGACCTGTTCGCGGCGGAGGGCTTCGAGTGCGAGATCGTGCGCGCCCACGACGGCGCGCCGCCCGCCGTGATCGCGAAGAAGTCCGGTCCCGAGGGTGCCCCGACGGTCCTGCTCTACGCCCACCACGACGTGCAGCCCGAGAACGACCACGCCGACTGGGACTCCCCGCCGTGGGAGCCGACGGAGCGTGGTGATCGGCTCTACGGCCGCGGCGCCGCGGACGACAAGGCCGGCATCGCCGCCCACCTCGGCGCGGTCCGGGTCTTCGGCGACGACCTCCCGGTCAACCTGGTGATGTTCATCGAGGGCGAGGAGGAGGTCGGCTCCGACACCCTCGTCGAGCTGCTCGAGGCCCACAAGGAGCGCCTCGCCGCGGACGTCATCGTCATCGCCGACTCCGGCAACTGGGACATCGGCGAGCCCGCCCTCACCACGTCGCTGCGCGGCCTGGTCCGGATGGACGTCGAGGTCCGCACGCTCACCCACGCCGTCCACAGCGGCATGTGGGGCGGCCTCGTCCCCGACTCGATCATGACGCTCAGCCGGGTGATCGCGTCGCTGAACGACGACGCCGGCAACGTCGCGGTCGAGGGCCTCCACGCCGGCCCCGCCGCCGACGTGGAGTACCCCGAGGCCCGTCTCCGCGCCGAGTCCGGCGCCGCCGAGGGCATCGAGTGGATCGGCTCCGGCTCGGTCGTCGAGCGCCTGTGGACCAAGCCGTCGATCAGCATCACCGGCCTCGACGCCCCCAAGGTCGAGGGCGCCTCCAACACCCTCGTACCCGCCGCGCGCTGCCGGATCAGCATGCGCATCGCCCCCGGCGACACGACCGCCAACGCCGTCCAGTGCCTCCAGGCGCACCTCGAGAAGCACACCCCCTGGGGCGCGACCCTCACGACGACCGTCGTCGACACCGGCGAGGCGACGCAGATCGACGCCAGCGGTCCGGCGTACGACGCCGCGCGGGCCGCGTTCGCCGAGGCCTGGGACGGCACCGCCCCGGTCGACATGGGCGTCGGCGGCTCGATCCCCTTCATCGCCGAGTTCCTCGAGACGTTCCCGCAGGCCAGCGTGCTGGTGACCGGCGTCGAGGACCCCGACACCCGCGCCCACGGCGCCAACGAGGGCCTGCACCTCGCGGAGTTCGAGAAGGTCGTCAGGGCCGAGGCGCTCCTGCTCCGCAACCTCGGCGAGCTGCCCCGCGGCTGACCTTCTCGCCTCGTCGAGCGGTGCGTGGCGCAGGTTTCCGAGCCCCGAGACCTGCGTCACTCACCGCTGACCGGGTGGTCCGCGCGTGTGGCCGCCGTCGGTAGCGTGGCGGCCATGGCGACCTTCCGTGCCCGCGACCGCTCCACGGCCGTGCTCCGCTCACCGCGCAGCGAGGTGTGGGCCGCGCTCACCGATGCCGACCTGATCGCGAAGATCACGCCCTACGTCACGGGCATCGACGTCGAGGGCGACCGGTGGACCTGGCGGATGGGCACCATCCCGGTGCTGGGCCTCTCCGTGGCGCCGAAGTTCACCGAGGTGATGGAGCTGCACCCCCAGGACCGGATCGTCTTCACGCACGACCCGGAACGGCCCGACGAGATGACCTCCGTCAACGGCACCTACGACCTCACCGACCACGCCGACGGCGGCACCGACGTGAGCATCGACCTGCAGATCGCCTGCAACCTCCCGCTGCCCGGCCTGGCTCGGCCCGCGGTCGAGCGCGTCATGTCCGGTGTCGTGAAGCACATGGGCACCGTCTTCTCCCGCAACCTCCTCAAGCACCTCGGTGAAGCATGAGGGTCCTCGTCCTGGGCGCCACCGGCTACATCGGTTCGCGCCTCGTCCCCCACCTGCTCGAGCACGGCCACGACGTCGTCGCCGCGTCCTCGTCCCCGCCGCGTCCCGACCGCTTCGGCTGGGACGACCGGGTCCGCGCGATCCGCTGCGACGTCACCGACCCCGCCACCGTGGCGGAGGCGGTCGAGGACGTCGACGCCGTCGTCTACCTCGTCCACTCCCTCGACCGCAGCGACTTCAGCGACCGCGACCGGGTGGCCGCCGAGACCGTCGCGGCCGCGGTGGCCGACAGCGGCGTACGACGCCTCGTCTACCTCTCGGGACTCGTCCCCGACGTTCCGGAGGCGGAGCTCTCCGACCACATCGCCTCCCGGCTGGAGGTCGAGCGGATCCTCCTGGCGGCCATCGACGGGTCCGTCGCGCTGCGCGCCGGCGTCGTGATCGGGGCGGGGTCGACCTCGTTCGAGATCATCCGGCAGGTCGCGACCCTGTTCCTCGTGCAGCCGGTGCCGACGTGGATGCACAGCTCGGTCCAGCCCGTCGCCGTCTCCGACGTGCTGAGGGCGGTTGACGACGCGCTCCTCGACGAGTCCCTGAGCGGTGCCATCGACCTCGGCGGACCGGACGTCATCGCCTACCCCGACCTGCTGCAGGTGTGCGGCCGCGCGGCCGGCCTGGCCCGGCTCCGCGTCCCGGTGCCGGTCGTGCCGCCCGGACTCGTCGGGCTCGCCGCCGCCCTCACCACGACCGCGCCCTTCCACACGGTCACGTCGCTGATCGAGTCACTGGGCCACGACATGGTCTGCCGCTTCGACCACACGTGGAAGCCGAGCCACGGCACACCGCCGATCGGGCTCGAGGAGGCGGTCGAGCGGGCGATGACGCCGATGTACGCCGGCCCGGAGGGCGCGCTCCCCTCGGACCCGGCCTGGACGCGCACCCACGCCCTGCTCGCCGTCGTACCCTTCCCGGCCGTCGGCAAGGCTGCCGCGCACCTCGCCTTCCACCGCGTCCGCTCGGTCCTCGTCGGCGGATGGTGACCGGCGTACGGCGCCGGTGCGGCGCTGGGCGCTTTCGCCCGTAGACTCAACGCGTGCCCCAGCCGATGAGCAAGCGGATGGGCGGCGACGGCCGTCTGACCACGGCAATCGACCCCCACGACCAGGGCCCGCAGGATGCCTGCGGTGTCTTCGGCGTCTGGGCCCCCGGCGAGGACGTCGCCAAGCTGACCTACTTCGGGCTCTACGCGCTGCAGCACCGCGGCCAGGAGTCGGCGGGCATCGCGGTCAGCAACGGGCGGCAGATCCTGGTCTACAAGGACATGGGTCTGGTCTCGCAGGTCTTCGACGAGTCGACGCTCGACTCCCTCAAGGGCCACCTCGCGATCGGCCACTCGCGCTACTCCACGACCGGCGCGTCCACGTGGCACAACGCGCAGCCGACCTTCCGGCCCACTGCGGACGGCTCCATCGCGCTCGGCCACAACGGCAACCTGATCAACACCCACGAGCTGCGCGACATGGTCACCGACCTCCCCGGCCCCGCCGGTGAGCTCGAGATCAAGGGCGTCGAGGGCGCGACCAACGACACCAGCCTCGTCACCGCGCTGCTCGCCCACCACCCCGACACGACGCTCGAGCAGCGCGCGCTGGAGGTCCTCCCTCAGCTGCGCGGCGCCTACTGCTTCGTCTGGATGAACGAGAACACGCTCTACGCCGCCCGTGACCCGCAGGGCATCCGCCCGCTGGTGCTCGGTCGCCTCGACCGCGGTTGGGTCGTCGCCAGCGAGGACGCCGCGCTCGCGACGATCGGCGCCAGCGTCGTGCGTGAGGTCGAGCCCGGCGAGATGGTCGTGATCGACGAGAACGGCCTGCGGTCCCACAAGTTCGCTGAGCCCGACCGCAAGGGCTGCGTCTTCGAGTACGTCTACCTCGCCCGCCCCGACGCCACCATCGCCGGGCGCAACGTGCACGAGGCGCGCGTCGAGATGGGCCGCCGGCTGGCGCGCGAGTTCCCCGTCGACGCCGACCTGGTGATGCCCGTGCCGGAGTCCGGCACCCCCGCGGCGTCCGGCTACGCCGCCGAGTCAGGCATCCCGTTCGGGCAGGGCTTCGTCAAGAACGCCTACGTCGGCCGCACGTTCATCCAGCCCAGCCAGACGCTGCGCCAGCTCGGCATCAGGCTCAAGCTCAACGCCCTCGAGCACATGATCCGCGGCAAGCGGATCGTCGTGGTCGACGACTCGATCGTGCGGGGCAACACCCAGCGCGCGCAGGTGCGGATGCTCCGCGAGGCCGGCGCCCTCGAGGTGCACGTGCGGATCTCCAGCCCGCCGGTCAAGTGGCCGTGCTTCTACGGCATCGACTTCGCCACCCGCGCCGAGCTGATCGCCAACGGCCTCACCCCCGAGGAGATCGCCGCCAGCGTCGGCGCCGACACCCTCGGCTACATCTCGCTCGAGGGCATGATCGAGTCGACCGACCAGCCGGCCGAGCGCCTCTGCCAGGCGTGCTTCACGGGGGAGTACCCCATCGACCTGCCGGACGAGAGCCTGCTCGGCAAGCACCTGCTCGAGGCGACGCTCCAGTCGCCCACCATGGGGCGGGCCCTGCCGGTCCTCAACAACCCCTGACCCGCACCCGATGCGCACGCCGCCACCCGAGGAGCTCCGTGTGACCGACCAGCCCACTGCATCCACTTCTGGGGCGTACGCCGCCGCCGGGGTCTCCATCGAGGCGGCCGACCGGGCGATCGACCTGATGAAGGGCTGGGTGGAGAAGGCCCGCCGCCCCGAGATGATCGGCGGGCTCGGTGGCTTCGCCGGCCTCTTCGACGCCTCCGCGCTGACCCGCTACGAGCGGCCGCTCCTCGCGACCTCGACCGACGGCGTCGGCACCAAGGTCGCCATCGCGCAGATGATGGACGTCCACGACACCATCGGCTTCGACCTCGTCGGCATGGTCGTCGACGACCTCGTCGTGTGCGGCGCCGAGCCGCTCTTCATGACCGACTACATCGCCTGCGGCCGGGTGGTCCCCGAGCGCATCGCCGCGATCGTCAAGGGCATCGCCGAGGCCTGCGTGGTCGCCGGCTGCGCGCTCATCGGCGGGGAGACCGCCGAGCACCCCGGCCTGCTCGACCCCGACGACTACGACGTCGCGGGCGCCACCACCGGTGTCGTGGAGGCCAGCAAGCTCCTCGGTCCCGGCCGCGTCCGTCCCGGCGACGTCGTGATCGCCATGGAGGCCAGCGGCCTGCACTCCAACGGCTACTCCCTCGTCCGCCACGTCCTGCTCGGCTCGACCGATTCTGGGGGCGCAGGCTGGACCGTCGAGCGCCAGGTCGACGACTTCGGCCGCACGCTGGGCGAGGAGCTTCTCGAGCCCACCCGCATCTATGCCAAGGCCTGCCTCGACCTCGCCGACCGCACCGAGACGCACGCCATGTCCCACGTGACCGGCGGCGGCCTCGCCGCCAACCTCGAGCGGGTGCTCCCGGAGGAGCTGTCGGTGCGCATCGACCGCTCGACGTGGACCCCGCAGCCGGTCTTCGACGTCGTACGCCGGGTGGGCGGGGTGCCCCAGGCCGACCTGGAGGCGACCCTCAACTGCGGCGTCGGCATGGTGTCGCTGACCGCCCCCGAATCGGTCGACACGGCGATCTCCGTGCTGGCCGGACACGGCATCCGGGCCTGGGTTGCGGGCGAGGCCCGGGCGGACGCCGACAACGGCGGCCGGGTCGTGCTGGAGGGCCAGCACCCCGGCTGGTGATGAGATTCGGCACTTCGAGCACGAAATGCCCGGTCTTGGTGTGCGGGAACACCCACCGCTCAGGTAGCGTTGTCCCCACGATATGTAACCGATCAGACCGGGCGCGTCGGGCAGCTCTCCGACAGCCCCGGCCAAGTGTGCGAGGGGGTCGACCCTATGGGGCGCGGCCGAGCGAAGGCGAAGCAGACGAAGGTTGCCCGCGACCTGAAGTACCGGACTCACGAGACGGACTTCGGCGCGCTGGCGAAGGAGCTGCACGGAGAAGACACTCACCCCACCAGTGAGGTCGATACCGATGGCGACGAGTGGTCGGACTATGCCGACCCGCGTCGTCGCGCAGACTGACTGATCGCACCTGATCACCCCACCTGGGCGACCGGGCGGTGAGGCGTACCAAGCACGCCCTGGTGCAGTTCAGGTGACCGGGCAGTTCCTCGCGCTACGGCGCAGCGACCGGGCGGTTCCTCGCGCTGGTTGCGCG